>NZ_KB906182.1:0-22202 GCF_000381205.1 Thioalkalivibrio sp. ALE11 | reverse complement strand
ACCCACCAGCGTCACCGGCACGAACTCGGTCGCGGCGCTCCCTTCCGCCCGCGGCCTCGCCGCTTCCGCATCCAACAGCCGCCGCCAGCGCTGCAGACTGCCAACCGAGATCCCGTGCCGGGCACAGTACACTTCCTGGGTCAGACCGCTACGCTCCCAGCCCGACACCAACTCCTGCCACTCGCTCCGACTGCGCTGGCGCCATCCCATGATGCCGCTCCTCTCCCACTGGGTTCGGCACCATCATCCGGCCAGCGCCGCCAGGGAGGAAGAATGTATTTCGCTGGACGCTTACGCTGCGCCTGTTCCCCGGCAAGACCCGCGCCCGCTGGCGCCTCGTCAGCGACCATTTCATGGAGGCGTATGCGCGTGGGGTGCGGGAGGGGCGGGTGATCGGGTAGTTCTACTGCGGGGACTCTTGAGCCCGGCTGTTCCTTCCGTCGGATACCTTGTTTGCCTTCAGGCAAGGCTGTACTCTTAAACGTACGCCAAAATGTACTGGGTGGTTTCCATGTCAAGGGTTCGAGTCGATGAAGATATCCGTCCTCTGTCTGAATTTCGTGCAGGGGTGGCCACATTCGTAAAGCAGCTCCATGAAACCCGTCGTCCTATGGTGCTGACACAAAGGGGTCGTGGCGTTGCAGTACTGGTGGATGTTCACGAGTACGAGAAGATGCAAGAACGTCTGGAAATACTCGAAGAGGTGTACAAGGCGGAAGAACAAATAGCCTCCGGGGATGGTACAGAGCATGAAGATGCGAAGGGGCGGGTTTTGAATGGGCTGACCCAATGAAGATCGTCTGGTCCCCGCTTGCGCTGGAGCGTGTCGAGGACATGGCGCGGTATATTTCAGAAGATAGTCCGGATGCTGCGGTACGGTGGGTTGATGATTTATTTGCCGCAGTAGAGCGGTTAGCTGATTTCCCCAAAAGTGGACGCATGGTTCCGGAGGTGGGATCACCTCGCATAAGGGAGTTGATATTTGGAGCGTACCGGGTGATTTATAGCGTCAAGGATCAGATTGATATTCTCACTGTGCGTCGCAGTAGTCAGCTATTGCGTATGTCCGACCTTGATGATGACGAAACATAACCACCGGCTACACAGCGACCGATTTTCCGCCGCTTCTTGGCTCCAATCCGGCGCGTGACCCGATCAACACCCACGTCAGGAACATCCTGGAGAGCGGCGAGCTGTCCGCCGAGGCAACTATTAAGGAAAACTTAATAGTTCGTCAGGAAGGGGCGCGCCAGGTGCGGCGCAAGGTGAGTGTCTACAGCCTGCCGATGATCCTGGCCGTCGGCTACCGGGTGCGTTCCGCCCCGTGGCACCCAGTTCCGCCAGTGGGCCACCGCCCATCTGGAGGAGTACCTGGTCAAGGGCTTCGTCATGGACGACCAGCGCCTGAAGGTCCCGGCGGCGCAGAGACGAGGCACTGGAGGCCGATGCCGAGGACTTGCAGGAGCTGGAGGCGCTGGAGGAGCGGATCAGGAAGGAGGGCAAGCCATGAATGCTGCCTCCTCTGCCATGCGGCTGGGGGCCATGGGCCTTGTAGACCGCGGTCGGCACCACGCAGATCGCTTATGTGCTGGTGTCGCGGTTCGGCATCTTCGTCATCGAGACGAAGAACATGCGGGGGCTGGATCTTCGGCGGTAAGCTTCAGGCCCAGTGGACCCGGAAGATCTACCGGCGGTCGTTCCGGCTTCAGAACCCGTTGCGCCAGACCCGACGGGCGTACGTGGAGGGTTTGCGGGAGCGTCACGCGGCGCTGGTGGCACCCGGTTGTCCGCAATGTGGCAGCGCTTGATGTCTTGACGTTTTGATGTCTTGACGCTAAAACCTCTTGGTGTGGTTGTGTGGAGGAGCTCCATGAGCGAGACACCGAAACGTTCGACGGTTTATTTCGATCCTCAGTTGCATGCGGCGCTGCGGCTGAAGGCTGCGCATACGAATCGTTCCTTGTCGGATATCGTCAACGAGGCGGTTCGTGCGGCATTGGCCGAGGATCAGGAAGATCTGGCGGCGTTCGAGGAGCGGGTCTCCGAGCCAACCATGAGCTATGAGGCCCTGCTCGATGATTTGAAGGCTCATGGAAAGATATAGGCTTGTATTCAAGAAGTCCGTTGCCAAAGACCTTCGTTCAATCCCGAACAAAGATGTGGCTCGCATTCTTCAGCGCATGGAGGCGCTGCAGGATGATCCCCGTCCGGTCGGCAGTGAAAAGCTCTCGGGACAGGAGCGCTACCGCATCCGGCAAGGCGTGTACCGAATTATTTACGAAGTGGTGGATGACCTCCTGGTCGTGACGGTTGTGAAGGTCGGTCATCGTAAGCAGGTCTACAGACGCAGCTGAGCCGCCCTGGAAATAACTGAGCCAGCTGTTATTGAGAGTCTGGCATGCCGTTCAGGGCGGCTTTGCGGTCGGGGGCTCTGGGGGGGGGGGGTCTGTGCAGTGTTTCGAACGGGCGTTGGCGGGGCTGGTACTGGTCGGTTTGCTGGTTGTTAGCCTGGCAGGATGTCACCCGAACATCGAACCTGCCAGCACCGGCGGTGAGATGGTAGCCGGCACCGAGGGCATCGATTGCGGCGACCATCTGCCGCTGAGTTATTCGCCCGATGGGCAATGGTTGGCGTTCTGGCTGTGGACCAATCGCGGTGAAAATGCCCCTCCCGAACATCGGCTGGCCTTGCTGGATCTGGACACTGGCATCCGCCATCTGCCGGAACCCGATGGGCGCGACAGCAGCGGCGACGCGGCAACCGCCGCACCGCGAATCGACAAGCTTTGCTGGAGTCGTGATGGACAACGCCTCCTGACCGGTGTGTTGCCTCCCGACGCCAACGAGGCGACGCCCGTGCAGCAGTCCTCCGCATCGTTGAGAGTGAAACCGCGTGGCCAGCAGCCACCGGCTGTGGTTCACGCAATCGACCTTGACCGGCCCGATCGAATGGAACGTGCCGATACCGCTGCATGTGGTGCCGAAGACATCGGTCACTGGCGATTTCAGGCGCCGTATTCGTATTGGGATGACTGGACTCAACTCGGCAAGGTGCAAGTCAAGAAGGTGGATCCGCGCCTGATCAGGCTGGAACTATCGGGTGGCCGCGTGCTGGGTGAACACCGACCCGTTCGCTGGAGTACGCGCTCGCTGATGGTATCCGATCACGCCTGGTCACCCGATCAGACGCAGCTTGCCTACGTGGTTCGCGAGTTGCGCGGAAGCTGGGGTGGGCTGTCGCATACTTGGCTGACGGCTGTCGACGCCGAGCCCGTGCAACTGCTCAGCGGCGCCGTCTACGCCATGCAATGGCGCAATGACCAGGAACTGCATCTGTGTCTGAGGCGACCCGGGAAAGCCGAGTCGGCGGTCTTCGCCTGGCAATCTCCCTTCGACTAGCTCCGGACGCTGTTGGCTTCGATGTGATTCGAGTACCCCCAAGGTAAAAGCAAGTATCCTCATGGTAAGGAACCGGCTACTGCGGTTTCACTTGTGTGGCCCTGGCCGCAAAACATCTGGGCGCTGGCCTGTGTCCGACCGTGGGAAGGATGATACCCGTGATTTCGGCATTGATTCTTTTCTTGTGGGGGGGGTGTCTGGTGGGTCGCGCAGAGGTGACGACGGGGCCAGCCCGGGGGCGCGCGGGTGCGCCCGGATGGAGTGCGTTTGCGGTAGCGAGCGGGGGTATCCTGCTCCTCGTGGCGCTGCCTCCGGCCGAAATCTGGGGTCGGTGGGGATGGGGGGTCGTTGTTCTGGTCGCCTGCGCCTGGGGGCTTGCTCTGGCGAATGCCTGGCAGGGCCGGCGATTGGCCCCCGCTCTGACGAACGCTACGGGAGTCCGGCTGCTGCTGGCCGTCGGGCTGGCGGGTTTTCTGCTCACGGGGCTTTTCTGGGTCCGGGCCGCGCTGGGGATCCCCGCGGGGTGGCTGGGCGACCTGGGCCTGAAAATGGGGACGCTTTTCGGAGGATGGCCATGGCCGGCCCTGCTGCTGGCGGGGCTTGTGGGGCTCATGTTGCGTCCCCGGGGCTCCGGTGGTCCTGCTCTGCTCGGCGTGGCGCTGGTCGCGGGCACTCTCGGCTGGGGCGCGCATTTCCCGGTGGCGGACGCGGTGCGGTCGAGTTCGAGCGCCGGGACCGGGGAGGTTCGTCGGGCACTCGAGGAGCCCCTTGCCACCCGGCCGGGACTCGCGGCGTTGAGTGTTCTCGGTCAGCCCCGATCTCTCGAAGTGCGCCCCAACGGGCTTTACCTGAGCCCAGACGAGACACGAACGCTGGAGTTGCACGGGCGGACGTTCCCGGGCACCCGTTCGAACCTGTCCCGACCGGGCCGGGGGAGCCGCGTGCGTGTCACGGACGCCTCGGTCGTGGAGGTCGTGCGAGCGCCCGAGGGGGATCGCTGGGCACTGAGGTCTCGCGCGCCCGGCGCCAGTGCCGTGGAGATCCGTGCGGGCGCGGCCACGCAGTGGATCGGCGTTCGTGTTTCGGATGAAGACGAGGCGGATTCCACGCCTGTCGATGTGACCGATCAGGTGACCTTTGAAGTCGGGGACACTCGCGAACCGGGGCCGTCCGGTGGCTTTGCGCTTCGTCAGACCGTCCGGATGACCAACCACTCCGACATGGCGCTGGTCGGCCCCCTCCATCTGGTCATCGGTTTCTCCGCTGAGGCCGAGCCCGTACTGGTGGGGGCAGGACGAGTCAGGCACCCGGAGGTACGGTCCGTCTTCGGTTCCGACTGGCGGGTCTCGGTGGCGGAGATCTTTCCCGGGCCAGACGGGCTACGCCCCATCGTGCCCGCGCTGGCTCCGGGCGCAAGCTCGGAGCTGGAACTTCGCGTGGTGGCGCCGCTGGATCCCGATGCGCCGGATGTCGAACTGCGCGTGTTCGAAAGCATACGGACGCCTTGAAGGCGGGGGTGAATCAGCAACCTGCTTGATGCCGTGCTGCCTTGGCGCCAGAACACCGTTGGGTCTTAGCATAACTGCAAGCGCAGCTGACCCGCCCAGACAATAGGGGTTGCTTCCGTACCCATGGCTGATACCCGCTACATCACCGCAAAACCGTCTGACCGAGGAGTCGCAGGCGATCCAGAGGCGCGGGCGCAACCTGGCGCTGCTCCTGGGCTTGCCGGTGGCGCTCGGGGCGTTCTTCGTGCATCCGCTGGTGGGGCTGGTGACACTGGCGGGGCCTGATGCCTCGAGCGTTCGCGCCACACCCGCCGGGCGCACGTGGAGGGTCTGCGGGAGCGCCACTCGGCGCCGGCGGCACCCGTTTGTCCGAAATGCGGCAGTGCGATGGTGAAACGAAAGGCGCGCAAGGGTGCCGGCGCCGGCCAGGAGTTCTGGGGCTGCTCGCAGTATCCCGCGTGCCGCGGGACCAGGGCCCTGCAATAAGGCCGACGCGTCAAGGTGCGCGGTTCATCTCGGGCGGGTGGGGGCGCCCGTCTGTGGGCTATCCTCCAGTTAAGAGAACGGGGCACGGCCGGCATGCCACGCGGCGGTGTCGCAGGCAGAGGGCTCTGTTGGAGTCCGGTTCGCCGACTTTGTGGGGCCGGGTGTATCGGGGGCGTCGCCGTAGCAGCCCTGCGTACTGAGCGACGTCGTTCTGTCGCGGGGAAGGGATCTCTGGGGCGCAGGGAGGGGATGCGAGATGGATCTGAAGATACGTGCGGCAGAGATCGGGGATGCGCGGCGACTGGCGGAGCTCATGGACTTCGCAGGCGAGGGGATTCCGATGTATCTGTGGCGGGAGTCCGCCGGTCCGGAGGGGGATCCCCTGGAGTTCGGGGCGCGCACCGTAAGCGGGACAGACGGCGGCTTCAGTTACGTGAATGCCCATGTGGCCGAGATCGGGGACGAGGTCTTCGGGATGCTGCTCGGGTACCGTCTGCCCGATCCGCATGACGTCGAGCCGTTGAGCGAGGCCCCGGTCGTGGTGCGTCCGTTGCTGGAGCTGGAGGCGCTGGCCCCGGGGTCCTGGTACGTGAACGCCGTGGCGGCCGATCCGGCCTGGCGCGGCCGCGGCGTGGGAAGCGCATTGATGCAGCGCGCGGAGGAGGTGGCGGCCGGGAGCGGCGCGGAAGTGCTCAGCCTGATCGTGGCGGAAGAAAACCGGGGTGCACGGCGGCTTTACGAGCGGCTCGGTTATGCCGACGTGGCGCGCAGGCCGCTGTTGCCCTGGCCCGGTTGTCGGCATTCCGGCCACTGGGTCCTGATGACGAAGCCCGTCCCGGGAAGTGCCGGGCCTGTCTAGCCGGGCTCCGAGGGGGAGGTTTTCCACTCGTTCGCGAAGCGCGGCAGGGCGTCGAGGTAGGCCTGGCAGGAGCTGGATCCCAGCTCACCGCGCCTGCAGAGGTTGCTGATCCGGGTAAAACCGATGGCATCGATCAGCAGCGCGGTTTCGAGGGTCGAGCGATCGGAATCGGCCCAGCCCTGCAGCATGCGGACGCTGTCTTCGTCGAAATCCCAGTGCTGCGCGATGGCGACGGAGGCATTTCGTGCGAGGCTTTCCAGCTCGTCGATGAACCCGGATGACACCGTGGGAACCTCGAGGGTGTCCAGGTTGCGCAGCAGAACCATGAGTCCGCTGCTGTGAGTCAGGGCCGAGAGATGGAGCGCGAACCCTTCGACCCCGCCGCCGATGTGCCGGGCGCCGACCTTCACGTTCATGGCGGTTTGCAGCGTCTCCGGCCAGATCTGCCACAGGCCTTCCGAGTTCAGGCGACGATCCTGCCCGAATTGAGCGATGGGACTGATGATGGCGGCGGCTACCACTTCGCGCATGCCCCGGTTGCCCAGAATCGTCAGGGCCTGCTCGATGCTCACAATCTCCTTGCGGTTCGGTCGTACGGACGGACTGTTGACGACCTTGAGCATGTTGCCGGCCAGAACGGGATCGCTTTCGACCATCTTCGCGATCTCTTTCGATCCGTATTGCTCGGGACCGCGCAGGGTGGCCATGAGCCGGGGCACGATCCGGGGAAGCCGCGGCACCCTGGCGGTGAATGCGGTGGGATCCTCCATGACCCGTTCTCGATGCTCGCGCAGCCAGGCGCGCTCCTCGGGGCCGGGCGAGCCTTCGGACTGGTGTCGGGTGGCGAACAGTCCGGCGCAGTACCGTGAGGAGAGTTCCCGTTCCGAGAGGAGCGGTTCCGTGCCGTCGCCTCCTCGCACTGCGTCGCTGCTGGCAGTGCCTTCGCGGGCGTCCGACTTCGGTGCGCGGCCGGGGGCCGGCTGGCTGTTGTCTCGCGCGCGAGTGAACCATCGCCGAAGCCGGGAGAGCATCATGGGTGGGGCGTCCTTGTACGCGGTGTATGGCCTGCGACCACCGGGCCAGGGGTGGGCCCGGGGCTGCCGTCGGGTGACCGCTGTTCGGCCATGACGGGGTGAAAGGTAACCTGCGGAAAAGGTGAAGTAAACGGCGCGCGGAACGTGTGGCCGGCGAGGACACCTGCCGAAGGTCTCGGATCATCGGCCGATGCCCACCGCGTGCAAGAGAAGCAGCGGATCCGGGTTGCCGAACTGAGGCAATCCCCGGGCGCACGATGTGTATCGATCACTTTGCTGTTCACCCCCGGACAAGACAGGCGGACCGCGAAACCGGGCAGGTGTCACTTAGCAACCGCCATGAGGGGCCTCCCACCCCCAGCGTCTGCACCAGCGGCATGGCCGGCATAATCAACCCGATAGACCCCGATGTGGCAGGGTCCCCGTCAAAGTCGGGATGCCACCGGCCGCGAGTGCGGAGGACTGGAACGGGGTAATGCCGGCGGATGCAGTCGGTTGTCGTGCTCCGCCTCGGGCCTGCGTCGAGTTCCCCTGTCCGGGAGGTGCTGCGGGGCCACATAATGGGCGTCAGGTGGTTCCGGCAGCTCGACACGGGGCCGCGCCCACTGCAAGGAGTGGAAGTATGTTCAAGAGGGTCCTGGTCCTCGGCCACATCAGCGGCATCCGCATCCAGATCCACGTGAGCTGGGTGTTCATCCTGCTGTTGCTGCTGACGGCCATGAGCACCGGCTTCCACTACCAGTTTCCGGAGTGGACCCTGCCGATGGTGGTGGGCACCGCGGCGGTGACGGCCCTGCTGTTCTTCGTGTCCATCCTGGCTCATGAGCTGGGCCACAGCGTGGTGGCCATCCGGCGGGGCGTTCCGGTGGATTCCATCACCTTGTTCATCTTCGGCGGGCTGGCCCAGATGGGCGGGGATGCCGAGCGCGCGGAAGACGAGTTCTGGATCGCCATCGCCGGGCCGGCGGTCAGTGTGGCCCTGGCGTTGATCTTCGGGGGGCTCGCGCTGGTCACCGCCGGCTGGTACGAACCGGTGTCGGTGGTCATGGGCTGGCTGGCATTCATCAATCTGGTGGTGGCGATATTCAATCTCATCCCCGGTTTTCCGCTGGACGGGGGGCGGGTGTTCCGCGCGCTGGTGTGGAAGGTCACCGGCGACCCGCGCAGGGCGGTGGATGCCGCCGTCTGGGGCGGTCGGATGGTGGCGTATCTCCTGTTCGGCTTCGGCTTCTGGAACCTCCTGGTGATCGGCAACCTGATCGGTGGCGTCTGGATCATGCTCATCGCCTGGTTCCTGCTGACCATGGCCGAAGGGCAGGGGCGGATGTACGAGATGCGCGAGCGGCTGGTGGATGTGCGGGCGCGGGATCTGGCCGATCCGGAGCCGCCTTTCGACAGTCCGGATGCATCCATCCAGGAGTGGATCGACCAGGGCGTTCTGCCGGGCGGGTGGCGTTCGTTTCTGGTCGGCGAGCCGGAGCGGGTGCAGGGGCTGGTGACCCTGAGTGACAGCCGCAAGGTGCCGCGGGAGCAGTGGGTGACCACCCGGATCGCTGATATCATGACCCCCGCGGATTCGCTGAGCCATGTCGGGCCGGATACGCAGGCCGAGGACATCCTGCGGCTCATGAGTGAGCACAACCTCAACCAGATCCCAGTGCTGGAGGAATCCGGCCGGGCCATCGGCTGGATCGACCGCCAGAAGCTCCTGCGCACCATCGAAATCCACATGGAGGTCAAGCGCTAGCAACCCGCGCGGCACGGAGTGGCCATAGGGGGCGACTGCAAAGGGGTACGCCACGCCCTGTTACAGGGCCGACGGGTTAAAGTGCGCGGTTGATCCCGGACGTTGGCAGGCTAGGGCATCCATGGCAGACACTCGCTACGTCACTGCAAACCGGCTGACTGAAGAGTCGCAGGCGATCCAGAGGCGCGGGCGCAACCTGGTGCTGCTCCTGGGGTTGCCGGTGGCGCTGGGGGCGTTCTTCGTGCATCCGCTGGTGGGGCTGGTGACGCTGGCGGGGGTGGCCGCGCTGGTGGGCCTGGTGGGTGGCAGCGCGGTGATCGAGGCGGGCGCGCGCGGCGAGGATGCGGCGCTGGAATATCTGGCGGAGCTGCCCGACTCGTTCACGGTCTTCAGCCAGGTGGACCTGCCGGACGAGCGTTCGCCCACGGGTGTGGCGGAGGCGGATCTGGTGGTGGCGGGGCCGGAGGCGCTGTTCGTGATCGAGGTGAAGCACAACAGCGGGGCCATCGACTGCGACGAGCAGGCCTCGCAGTGGACGGTGAGCAAGACCGGGCGGCGCGGCAGTCGTTATACCAAGCAGATGCGCAACCCGGTGCGCCAGGTGAAGAAGCAGGTGTGGCTGCTGAGCGAGTACCTGAAGGGCCGCAAGGCCAAGCGCTGGATCCAGCCGATCGTGCTGTTCACGCACCCGGAGGTGTCGCTGGGGCGTTCGGGCGAGCTGTCGGTACCGGTGCTGACGGGGCCGGAGCTGGTGGACTACATCCGCCGCTTCCGCCCGGAGCGCCCGCGCCCGGTGAAGGAGAACACGGTCCGGGCCATCGCGGCGCTGAAGGGCTGAAGGCGGGCGGGACCGGGGCCCGGGCAGGGCCGGCCGGTCCCGCCCGGGCGCTTATTCCTCGGCCGGTTCTTGCATGTGGACGTCCGGGGCCTCAGCGGGCGACGGGTACGCGGTCCCAGTACTGCATCGCCGAGAACTCGCCCTCGAGGCGGAACGCGTCGCTGGCACCCAGGTCGTCCAGCGGGGTGGCGATGCCTTCCACGTCCAGGTGGCCGTGGAACGTGCCGTCCGGGTCGGCGGTATCCAGCCGGACCTCTCCGCTCAGGCCCTGGCCGACGGTCAGGAAGGTGATGTCGCCGGGTTCGCTGACATCCCCCACCAGCAGGTGCGCGGCCAGCCGGCCTTCGGCCTCGGTGCTGCGCGGGTCGGCGATCTCGAGGGTGGCGGTGTCATCGGGAACGCCCGCGCCCACCCGGGTGAAGATCATGCAGGCGGCGGTCTCGAGCTCCGGCAGGAAGGCCTCCACGACCAGAGCGAAGCCGTCGCCTCGCTGCGGATCTTCCTGGCCGCCCCAGGCCGCCTGCCCGAGCAGTGCTCCCGAGTGGGCTCCTTCCAGGGCCCCGTCGAAGGTCGCCTGCTCGTCCAGCATCGCCGCCAGCTCGTCGCGGGGCATGTCCGCGGGCAGTGGGATGCAGGCATCCAGCATGTCGGCCAGCACGGGCGGGGTGCGGAGGTATTCGAAGGCGGCCGCGCCGGCGCGCGGGTACTCCTGCAGGGCGGCGTAATCCGGTGCGTCGGCGTCGTCGCTGAATTCGGTGACCTCGATCCGGTAGGCGATGCCCGAGGCCTGGCCGGGTGACTGGTCTTCTTCAAGCGCCCAGTCCTGGGCCTCCATGGTTTCCAGGGTGTCGGCGGAGGTGTGGAAGCCCTGAAGCTGCAGGCCGGCCGGCATGCCGAGCGGTTCCAGGGCCTCGCCGAAGGTGTGGAGGTAATGGGCCTCGAGGCCGTTCGGGACGTTGGGTCCGATGGCCATGCGGAACATGCCGGGGCTCAGCTGCAGCAGCGCCGACGAGAAGGGCTCGTCCTCGTACACCCACACCGTTCCGTGGTTCACGGAGAACAGGGCCTCTTCATCGTCGCTGTCGAGGTTGGTCATCTCGGTGACCGCGGCCAGGCGGTAGCCCTGTGCCGTCTCCCCGGCGATCTCGCGCGTCTCGCCGGTTTCGGCCACGTGTACGCGGTATTCTTCCACTCGCCGCTGGTTGTCGAACATGTCCTGGAACGTGTGCGGCGGCTCCACCTGTTCGCCTTCGAACACCGGCAGCAGAACCCCCAGCTCCTGCTCCTTGCGATACAACTCGCCATCCAGGGCGGGGCCGGTGAACAGGTCCTCGCGCCCGCCGAGGCCGGAACGGTAGTCCTCGTCGGGATGGATGCGGGTGATCTCCGGGCCCTGGGTCACCGTCCAGCGGATCTCGTCGCCCTGGATGTCGGTCAGGACGCCGTAGCGGTAGTGATCGCCCCCGCCGTCGAGGACGAGGGGTTCGAGCTGGATCGGCGACTCATCCGCCGAAGCGGTGAACGCGGGGATCGCCAGTGCGGGCAGGCCGAGGGCCAGCACCAGCGAACGGCTGCGGAAACGGGTCTTCGCGGGCATCGAACATCTCCTGGATCCGGACGGTCCTGTTGCATTCTCAACAGGATCAATATGGCACCGTCCCCGGAGATGTGCCCCCTCCAAACAAGGGGGGTATCAGTTGCTGAACAGGGCCTCCAGCTCGTCCTCGCGGCTGCGCACCGCCTCCATGTCCTGCTCGGGCACGTCGGGCGCGACGTTGTGCAGCATCTCGCGCTGCTGCTCCAGGGCGTCGCGCATGGTCGCCTTCTGTTCCGCCGGCATGTCCGGATCGTCCTCGATGCGCTGCAGGCTTTCGTCCAGCTCGCGCTCCATTTCCGGGAGCCGGCGCTCCATCTCCAGCGCATGCCGGGCGTTGAAGATCTGCGAGCCGATCTCGGTCAGTTCGTGGCTGCTGTCGAAGCCGTTACGGGCGGCGATCTCCTCCACCTCCTGCTCCATGCGCGCCACCTCTTCGATGGCCTGGCGAATCTCCGCCATCGAGGCTTCGTCGTCCTGCGCGCCCATCGCCGGTTCCTGCACCTCGGGCTGCTGCGCGCTCCACTCGTTGAGTTCCTGGGTCGCCGCCAGCCAGCGGTCGATCGTGTCGCCGTCCAGGGCGTGCGCGGGCGCGGCCAGCAGCGGCAGGAACAGCGCGAGCATCAGCAACGGTTTCGTGAAGCCCTTCATGGCAAGTCCTCGGTTCGCGGGGTTCGGTTTTCGGAGTGTACGGCGCCATCGTCGCGCCATGCCAGCAGGTTCGTCATCGCGCGCAGGAGCCGCCACTGGCCGATGAGCCCGACGCCATGCGGGTCGATGTGGGAGAAGCCGTCGATCCGGTGCAGGTCGGTGTCCCCGATGGCACGGGCGAGGCGCGTGCTTTCGGTATGCGGGATCATCGTGTCGTCCCGGCCGTGGATCAGGAGGGCGCGGCCGGAAAGATGCGAGAGATCGTGCTCGGCGAGGGACCAGGACTCGATGGCTTCCCGCGCGCCGGCCGGCAGGTCATCCAGCAGCTGCGTTACGCGCTCGCGGTCGTCGTTCAGGATCAGCGCCAGCAGGCTTCGGCCCTCGACGCCGAGCGGGTCGCTCAGGTCGTCGATGGGGGCCTCGGGGTCGGCGGCGCGCCGGCGGGCGATTTCGTCGAGTAGCGCGCGGTCCGCGCGGTCATCGAGCACATGCAGGTTGCCCCACAGGAAGAGCCATTTTGCCAGCGGGTCGGGCGTGCGCGTCTGCCACCGGTTCGAGCCGGGTTCCCGGTAGGCCCCGGTGGTGGCGAAGGTGATGACGTTCCCGGTGTCGTAGTAGCCGCCGATCCCGACCAGGAAGTCGATGGTTTCCTTTCCCTCCGGCTTGAGTGTAGCCAGCACGGCCAGGCCCACGCCGTAGGAGATGGCGGCGACCCCCACGTCCTGTTCGTCCGGTGCGCGCTCCACCTCCAGGCGGGCGAGCAGGGCGGCGGCATCACCGATGGCTGCGGCATCCTCGCGGCGCACGCTGAGCGCTCTCGAGCCCTGCAGGTCGGGCACCAGCACCAGAAAGCGCGCCCGCGCCAGCGTATGGGCGAGCTGCACCAGCCGCGGGTCGTCCTTGCCCTGTGGCGTAAAGCCCGGTACCAGGACGATGCGCGCGCCCACCTCCTGCCGGGGATGGTACAGGTCGGCCGCGATGTCACCTTCGTCCGTCGCGAGCGCAAGCGTTTCGCGCGCGGGCTCGGGGGTGCGCTCCTTCAGCGCGCTCGGCCCCGCGCCGGCCTCGATGTCCTGGAGTACGCGCATGGCCTCCCAGCTCTGCGCGGCGATCCAGCCGGCGAAGATCCCAAGGCCCAGCAACAGCACAGCCGCGATGCGAAGCATGCCCTTCTCCCGTCAGTCCGGACTTGCTGCCTCGGGAGTATGGGGCAATCCATGCGTTGCCGCCCGGGCGCGTCACCCACAGAGTCGGGACGCAGTCACAGTCCGCGGTCCCCCGCGTGGACAGGGCCGCGGACCCTTCTAGACTCCATGCAAGGCCTTGTGGTCTGGAAGCAAGCCCCGCTGGACGGGAAGGAGGCAGATCATGCGCATCGCGAAGTCCGAAGTGCCCGAGGTGTTCAGTGCCCCGGGGGCCGTCGCGCGTCAGGCCCTGGAGTTCGGCGACGCGTCCGGTTACACGGAGATGACGGGGGAGTATTTCTCGCTGGATGCGGGCACCGACATCACCCCGCTGCTCCACGGTTTGAAGGAGGATCTCTGCCAGTCACCCCACTGGGGTTACATGATTCAGGGTCGCCTGATCATGACCTACCGCGATGGTAGCGAGGAGGCGGTAGCCGCCGGGGATCTCTTCTACTGGCCGCCCGGGCACACCCTCCGGGTGGAGGAGGACGCCGAGATCATCCTCTTCAGTCCGCAGCACGAGCACTGCGAGACGCTGAATCACCTGAAGCGGCAGCTCGAAAACTGACCTTTCCTCACCGGGGCAGCCTGCCGAAGGACCCCGGCGGGCACCCGGTTTCGGACAGCGGCGAGTCCGGTGCCATTTGTCTGTCTATCCTCGGATTGAAGGCATGGATCCGCGTTTGCGTGACCCGGCCGCGGCGAGAGGGGCAGAACGATGACGATCAGCACTACATTGCAGGAATTTCTCGACGAGCGGGACGTGAATTATGACGTTGTGGGCCATCCGCGTGCGGATTCCGCCAGCCGTACGGCCGAGGCCGCCCACGTACCCGGCGATGAACTGACCAAGGGTGTGCTGGTGGAGGATGCCGGCCATTACATGCTGGCGGTCCTGCCGGCCACGCGCCGGCTGCAGTTCGGCAAGCTGCACTACATGCTCGGGGAGCATGTGGGGCTGGCGACCGAAGAGGAGGTGCGGTCGGTGTTCCCGGACTGCGAACACGGGGCAGTGCCGGCGCTGGGTACCGCATGGGGTCTGGAGGTCCTCCTGGATGAATCGCTCGCGGCGCAGGACAGGATCTATGTGGAGGGGGGTGACCACGTCTCGCTGATTCGGCTGGACGGCCCGGCGTTTCGCAACCTGCTTGGTCATTGCCGCTACGGGGATTTCTCCCGGCATATCTGAGCCCGGCCGCGCTGCAGTCGGGCAGGCCGCCTACGGGCTTGTCTGCGCGGGTGGATCGAGCCGGGTCTCGAGTGCCTCGCGCAGCTTTTCGGCGCTGGGCTGCGCCTTTTCCACGATCTCCTCGACCCGGTTGAAGTCGAGCAGGCGGATGCCCGCGCTGCCGGCCTCGAGGAAGAGATCGGGCGGGTCGTGTTCGCGCATGTGGCGGATCTGCGAGCGCTGCATGATGCTGAAGGTGGTGAACAGCAGATCGGTCAGGCCCGGTGGATCGTTGGGGGTCTGTTTGCGGCTGGCGGAGACGTCGACGGCGATCACGAAGTCGTGCTCTTCCTGCAGCAGATTCCAGGGGAGCGGGTTGGACGTGCCGCCGTCGATCAGCAGCCGGTCGTCGCCCTGCGGCACCGGTTCGAACAGGCCGGGGACGGCCATGCTCGCCTCGATCGCGGTGAACAGTTCGCCCTCGTGGAGGACCACCGGTTCGCCGCTCCAGTAGTCGGTGGCCACCACCGACAGGGGGATGCGCAGATCGTCAAAAGTCCGGGCATCGGTGTGTTTGGCGAGGAATTCGAGGAATTCGCTTGAGTCGAGCACGGCGTTGCGCCCGAGGCGCAGCGGGATCAGCTCGGTGAGTTGCACATCGGACTCAACCAGCCCGGAAAGGGCATCGATGCGCGAGCCACCGAAGTCGTCGAAGACGTCCAGGATCTCCTCGGCGCTGAGGCCGGCCGCGTACAGCCCGCCAATCACCGCCCCGATGCTGGTGCCGCTGATGTGGTCGGGTTCGATGCCCAGGTCGTCGAAGACCTGCAGGATGGCGATATGGGCCAGCCCCCCGGCGCCACCGGAGCCGAGTGCGAGACCGATGCTCGGCCGCTCGGGCTGTTTCTCCGCGCCCTGCAGGGCCGGTGCGGCGAGCAGCGTGGCAATCGTCAGGGCGGCGATAATCAGGCGGCTTTTCATCCGCGGCTCCGGTGGTCCGAACCATGCAGTCCAGCCACAGACCGTACAACGTTGGTCCATCGGAACAGCCCCGCGGCGCTCGTGCAAACAGGGTCATCGGCTCGAGGGTTGAACGTATGGAGGGCAGTTTGATGCAGGTCGCATTGCCTCACATTCTCGGTTGCGCTCACGCCGTTGCGTCGCCGCTCAGAAGCGGGTGGGTGCGGTGCCCGGGGCGGCGGTCTTCGGCGTCCTGGCGGGCCAGGCGGCGAAAATGCGGCACGAAGGTCTGCAGCGCGGCGAGACCGTCCCTCGTGAGGCAATAGCCATCGGGGGTGACCCGGATCCAGCCGCGTCCGATCGCCCCGGCCAGGGCCTCGTGCTGGCTCCCCGGCTCGCCGCGTTTGGCCCAGGCATGGACCACCGGCGCCGGCAAAATATGCCCGGGTGCATCGGCGGGATCGCCCAGCCAGTGGTGCAGGGCGGTGAGCCGGGCCACCGCCGAGGTTGCGGCGATGATCTTCTGTTCGGTGGTGGTGTTCATGGCGAATCTCCCGAATGTACATGCGTGTACTTCGGAAGATAGCGAAGCGGTGGGGCCTTTCCATCAGCCGAATGTCTGAGTTCGCCGTGTGCCGCCCGGAAGTGCGGCCTCTTCACGGTCCGGACGCTCGCAACCGAAAACGCCCCGACCTCCGGGAGAGGACGGGGCGCCGAGCACACAGGGGGATGGGTGCTCACCTGTGACGTTAGGCCTTCCCCTCGGGTGCGGCAATCGACGCAGGTCACACACCCGTGCGTCCTGCGCGGTCGGCGGCAAGGAATGTGAGGGGGGCACGGAGAACTCCGATCCCGTCACCGCCAGCGATGCCCTCAACACGCTGATCGAGGTCGTCCGTGGCGAGCAAGGGCAGGGGCAGCGCCCGGGTGTTCTCCCACATCGAGTGGATGCGCCGGGGCAGTTTGCGAGGGGCTGTTACACTTACGTCCCTTGTTTTCCCGCATCATCGACCGATGAAAGGATAGTGAATGCCCAATGCCTCACCGAACCCGCTGAAATCCCTTACGAACGAAAAACTGGCCGGGCTGAGCACCCTGCTCGTCGTGCTGGCGGCGTTTTCATGGGGGTTATCCGGCGGGATCGGCGGCATTCTTACGGGGCAGGGCTGGGATCCCGTGGTGGTGTCGTTCTATCGCGGGGCGATCGGGTTGCTGTTCGTGCTCGCCTGGCTGGCGTTGCGTCCGCAGGGCAGCGGACTGGCGAGCGGTCGCATGTGGCTCTGGTCGGCGGTGGCCGGCCTGGGCGTGGCCGGCAACTTCACCTTCTACTTCCTGAGTATCGCGGAAGGCAGCGTGGCCGTGGCCGCGACGCTGATGTACTGCGCGCCGGTGTTCGTGTACCTGGTTTCGTTTGCGCTGGGGCTTGAGCGGCCCACGCTGTTCAAGTGGGTGGCGATCGTCATGGTCCTGCTGGGCGTGGTGCTGCTGACCGGGATCTACGACATCGGCGCCGGGGACGTGACCCTGATCGCCGCGGGTGCCGGTCTGGCCTCCGGTCTTTCCTATGCGGTGTTCATCTTCGGTTTCAAGTTTGCCGCGCCCCATGGCAGCCCGCAGGCGATCCTGGTGATCGCGTTCGCGGTCCTGGTCCTCATCCTTTTCTCGCTGGGTGATCCGGGGCAGATGGTGGACGTGCTGAGTACCTCGAGCTGGCCGTTGTTCCTGATCCTCGGCGTGCTGGGCGCCGGCCTTTCGTTCATCTTCTACATCGTCGGTCTGAACTACACGGCGCCGGCGGTGGCCTCCATCGTGGCCATGGTCGAGCCGGTGACCGCGTCGCTGTTCGGTGTGGTGTTCCTGGATGAATCCCTGGCGGCGGTCCAGATCTTCGGCATGGCGCTGATCCTGCTGACCGTGACGGGGCTGAGCGTCCATTCGAGTCTGCAGGCGAAAGCCGTTCCGCCGCAGCCGCGCAGCGACTGAAACCGCGCAGGATCGCGGGGCAGGTCGGCTGTGGCCTGCATGTGGCGACGGCCGGCCACCAGTGAGAAGATCGCCGTCACGACCGTCGCCGGAGGGGGGAAGCGTGAAGATCATGGTCAGTGAACTCGAGGGCCGGCCCGCGGGCCTGCAGCCTGTCGAGGTGGTGGAGCGCAAGGGACTGGGGCATCCGGACACGCTGTGTGATGCGCTGGCGGAGGAGGTAAGCCTGGCGCTGTCGCGCGAATACCGCGAGCGCTTCGACTTCGTGCTGCACCACAACGTGGACAAGGTCCTGCTGCGCGGCGGCGCCGCCCGCCCGGCCTTCGGCGGGGGCGAGGTGGACGAGCCGATCGAGCTGTACATTGCCGGGCGGGCCACCCGCGAGTATCGCGGCGCGACCGTGGCGGTGGACGAGCTGGCGGTGGAGGCCTGCCGTGCATGGCTGGCCGCCCACATGCCGGCGCTGGATGTCGAGCGCCACGTGCGGGTGCACTCGCTGATCCGTCCCGGATCGCAGGATCTGGTGGAGCTGTTCGAGCGCCAGCGTCGGGATGGCGTGCCGCAGCTGGCGAACGATACCTCGCTGGGGGTGGGTTATGCGCCCCTGAGCCCGCTGGAGCGGGCGGTGTTCGCGGCGGACATGAGCCTGTGGTCGGAGGCGCCGCCGGCGCGTGGTCAGGACGTCAAGGTGATGGGGGTGCGCAGCGGCGAGGACGTATCCCTGACGGTGGCCTGCGCCTTCATCGGGGCGCCGCTGGAAGACGCGGACGCCTATCTGGCCGCGCGTTCCGATGCGACCCGGCAGGTGCGGCGCGTGGCCACCGAGGCCCTGGGCCGCGAGCCGGACGTGGCGGTGAATACCGCCGACGACCCCGACGCGGACAGCGTGTACCTGACGGTCACCGGCACTTCGGCCGAGGCCGGTGACGACGGCCAGACCGGGCGCGGCAATCGGGCCAACGGGCTGATCACCCCGTCGCGTCCGATGACCATCGAATCCTTCGCCGGCAAGAACCCGATTACCCACGTCGGCAAGCTGTACAACGTGACGGCCACCCATATCGCCGAGGCGATCGTGGCGGAGATCGACGAAGTGTCGGATGCGCAGGTGGTGCTGGTCAGCCAGATCGGCATGCCGGTGGACCAGCCGCAGATCGCCGATATCCGCCTGCGCGCGGAATCCGCGGAACAGGCCGCGGCCCTGGCGCCCCGCGCCGAGGCCATCGCGCGCCACCATCTCGCACGGGTCGGTTCCCTGTGGGAAGGCCTGCTCTCGCAGAACCTCGCCACCCACAGCCTGTAGCTGCGACTAGTTCGTCTGATTCGTCGGCAGGCATTCGGGCAGGGAGGCCTCCAGTGAACGCGGCGTGATGCCGAGGTCGGCGAAGGTCGCGCAGGTGCTGTCGGTAACCGTGTCCTGCTGCATGAGGTAGATCTGGTCCCGGGTCAGGGGTGCGCGGGGCAGCCATGAGGTCAGCCCGGCGGCGAGGTGCCAGAGGAAAAACGGTACCGGCACGAACACCCGCGGCTGTCCCAGGTGCTCCAGCACCTGGTTCACGATCTGGCGGTAAGTCAGGATGTCCGGACCGCCGAGCTCGAACACCCGGTGTCCGGCCGGCGGTTCGTTGAACAGGGTGGCCACGGCCTGCGCGACATCCGCCACGTGCACCGGTTGCAGGCGGGTGTCGCCGCGGCCGAACAGCGGCACCATCGGCAGCCGCGCGAGGGTCGCGAGGTTGCGCAGGAACGCATCGCCCGGGCCGAACAGCACGCTGGGCCGCACCATCAGGGCGTCGCGGAACTCGGTGGTCACCGCGGCCTCGCCTTCGCCCCGCGCTCGGATGTATGCCGAACGCGAGGCGGGATCGGCGCCGATGCCGGAGATGTGCACCAGGTGTTCCAGGCCGGCCTCGCTCGCCGCCCGGGCGAGCCGGGCGGCCCCCTCCACGTGGATGGTGGTGAAGCGCAGGTCGCGCTGCTCCACGTACAGGCTGACGGCATTCACCGCACCACGCGAACCCGCCACGGCCCTGGCCACGTCGTCATCGTTGCGGATGTCGGCGCTGCAGTGTTCCACCCGGTCATGCCGTTGCAGGTCGGCCGGTAGTGCGGGGCGGCGGGAGGCGATGCGCACGGCGTGCCCGGCATCGAGCAGCTGGTACACGATCATGCGGCCGAGAAAGCCGGTGCCGCCAAATACCGTGACCTGATCCGGGTCCATCGGGAGCCTCCTTCTGCTGGGCTTCGTGTGTATGAGAACGTGGAGCTGTACGACGGCGCGGGCAAACGGGGATACGCATGCCGGGACATCTATCGCACGTGGCGGGTTTTGATGATGCGCCGTTCGCGCGGACGTATCGTGGCGACGTGCTGGTGGTGGGCGCGGTGTTCGCCGGCACGCGGCTGGACGGCGTAGTGTCGAGCCGGGTGCGGCGCGACGGCGCCAATGCAACCAAACGTCTGGCCGCATGCGTGCTGGACAGCCCGTTCGCCCCGCAGCTGCACGCGATCCTGCTGCAGGGGATCGCCTTTGCCGGCTTCAACGTGGTGGACCTGCAGGCCCTGCACGAACGGACCGGCCTGCCCGTGATGGTCGTGGCACGCCGGCAACCCGACATGGAGGCCGTTCGACGGGCGTTGCTCGACCATGTCCCCGGAGGGGCCCGCAAGTGGCGGCTGATCGAGGCCGCCGGCGCGATGGAACCGCTGGCGGGGGTCCATGTCCAGCGCTGCGGGATCGAACCCGAAGCGGCGCGGCAGCTGCTGGAGGACCAGCGCGTCCACAGCCACCTGCCGGAGGCGCTGCGCGTCGCGCACATGATCGCCGGCGGGGTGACCGACGGGGCGAGCCGCCACCGTCCGTGAGCCTCGTGAGCCTGAAAGGCTTGCCGCCGACTACAGGCCGATCAGCTGGGCGTGCACGCCGCTGGCGGTGACCGTGTCGAGCAGGCGATGGCTGTTGATCCGCTCCGGGTCGTATTCGACCACGACCAGGTGCGGCTTCTCCTCGTGGCTGGATGCCGCCATCACGCCGCTCATCCCGCGCAGCTCGTCCTGGATGCGTTCGCGGGCCTCGGCGTCGATGGTCTCGTCGATGTGAATGGTTACATCGGCCATGTTGTTGCTCATGATGGCCTCCCGGGTTCGCCCCTCTGGCAAGTTCTTCCTTCGAAGATAGACGTTCGCACCGGATGCTGGGGTTCGGTCGCGCGGCCGGGGCCTTCGGGGGTCAGGCATCCGCCTCCGCGCGGTGGCGGCGGTACAGGCGCAGGGCCGCGAGCCCGACCAGCAGCGAGGCGGCTCCGCCGATGATGAACACCTGGCCGGGACTGGCCCCGGCCGGGCCGGTGAGCCCCCAGAACAGCACCGGTGCCAGCAGCATCGCCCCGAACGACAGGAAGTTGCTCGCGGCGATGAAACGCCCGCGCCGTTCCTCCGGGCTGTGGCCCTGCAGGTAGGCAGTGATCGGCACGATGAAGAAACCGGAGGCAACGCCGAGCAGGGCCATCAGCACCAGGGTGGCCGGGTAACTGTCGGTCGTGAAAAACAGCAACGCGCTGATCAGGGCGGCCGCGATCATGCCGGCCGGGGCGTGGTGCATGGCGATGCTGCCGCGCGACAGATAGCCGGCGAGGATGCTGCCGGTGCCGATGCCCAGGGCCAGGGTCGTCAGGATGATGCCGGTGGCCAGCTCGCCCAGGCCCAGGTGCAGCTCGGCGAACAGCGGGACGTTGAGCTGGTACGACGTGCCCAGGGCCCAGAACCACGCGATGCCGAGGACCACCAGGAACAGCACCCGCTGCGGCCGGATCTCGGCGATCGACTGCACCACGGTGGCGAACGGGTCCAGCCGGAAGGGCGCCGGATTGTTGATCGCACGGGTGGGGGTGACGAAGAAGCTGGTGATCAGACCGGTGAGCGACAGCGCCACGACCACCACCGCCGGGATCCACAGCGCCTCGCCGGCGAACTCCATCACGAAGCCGGCCAGCGCGGTGCCGAGGATGATCGCCAGGAAGGTCCACAGCTGGATATGCCCGTTCGCGCGCGACAGCTGCGCGTAGCGCACGATCTCCGGGAGGATGCCGAACTTCACCGGGCTGAAGAAGGTGCTCTGCAGACCCATCAGGAACACGGTCACCAGCAGTCCGGGGAAGTAGTCGATAATCAGCATGAGCGCGGCGGTCAGCAGCACCACGGCCTCGGCCGAGCGGGTGGCGATGATCACCGCCTTCTTGCTGTAGCGGTCGGCGATGTAACCGGCCCACGGCGAGAACAGCACGAACGGCAGCAGGAACACGAACCCGACCAGGCTGTAATAGAACGTGCCTTCGCCCTCGGCAACGAACTCGCGCAGGGCGATGAAGATGACGACGAGGCGGAAGAAGTTGTCGTTGAGGGCGTTGATGAAGACCGTCGCCATGTGGGCGACGAAGCCCGGCCTGCGGACGTCGGAAGTGTCGGTCATGTTGGCACCACCGGTGGTATCGCGCACGAGTACCTGTCGGGTCCCGGCTGATTGTATACACGTTTACGAAATAAATCGGGGCGTTCCTGTTGCCAGGCCTTGAGTGTCTCAACCGGCGTTCGGTGCCCCAGCGCCTTCTGCCCGATCTGATGGTTGTACAGGCGCTGGTAGTCCTGGAGGGTGTCCTTCAGATGCTCTCCCGAGCCGAAGCGCCGGGTCCGCAGCAAGTCGGCGATGCGGCCGTTGAAGCGCTCCACCATTCCGTTGGTCTGCGGCCGTTTCGGCCGGATCAGACGATGCTCGATCCCGTGGTCGGCGCA
>NZ_KB906181.1:0-22775 GCF_000381205.1 Thioalkalivibrio sp. ALE11 | reverse complement strand
GCCGTAATACTCCGGCGCTCCACGACCGCACTCGGCCACCGCCACCGCGATCGTCTCCTTGTGCACGTCCAGCCCGATGTAGGCGCCGTACACATCGGCGGCCTGCTCCACCGCCTGCCTCACGCCGGTCAGACCCGACGCCGGCCCTGCATCCTTCATCCCTTCCGCGCTAAACTGGTTCATGACCTGCCCCCTCGATATTGGCTCTGTGTTGAAGGTGGTTGTCCCAACCCCGAGAACATAACCCACGCTCTCGAGGTCGGGCAGGTCAATCCATCATGTCTACGGGTGGAAAAAAATCGATGGATCTGATGGTTAGGAGAGGTTTGTGAACCGAATTCTGGTATTGCCCGGTGACGGGATCGGGCCCGAGATTGTGGCCGAGGCGCTGAAAGTGCTGGAACGCGTCGCCGAGATCGGCGGCCTCGAACTGGAGATCGAACAGGGTCTGATCGGGGGCGCCGCGCATGATGCGGCGGGCCACCCCTATCCCGAGGCGACGCGGGAGCAGGCGCGCCGCGCCGATGCGATCCTGCTCGGTGCGGTCGGCGGCCCGCAGTACGAATCCCTGGAACGTGACCTGCGCCCCGAGCGCGGCCTGCTGGGGATCCGTTCCGATCTCGAGCTGTTCGCCAATCTGCGCCCGGCGATCCTCTACCCGCAGCTGGCTTCGGCCTCCACCCTCAAGCCCGAGGTGGTGAGCGGGCTGGATCTGCTGATCGTGCGCGAACTGACCGGCGGGATCTATTTCAGCCAGCCGCGCGGAATCGAGCAGCGTGACGGCGAACGCTACGGCTTCAATACCGCCGGCTACAGCGAGTCCGAGATCGAGCGCATCGCGCGGGTCGGCTTCGAGGCCGCGATGAAACGCAACAAGCGCCTGTGCTCGGTGGACAAGGCCAACGTGCTGGAGGTCTCCGAGTTGTGGCGCGAGGTGGTCGAGCGCGTCGGGCAGGAGTTCCCCGAGGTCGAGCTGTCGCACATGTACGTGGATAACGCGGCCATGCAGCTGGTGCGCGATCCGAAGCAGTTCGACGTGATGGTGACCAGCAACATGTTCGGTGACATCCTGTCGGATGCGGCCGCGATGCTGACCGGCTCCATCGGCATGCTGCCGTCCGCCTCGCTGAACAGCGAGGGCGTTGGTCTGTACGAACCGATCCATGGCTCCGCGCCGGACATTGCCGGGCAGGGCAAGGCCAATCCGATGGCGACCGTGCTGTCGATTGCCATGATGCTGCGGCACAGCCTCAACCGCAACGACCTTGCCGAACGTCTGGAAGCCGCGGTGGGGCGGGTGCTCGATCAGGGCCTGCGGACCCCGGACATCCATGGCGACGGCATGCAGCTGGTGTCGACCCAGGGTATGGGCGATGCCCTGGTCGCTGCGCTGGACGACGCCTGACACCCTTTTTAACGTTACAGGACCCCGACATGAGTGATCGCAAGTTCAACGTGGCCGTCGTCGGCGCCACCGGTGCCGTCGGCGAGACCCTGCTCTCCATCCTGGCCGAGCGGGACCTGCCGCTGGACCGGGTGCATGCCCTGGCCAGTGAACGCTCGGCCGGCAGCACCGTCTCCTACGGGAACCGCGAGCTGATCGTGGAAGACCTCGCGCAATTCGATTTTTCGCAGGTGGATATCGGGCTGTTCTCGCCGGGAGCGTCGGTGTCGAAGGAATACGCGCCGAAGGCGGCCGCGGCCGGATGCGTGGTGATCGACAACACCTCGCAGTTCCGTTATGACCCCGAGATCCCGCTGGTGATCCCGGAGGTCAATCCGGATGCGGTAGGCGACTACGAGCGCCACGGGATCATCGCCAATCCCAACTGCTCCACCATCCAGATGCTGGTCGCGCTCAAGCCGCTGCATGATGCGGTAGGCGTGGAACGCGTGAACGTGGCCACCTATCAGGCGGTTTCCGGTACCGGCAAGGACGCGATCGAGGAGCTGGCGCACCAGACTGCGGCACTGCTGAACGGTCGCCCGGTGGAATGCAGCGTCTACCCCAAGCAGATCGCGTTCAACGCGCTGCCGCATATCGATGTCTTCCAGGACAACGGCTACACCAAGGAAGAGATGAAGATGGTCTGGGAGACCCGCAAGATCATGGGCGACGAGTCCATCCAGATGAATCCCACGGCGGTGCGCATCCCGGTGTTCTACGGGCATTCCGAAGCGCTGCACATCGAAACCCGCGAGAAGATCTCGGCCGAACGCGCGCGCGAATTGCTGGCGGCCGCACCGGGCATCGAGGTGCTGGATCGCCACGAGGACGGAGGGTACCCGACCGCCGTGACCGAAAGCAGTGGCACCGATGCGGTTTACGTCGGCCGTATCCGCGAGGACATCTCGCATCCCCGCGGGCTGGATATGTGGGTGGTCTCCGATAATGTGCGCAAGGGCGCAGCCTTGAACACGATCCAGATCGCCGAGGTTTTGATCCGCGATTACCTGTGATTAAATCCCACAATATGCCGGGGATCTGGTAGCCTCATTGTTCAAGGGGCCGGGCAACAGCCCGTGTCGGCAGAGACACGGGCGGCCCCGGACAGCAACCACGCACACACAGGGGGACGTTCGTGCGCAAGTTACTATTCGGGCTAATCATTCTTTTGCTGGTCGCGCCGGCCTCTTCCAGCTCCGTGGGGCTGGGCGATCCCCAGATCCGGTCCACGTTGAACCAGGCGCTGGATGTCCGGGTGGCGCTGCGCGGAGGCGCGGCGACCGATGAATCGCTGCAGGTGCGTCAGGCCTCCGAAGAGCGGTACCGCCGTGCGGGACTGGACCGGGGCCGCGTGCCGGGGGACCTGCGGGTTGAACTCCGTGGCGAAGGGCAGGATCGCGAAGTCGTCCTGCGCACCCGCGAGCCCGTGCGCGAGCCCTACATCGGGGTCCTTCTCGAAGCCCGCTGGGACGGGGGGCGCAGTTACCGTGAAATCAACCTGCTGCTGGATCCTCCGGGCACGCTTCCGGATGATCGTGCGGCGGCACGCACCACCGCGGCCGCGCCCGATGATGACCGCCGGGCCCCGCAGGACACCTATCGCGTACGCTCCGGTGACACGTTGTATGCGATCGTGCAGCGGGCAGGGCTGAGCGGGGTCAGCAACGAGCAGGCCATGCTCGCGTTCCTGCGGGAAAATCCCGATGCCTTTATCGATGGCAACGTCAATGCGCTGCGTGCCGACGCGGAACTGCGCACGCCGGACCGTGCGGCGCTGGAGGCGGTCGACGCCGCCGGGGCGCGTGAAGAAATCCAGCGTCAGACCGAAGACTGGCAGGCGCGTACGCGTCCCGAACCGGAGCCCGAGGTCACCGAAGAAGAAGTGACGGAGGAAGCGGATCCGGAGGTGGCCGAAGAAGTCGTCGAGGAAGAGGCCAGGGACGAGCCCGAGGAAGATCCCGAAGAAGCTCGTGAAGAGGAAGCCGAACGCGAAGACGACGAAGCCGTGGCGGCTGAAGACGATGCGGACGCAGTGGATGACCGTCTCGAAATCGTTACCGACGTGCTGCCGGAAGGTGAGGAAGCGGCGCTGATCGCCGAATCGCCCGAAGTCGTCCAGGAGGCCCTGATCTCGCAGCGTGCCGAAATGGACGAAATGCAGGAAGAAATCGCACGCATGCGCGAATCCCTGCAGGATCGCGAACAGGTGGCCGAGATCGCCAGCGAGGAACTGGCCACGCTGGAAGCCCAGCTCGCGGAGCTGCAGGACGAGCGGGCGGAACTGCGGGTGCGCATGGAAGAGGCCGAGGCCGAACGTGACGCTCCGCTGCACCAGCGGATCATGAACGATCCGCTGCTCATGATGATGGCCATCGCCCTGGTGGTGCTGCTGGTGCTGGTTCTGCTGGCATTTGCCCGCGGCGGTCGTGGTGGCGGCCCGGGTGGCCCGGGTGGCGACCGCAATGCCCGAGTGGACAACTCCGGCGTCAAGGCGACCCCGGATCCGCGCAGCGGTTACGAGGCCCGCGAGGAGGCGTCCGAGCCGTCCGTGTCGGGCGCCGCGGTGGCGGGTGCCACGGGGGTGGCTGCCGGAGGCGCCGTTGCCGCCTCGACTGGCGACTCCGCTGCGGAACCGCAGGACGAGGCCCCGGCTACTCCGGCGCGCCCGGGCGGTGGGGACGACACGGGCATTAGCCAGGCGGAAGAATCGGTGGGCGAGCCGACCCCGGTTGGTGAAAGCGGGGCGTCGGAAACCGCGGGCATGAGCGCCGACGATGTGCTGGCCGAGGTGGATGTCTGCCTCGCCTACGGCATGAACGATCAGGCCGTCGATACCCTGTCCTCGGCCATCGACGACGAGCCCGATAATCTCCAGTACCGCCTGAAGCTGGTGGAGGCCTTCTCGGCTCAGGGGCGCGACTCCGAGATGCGCCAGGCCGCCGCCAGCCTGCGCGAACGCCTGGGTCCGGAAGACGGCGAGATCCGCGAGAAACTCGCGGAACTGGAAGCCGGATCGGGCGACGCTTCTGCGGCCTCGGGTGCGCCATCCGCGGATACCACGGCCAGCGACTCGGCCGACGAAGCCGGCGAGTTCGACCTGTCCGGTTTTGCCGAGGAACAGGAGGCGTCGGGTTCGGGCGAGCCGACGGCGCCGGAAAAGGCGGCCGGTGAGCTCGATGGCGGTATGGATTTCGAGGCCGATACCGGGCTCGACGAAGAACTGGCCGCTGCCAGTCAGGGTTCGGAAGCCGGGAATGCGGCGGGGGATCTCGACGACCTCGACAATCTGTCCTTTGATATCGAGGAGTCGGATCTGCCGTCCGCCGATGACAGTCAGCCTGCCGGTGGCGATGCCGGCAGCGATGTCCCGTCCATGGATCTGGACGAACTGCTGGGCGACGAAGCCGGCGGCGACGAGCCACCGATTGCGTCCGCCGAAGCAGACGAACCGGCGGCGGAGGAACCCGCGGCTCCGGCGGCCGAAGGCGAAGATGATAACGAGACCCGGCTGAACCTGGCCCAGGCCTATGCGGACATGGGTGATCCGGAAGGCGCGCAGGACCTGATCGACGAGATCATGGCCTCCGGGTCGGATGAAGAGAAAGAGCGGGCCCGGGCGATCCAGGACCAACTGAAAGACGCCTGACGGGGTGGCCGGTCGGCGGGTTCGCCCGCGGTCCGGACCGTACCGGCGAGAGGGGCCTGCGGGCCCCTTTTCGCGTTGGGGAGGTGGTCATGCAACCGGCGATCGGGGCCCTGGGGGCCGTTCTGCTCTTGTCGGGGGCCGTGCTGACGGCATCCCCGGTGGCTGTCTCCGTGACGGTGCCGGCTCTGCTGCTGGCCCCGGGGCTGCGGGCGTTCCCGTGGGAGCGTGCGTTGCGCATGTGGTGGCGCATGAAGTGGTTCTACCTGTCGCTGGCCCTGTTCTTCGGGCTGTGGCCCGTGGATGGAGGCACCGCGGCGGGGCTGCTGGAGGCAGCTACGCGGATCGTGGCGCTGATGCTGGTGGTGCTGGCCGTGGTCTGGCTGACGGATCGGTACGCGCGCACGGAACTGGTGCCGGCCCTGGGCAGCGTGCTGGGCGGTCGGCGGGGTTCAGCGCTGGGGGCCGGACACTCTTTCGCCCGCCGGCTGTTCCTGGCGCTGGAGGCGTTCGAACGCGACCGGGCCGGAATCGAAGCTCGGCGGGGCCGGCTGTCGGGGGACCGCAGGGCGAGGGTGGATGCGGTGCGTGAATGGCTGGTGCAGCGGCTGGACGCGGCCCTGGATCCGGCCCTGGATCCGGCCGAACGGGAACAGCCCGCTCCGGGCTCCCCGATGGCGGTGCGCGAGGATCGCTGGCGGGGAGTGGAGACCGGCTGGATGGCGCTGGTGGGGATGGTCGCACTGGGGTTGCAGTGGGGCGGTTGGGTGACGGGATAAACCGGCACCGAGGAAATACGGGGAGTACGGGCAGCGGATGGGAGAGACAAGGGAACCGGAGGCGGGCTTGCAGCGCTGGGCGGCGGGGGTCGAATACGACGGGACGCCGTGGCTGGGCTGGCAGCGGCAGAAGGACGGGCCCAGCGTGCAGGAGAAGCTGGAGAAGGCGCTGAGCTTCGTCGCGAATCACCCGCTGGAACTGACCTGCGCCGGAAGAACCGATGCGGGGGTGCATGCCACGGCTCAGGTGGTGCATTTCGACACCGCGAGCCGGCGCGAGGCGCATGCCTGGATCCTGGGGGGCAACACCAACCTGCCGGATTCGATTGCGATTCGCTGGGCGCAGCCGGTCGCACCGGCGTTCCATGCCCGTTTCGCGGCGCGTTCCCGCCGGTATCGCTACGTGATCGCGAACCGACCCGTGCGGCCGGGTCTGGAGGCGGGCCGCGTGGCCTGGTGGCGGCGGCCGCTGGATGTCGCGCGGATGCAGGAGGCGGCGCGGCATTTTGTCGGCGAGCAGGATTTCACCAGTCTGCGCGCGGCGGCCTGTCAGGCGAAGTCGCCGGTGCGTCGCGTGCACGAAGTGACGGTCCGGCGACGCGGTGAGTACGTGCTGGTGGACGTGCATGCCAATGCGTTTCTGCATCATATGGTGCGCAACATCGCGGGCGTACTGCTGGCGGTGGGCGACGGCCGCGCGGAGCTGGAGTGGCCCCGTGAGGTGCTGGCGGCGCGGGATCGACGCCAGTCGGGGATCACGGCGCCGGCCGGGGGGCTGTACTTCGTGCAGGTGGAATACCCGCCGGAGTTTGCGCTGCCGGATCAGGAGGCACCGGTTCTGGGACCGGTGCCGGCCAGTGTGTAAGGGTGATCCCGGGCAGGGTATCCGCGGGAATCCGGCGCGTTCTGGTAGGCTTGGCCAATGCGTTATCGGATCAAGATCTGCGGGGTCACGACCCCGGAACAGGCGCGCGCGGCGGCCGAGGCCGGGGCCGATGCCGTGGGCCTGGTGTTTCACCCGGCCAGTCGGCGTTGCGTGGGCGCGGAGCAGGCCGCAGGGATTGCCGCGGCGCTGCCTCCGCTGGTGAGTGCCGTGGGTCTGTTCGTGGATCAGGATCCCCGGCGGGTGGAGGAGGTCCTGGACGTCGTGCCGCTGGACTGCCTGCAGTTTCACGGGAACGAGGAGGCGGCGGACTGTGCGCGGTTCGGCCGGCCTTATCTGAAGGCGGTCGCGATGGCCGGCGATGCGGATCCGCGCCGGGCGATGGACGCGCACCCGCAGGCACGCGGGTTCCTGCTTGACAGCCACGGTGGCGGGCGTACCGGCGGAACCGGTCACCGCTTCGACTGGTCGCGGATTCCGGCCGATCTGCCACGGCCGTGGCTGCTGGCCGGCGGTCTGGATCCCGAGTCGGTACAGACGGCATTGAACGTAACGCGGCCCTGGGGGGTCGACGTGAGTTCCGGGGTGGAGTCCGCACCCGGGATCAAGGAACCGGAACGCATGCGCGCCTTCGTGCGCGCCGTGCGACGCAACGAGGTGACACTGAATGACTGAAGCAATCGACTGGGGCGCGTTCCCGGATGCCCGCGGGCATTTCGGTGTGTATGGCGGGCGGTTCGTGTCGGAGACCCTGATGGGGGCGCTGGACGAACTGCAGGGCGTGTACGAACGTTACATGAAGGACCCGGCATTTCTGGCCGAGCTGGATCGCGATCTGCGGCAGTTCGTGGGGCGGCCGAATCCGCTCTATCACGCGGAGCGGCTGTCGCGCGAGCTGGGCGGCGCGCAGATCTACCTCAAGCGCGAGGATCTCAACCATACCGGCGCGCACAAGGTGAACAACACCATCGGCCAGGCACTGCTGGCGCGGCATCTCGGCAAGAAGCGCATCATCGCCGAGACCGGGGCCGGGCAGCACGGCGTCGCGACCGCCACCGTGGCCGCGCGTCTGGGGCTGGAATGCGTGGTCTACATGGGCGAGGAGGACACCCGCCGCCAGGCCCCCAACGTCTATCGCATGCGCCTGCTGGGCGCGGAGGTGGTGCCGGTGACCTCCGGGACCCGCACCCTGAAGGATGCCCTCAACGAGGCGATGCGCGACTGGGTCACCAACGTCGACGACACCTTCTACATCATCGGCACGGTCGCCGGTCCTCACCCGTATCCGGCGATGGTCCGCGACTTCCAGGCGGTGATCGGACGCGAGGCTCGCGAGCAGCACGTGGAAGCGACCGGTCGCCTGCCCGACACTCTGGTGGCCTGCGTGGGTGGCGGTTCCAATGCCATCGGACTGTTCCATCCGTTTCTTGCGGATGAGTCCGTGGAGATGGTCGGCGTGGAAGCCGGCGGCGAGGGCGTGGATACCGGGCGCCATTCCGCGCCGCTGGGCGCCGGGCGCCCCGGCGTGCTGCACGGCAACCGCACCTACCTGATGGAAGACGACAACGGCCAGATCATCGGCACGCACTCCATCTCGGCCGGGCTGGACTACCCCGGCGTGGGGCCGGAGCATGCGTGGCTGAAGGACATCGGCCGGGCGAGCTACGTGTCGGTGACCGACGATCAGGCCCTGGCCGGCTTCCATCGACTGACCCGCACCGAGGGCATCATCCCGGCGCTGGAAACCAGCCATGCGATCGCGCACGTGCTCGATCTGGCGCCCACAATGCGCCCGGACCAGAGCATCATCGTCAACCTGTCCGGCCGTGGCGACAAGGATCTCGCCACCGTGGCCGACCGCGAGGGGATTACGCTGTGAGCCGCATCCAGCAACGCTTCGAACAATGCCGTGGGGCCGGGCGTGCGGCCCTGGTGCCCTATATCACCGCCGGCGACCCGGAACCGGGCGCCACGGTCGACCTGATGCATGCGCTGGTGGAGGCCGGCGCGGACCTGGTCGAACTCGGGGTCCCGTTTTCCGACCCGATGGCCGACGGGCCGGTGATCCAGCGCGCGCACGAGCGGGCCCTGCAGCATGGCACCGGGCTGCGCGACGTGCTGGAGATGGTGCGTCAGTTCCGCGAACGCGACGCGGATACCCCGGTGGTGCTGATGGGCTATCTGAACCCGGTCGAGCGCATGGGTTTCGAGACCTTCGCCACCGAGGCCGCGGCGGCCGGGCTGGACGGTCTGCTGACGGTGGACCTGCCGCCGGAGGAATGCGACGAGGTGACCGGGCTGCTCGACCGGGCGGGGATCGATCCGATCTTCCTGGTGGCCCCGACAACCTCCAGCGAACGGATCGGTCACCTGGCGCGTGCGGCACGCGGGTTCGTTTACTACGTTTCGCTCAAGGGCGTGACCGGTTCGCAGAGTCTGGACCCCTCGGCACTGAATGAACGTCTCGACGCGATCCGCCAATACACCGATCTGCCCCTGGGCGTAGGCTTCGGGATCCGCGATGCGGAATCCGCGGCGGCCGTGGCGCGGGTGGCCGACGCGGTAGTGGTTGGCAGTGCGCTGGTCAGTCTGGCGGAGGCCCATCCGGGGGATTCGGCGGGCTTCATCCGGGCGGCGGCGGACAAACTCGGTGAGATGCGTCGCGCGATGGATGCGGCACGCTCCACGAGTGCCGCCGGCTCGGTGTAGAATGCGCGTTTTGCGTCCGTGACGGAGTCGGCATGAGCTGGTTCGAAAAGTTGATGCCCTCGCGCATCCGCACCGACAACGCGAACAAGCGCGGGGTCCCGGAAGGTCTGTGGGTGCGTTGCGAAGGCTGTGACGCCACGCTCTACCGCCCCGAGGTGGAGCGCAATCTGGATGTCTGCCCCAAGTGCGGGCATCACCGTCGCATGCACGCGCGGCGGCGTCTGGAGACCTTCCTCGACGAACAGGGACGCGAGGAGATTGCGGAAAACATCGAATCCTCGGATGTCCTCAAGTTCCGCGATTCCAAGAAATACAAGGACCGGCTCGCAGCCGCGCAGAAATCCACCGGTGAGCGCGACGCCCTGGTGGTGATGGAAGGGCAGCTGCTGGGCCGGCCACTGGTGGCCTCGGCCTTCGATTTCCGTTTCATGGGCGGCTCCATGGGCTCGGCGGTCGGCGAGCGCTTCGTGCGCGGTGCGGATCGGGCGCTGGAGAAACAGATTCCGCTGGTCTGCTTCAGCGCCTCGGGCGGAGCGCGCATGCAGGAGGCGCTGTTCTCGCTGCTGCAGATGGCCAAGACCAGCGCGGTACTGGCGCGTCTGCGCGAGGAGCGCATCCCGTTCGTCTCGGTGATGACCGATCCCACCATGGGCGGGGTTTCGGCCAGTCTGGCCATGCTGGGCGATGTCAACGCGGCGGAACCCCAGGCGCTGATCGGTTTTGCCGGTCCGCGGGTGATCGAGCAGACGGTGCGCGAGACCCTGCCGGAGGGCTTTCAGCGCTCGGAATTCCTGCTGGATCACGGCGCCATCGACATGATCGTCGACCGTCGCGAGATGCGCACCCGCCTGGCGTCCATCCTGGGCATGATGATGCACGCGCCGGCCCCGGGCGAGGATCCCGAGCCCGGAAGCCGCGAAGCCCATTCCGGTTCCGTGGACGCGGCCGTGCCGGCCACCGCGGGAGCGGACGAAAGCCGCGGCCGGCCGGCCGACTGAGGCCGTGCGCTTCGAACGTCTCGACGACTGGCTGAGCTGGCAGGAGACCCTGCATCCGGTCGCCATGGATCTGACCCTGGAGCGGGCGACCCTGGTCGCCGATCGCCTGGGGCTGTGCCGGCATGCGCCGCGTACGGTGCTGGTGGCCGGGACCAACGGCAAGGGCAGTGTGGCCACGCGTACCGCGGCCCTGTTGCAGGCAATGGGTCTGCGCACCGGTCTGTTCACCTCCCCCCACCTGGTTCGCTACAACGAGCGCATTCGCATCAACGGCGTCGAGGCCGAGGACGATGCGCTGTGCCGGGCCTTTGACGCGGTGGATCGGGCGCGGGGCGAGGACTCGCTGACCTATTTCGAATTTGCCGCGCTTGCCGCCGGCTGGCTGTTTCGCGAGGCCGCGGTGGACGTGCAGGTGCTGGAGGTCGGCCTGGGCGGGCGGTTGGACGCGACCAATATCTGGGACGCCGACATTGCGGTCATTACCGCGGTGGATCTGGACCATCAGAAATGGCTGGGCGACACCCGCGAGGCGATCGGGGCCGAAAAGGCGGGGATCCTGCGCGAGGCTCGCCCGCTGATGCTGGGCGACCCGGATCCGCCGGACAGCGTGCAGGCCAGGGCTCGCCTGCTCGACGTGCCGGTACGTCAGGTGGGCGAGGACTACGACCTGCAGCCTGCCGTGGGGCGCGCAGATGCGCTGCGGTGGTGCTTCGAAGCCGAGGAGACGCTGCTGGAGCTGGCGCCGGAGGCGGTCGCGACCGTGGATGGCGCGGCACGCATGAACCTGGCCACGGCCATGGCCGTGGTGGCGGGTCTCGGGCTGGAATACCGCCTGGACGGCTCCGTGGTGGAGGCCGCGTTGTGCAGCCAGGCGCCGGGTCGGCTGCAGCGGATTCGCCCGGGTGGGGCCGAGCCCGAATGGTTGCTCGACGTAGCCCATAACGGGCATGCGGTCGCGGAACTGGGTCGCTGGCTGCGGGCGCGACCAGTATCGGGTCCGGTGGTCGCCGCCGTGGCGGTGATGGCCGACAAGGAGCGTGCCGCGATGTGGGCGGCCCTGGACGAGGTGGTCGACCACTGGGTGCCGCTGTCCCTGGATCTTCCGCGCGCGCTGCCGGCGGCTGACATGGCCGCGGAGCTGGCTGCAGCCGGTGTCGGCCGGGTTGAAGCCCCGGTGGCGAGCGTGGCGCAGGGGCTGGATCGGGCGCGGGAGCTGGCCGGGGCGTCGGGTCGCGTGGTGGTGTTCGGGTCGTTCCACACCGTGGCTGCCGCCGCGACCGAAGGGCCCGCGTTCCTGGCCGAGGCGGCAGCCACGGCGACGCGCCCGGTGGAGCGGGTATGCACGGCCGAGGTGTCACCGTGAGCGACGAGCCGGTTGTGCGTTATCGCCTGGTCGGCGCGGTGATCCTGATCGCGCTCGCGGTGATTTTCCTGCCATGGTTGTTCGACGGGGCGGGCTACCAGTACATGACGGATGCGGAAGACCCGGTCCCCGAGGCACCGCAGTTCGCCGAGCCGGACGTGCCGTTGCCATCGGAACGTGACACGCGCATGCGCGATGAAGCACCGGAGGACGAGATGGAAACGCCCGGCATGGATACGTCGCGCGTTGCGGAGGCGCGGAGACTGCCATCGGACCTTGACGCGGAAGATGACGAAGATGACATGGCCGCGGACGACTCTGTGGCCAGTCCCGAAACCGAGGCGGCGCAGGGTCCGGAACCGCTGCGGCGCGAGGGGGAACCGACGCAGGAGGTTACCAGTGGATGGGCGGTCCAGGTCGGCAGTTACCGTGACGGGGATAATGCGCGCGAACAGGAACGGGCCCTGCGGGATGCCGGCCTGGCGGCGTTTGTCGAGGACGTGACGGTGGACGGCGAGACCGTCTACCGGGTGAAGGTCGGGCCTCGGGCCGATCGCGAAGCGGCGATCCGCCTGCGCGAGGACCTGGAAGAAGAACGGGATTTGTCCGGGATCGTGGTGACCTTCCCCTGAAGGTCGCCACGCATCGATGTACGTGTTCCAGCAAGCCTGCGATAGACTGACACCGTGAACTGGATCGACCTTGTCATTGTTGCCCTGATCGCCGTATCAGGAGTCATCAGCCTGTTCCGCGGATTCGTGCGCGAGACCTTCTCGCTGGCGACGTGGATCGTGGGCATATGGGTGGGCATCCGCTTTGCCGCCGACGTGGCCGTGGTGCTGCCGGATGCGATCCCGGACGAGACCATCCGTCTGGCGATCGGCTTCGCCGTGCTGTTCATTGCCGTGCTGATCGTGGGCGGCCTGCTGGGCGTGCTCGCGGGCAAGCTGGTGAAGGGAACCGGGCTCACCGGGACCGACCGTGCCCTGGGCGTCATCTTTGGTGCTCTGCGCGGTGTGGTGCTGGTGGCCATGCTGGTGTTCCTCGCCTCGCTGACCCTGATGCCGGAGGAGGGCTGGTGGGAGCGCAGCATGCTCATCCCGCATTTCGAGCGCGTGGTCGACTGGATGCTGGGACTGCTCCCCGAAGACTGGCAGGAACAGCTGGAGGGTCTGCTGTCCGGCGGCGAGACGGACGCGGGCGCCGGCGGAGAGGCCTCGTTCCCGTTCGAGTCCGGGGCCGAACCGGACGCCGAACCGCCGGATGCGCCGCAATAGGACGTCATCCGTAATCATTACCCGTCGAAACGAATCACCGATCCGGCCCGGTCACGCAAGGGCCATCCCGAACCCCCTGGAGTCAGTATGTGCGGAGTTGTCGGAATCGTTGGCCGTTCCCCGGTCAATCAGCCCATTTATGATGCCCTGCTGGTGCTGCAGCACCGTGGCCAGGACGCCGCGGGCATCGTGACCTGCGACGATGACGGGCGGCTGCATCTGCGCAAGGACAACGGGCTGGTGCGCGATGTGTTCAACAATCATCACATGCAGACGCTGACCGGCAACATGGGGATCGGCCATGTGCGTTATCCCACCGCCGGTTCCTCGTCTTCGGCCGAGGCCCAGCCCTTCTACGTGAATTCGCCGTTCGGCATCACGCTGGGGCACAACGGCAACCTGACCAATGCCGGGGAACTCAAGCACGAGCTGTTCGCGACCGATCGGCGCCACATCAATACCGATTCCGACTCCGAAATCCTGCTCAACGTCTTCGCCCAGGAGCTGCTCCGGTTCATCGACAACGGCCTGACGCCGGACTCTGTCTTCGATGCGGTGGAACGGGTGCACCAGCGGGCGCGCGGGGCGTACGGCGTGGTGGCCATGATCGCCGGCCGCGGGATGCTGGCGTTCCGCGACCCGCAGGGGATCCGGCCGCTGGTCTACGGCTCGCGCGAGGCCGAAGACGGTGAGGGACGGGAGTGGATGGCGGCCTCCGAGAGCGCGGCGCTGGAGTCGCTGGGCTTCGAGCTGGAGCGTGACCTGGCCCCCGGCGAGGCGCTGTTCGTTACGCCCGAGGGGGAGGTGTACACGCGCGCCTGCGCGGAGAATACGCGGCTGACGCCCTGCATGTTCGAGCATGTGTATTTTGCCCGGCCCGATTCGGTGATCGACAACGTGTTCGTCCATCGCGCGCGCATGCGCATGGGCACCGCGCTGGGCGAGAAGATCCGCCGCGAGTGGCCGGATCACGATATCGACGTGATCGTGCCCATCCCCGACACGGGTCGCACCGTCGCGCTGGAGATGGCCCACGAGCTGGATATCAAGTACCGCGAGGGCTTCATCAAGAACCGCTACATCGGCCGAACTTTCATCATGCCGGGGCAGACCAAGCGGCAGAAGTCGGTACGGCAGAAGCTCAATGCCATCTCGCTGGAGTTCCGGGGCAAGAACGTGATGCTGGTGGACGATTCCATCGTGCGCGGGACCACGTCGCGCGAGATCGTGCTGATGGCGCGCGAGGCGGGGGCGAAGAAAGTGTATTTCGCCTCCGCCGCGCCGCCGGTGCGCTATCCCAATGTCTACGGGATCGACATGCCGGCTGCACACGAGCTGATCGCCCACGGGCGCGACGAGGACGAGGTGTGCGAGGCGATCGCGGCCGATCGGCTGATCTACCAGGACCTGGAAGACCTGAAGGCAGCGGTGTGGCGCGGTAACCGCGCGATCGACGAATTCGACTGCTCGGTATTCACCGGCGAATACGTGACCGAGTTGCCGGATGGCTATCTGGACCAGCTGGCCGCGGCCCGCGCCGACGGCGTGAAGAACACGCCGGTCGCGGGCGAAGTCCTCGACCTGGCCAACAAGAAGTAGGCGACGTGACCTTGCCCTCGCTCGAGTGGATCGAACCGGTGGTGGCCGACGCCCGTGAACGGGCGCGGGCCTCCGCCGATCTGCCGGTGGTCGTGGTCCGCGTGGACCAGCAGCGCCTCTACGTGTGGGAGGGCGGCCGGGTGACCGATATCTTCGAGGTGTCCACCGCCGAGAACGGCGTGGGTAACGAGGACGGGAGCCTCAAGACCCCGCCGGGTCTGCATCGCATCGCCGAGCGCTTCGGCGAGGGCGCCCCGAAGGGCACCATCTTCCGCGCCCGGGGCAATACCGGGCAGACGGCCGAGATCCTCACCGGCCCCGATGAACGCAGTCCGCGTGACAACATCACCTCGCGGATCCTGTGGCTGGAAGGTCTGGAAGATGGTGTGAACCGTGGCGAGGGCATCGACTCGCTGCAGCGTTACATCTACATCCATGGTACCGACGAAGAGGGTCGCATCGGCCAGCCGGCCTCGCATGGTTGCGTGCGCATGCGCAATGACGAGGTCATCGAGCTGTTCCCCCGTCTCCCGGTCGGCACGCCCGTGCGGATCCTGCCCGACGCCCGGGCGGGGTCGTAGTCCGTCCGGGTCTATAGCCCCGATACCGCCAGGGAAAAAAATCCCCGCGATTGTTGGAACTTTGACCGTTCCCGAATATCCTAATGCGTACAACCGTTAGAAAAGCGTGAAATCTGTCAAAGCGCTTGTTAGGATAGCGGAATTATTCCTGACCATGGTTGTCGGGAACTAGGAACGGAATCTGTTGCCATAAGGATTGGGAAAAGGAACAAGGCGACATACCGACCACGATTTCGGAGGCGAAAGACATGAAACTCTCGACCAAGGGCCGCTATGCGGTGACAGCAATGATGGACCTGGCGATTCACGACCGGATCGGTCCGGTGACCCTCGCCGACATTTCCCAGTGCCAGGGGATCTCCCTGTCCTATCTGGAGCAGCTGTTTGCGAAGCTGCGCAAGGCGGGTCTGGTCGAAGGGGTCCGCGGTCCCGGCGGTGGTTACCGTCTGGCCAAGCGTGCTGACCAGATCAGCGTCGCGAACATCATCACGGCGGTGGATGAGTCGGTGGACGTGACCCGCTGCAAGGGCCACAAGGACTGCCAGGAGGGCGATCGCTGCCTGACCCACGAGCTGTGGGACGAGCTGAGTCAGCAGCTGTACGATTTCCTCGACGGCATCACCCTGGCGCAGTTCGCCAACCGTCCGGAAGTGCAGAAGGTGGCGCGGCAGCAGGACGAGCGTCGCGGCGCCCGGCACCACTTCATCTTCCGTAACGACGCCGCCTGATCACGATCAACGGTGCGGCCCGCCCTGGCGGGTCGTGCCGGGTTCGTGGTCCGGTACCCTATCCGCCCCGTCGGTCTTCTCCCCCCGGAAGTCCGTCGGGGCGGTCCTCATTCAGGGGCGTTCCCGCTCGGGATGGCAGGCGGGATCCAGCAGGCCGTCCACGACATCCGCCAGATCGCCCGCCAGTCCCGCGCCGGGGTGACCGCACAGGTTCTCGTCGCCGGGCTGGTACTTGCCCGTCTGCACCAGGCAGGCGGCCATGCCCGCCTCCAGTGCCCCGTCGACATCGGCGGTCACGTCATCCCCCACCATCAGGACCTCTTCCGGTTGCAGTCCCAGATCGGCGACGGCGGCGTGGAACAGGCGCGGGTCCGGCTTGCCGAAGTTTTCCGCGGTGACGTCGGCGGCGAATTCCAGCGCGCGCACGAACGGGCCCAGATCCAGCGACAGACCGTCCCCTTCGCGGAAATACCGGTTCAGTCCCATGACCCACAGGGGTGCCCCGTGCATCAGGACCCGGAACGCGCCGTTGAGATGGGCATAGTCGAAGGCCTCGCCCATGTCGCCCATGACCACGACGTCGGGATCTTCCGTCGGCAGGTCCGCGAACTCCGGCGCGAGATCCGGATTCAGCAGCAGGAGCGGCCGCCGCCCTTCGGCCTGCAGGCGGGCGTGAATGGCCGCAGGCGCGGTGGCCAGGTGCTCCGGCTGGATGCTGAAGCCCAGCGCGGCCATCTCCCGCACGATGCGGGATCGGGAATGCCGCGTGGTATTGGTGACGTAGCGCACCGGGTAGCCGGCGGTGTGCAGGCGCCGGAGGGCATCGGCCGCCCCGGGCAGCGCCTTGTCCCCGACATACAGGACACCGGAGAGATCCAGAAGCACCGCGCGGGTGCGGTCGAGGCCACTGGGTGGCTGCAGGAACATGGTCACCTCCCGGCCGTCGGGCGGCCCGTATCAGCGCCGGATCAGCCGACGCAGGATTTCATGCTTGCCGTTGAAATGCTCCGTGGCCCCGGCGTCGTCGCGCCAGATCCAGTGCTCCTCGGGAAACAGTGCCTGCATGTCGGGCAGGGCGCAATGATAGGGCGGCCCGCCTTCGCGCCCGGTCTGCATGAAACAGGCGAACAGCTCGCCACCCGGGCGCAGCCAGCGCCGCAGGCGCTCGGCGTAGGCCTCCCACTGCGCGGGGGGCAGGGCACACAGCGAGGTCTGCTCGTAGATGGCGTCCGCGGGTGCCTCCGGCATCCAGTCGAGCATGTCGACCTGTACGGCCGCCGCGTGTGCCTGCAGGCCCCGGTGTTCCAGCTCCGTCCGCAGGTGCTCGACCGGCGTGGGCGCCACGTCCAGGCCGGTTACCCGGAAGCCGCGTTCGGCCAGCGCCGGCACCTCGTGGCCATAGCCGCAGCCCGGCACCAGCACATGGGCGCCGGGCGCGAGATCGGCGAGCGCCAGCCAGCGCTCAAGAGAAGGGCTGGGTTCGCCCCGGTCCCAGCGGGTCGAGCCCGCGTCATAACGGGCCTGCCAGTGCTGTTCGGGGTTTTCGGCTTCGGGCGCGGAACTTTGCATGACGTTTCGGGATTCCACAGGATGTAGGTTTACTTCCTTATGGTAGCCGGCCCGCGTTCCGGGCCGGAATCGCGACAGCATTACCACGGACATCACCACGGAGACAGCCAATGCCCCAGTCCAGTGCGCTTCCCTATCGGATCCATCGCCAGGAACTCGGTCCCATGGAGAACTTCGTCTACCTGATCGAAGATGTGGGCAGCCGGCGCGCTGCCGTGGTGGATCCGGCCTGGGACCCCGACGCGATCCTGCGCCAGGCGCGGGAACAGGACGTGGAGATCAGCGACATCCTGCTGACCCACAGCCATCACGACCACATCAATGGCATCGAGGCGATCCTCGAATACAACCCCTCGGCGCGTCTGCACCTGCTCAAGCCCGAGGCGGAGTTCTGGGGCCGTGACCTGGAACAGCCGCAGCTGCACCACGGTGGCGACCGCTTCATGCTCGGCGACACCGAGATCCGCATGCTGCACACCCCCGGTCATACCCCGGGCTCGACCTGCTTCCACATGCCGGCCGGCGACGACCTGATTACCGGGGATACCCTGTTCGTGTTCGGCTGCGGCCGTTGCGATCTGCACGGCGGCGACCCCGAGCAGATGTTCCACACCCTGAAGGGCCTGCGCGAGGGCCTGCCGGAGCACACCTGCATCCATCCCGGCCACAACTACGCGGAAAAGCCCGAATCGACGCTGGCCGAGGAAGAAGAGGGCAATCCGTTCATGCACTTCGAGGCGGTGGACGATTTCGTGCACTATCGCATGCACGAACACGACCGGATCCGCAGCCAGCCGTACCGTCCCGTACCGCGGGCTCGCTCCGGCACGGGGGGCAATCCCCGCTGAGTCTTCGATTGCGCCGAGGCAAGTCATCGCGGCATGAATTTCACGCCACCAAATTGTTCGAGGGGGCGAGGACGCGCAATGTAGTAACCCTGTACGAAGTCGATACCGATCTCGGAGAGGCGTTCGATGGCGTCAGCATCTTCGACAAATTCAGCGATCGTCTGAAGGCCCATGGTCTGGGCGATGGAGTGAATGGACCGAACGATGGCTTCGTCGGTGGGATTGTTTACGATCTCGCGTATGAACGCACCGTCGATCTTGACGAAATGCACCGGAAGGTTGTGCAGGTAACCGAACGACGACAGCCCCGAACCAAAGTCATCCAGCGAGAAGCGACAGCCGGTGGTGGATAGCGTCTCGATGAAATTCAATGCGGAATCGAAATTGCTGATCGCACTCGTCTCGGTAATCTCGAAGCAGATCGATTCGCCGGGTACCTGATGCCGTTCCAGCAATGTCTGGATTTCGTCCAGCAAGGCGGTCTCTCCAAGACTCGCTCCCGAGAGATTGATCGCGCAGACCGTGGAATCGTCGGGGTCCGTACGTCGCATGTCGCCCATCCATGCAAGTGTGTTGCGTACGACCCATTTGTCGATGTCAGCCATCAGCCCGTAGCGTTCCGCAGCCGGGATGAATGCGTTCGGAGGCACGAGGGTGTCCTCGTCGTCGAGGAGGCGAACGAGGATCTCATGATGCTCGGCCGGTTTGTCGGCCTGTGATGTGGATACGATCGGCTGGTAATAGAGCCTCAGCCGGTCACGGTCCAGAGCCCCGCGAATGCGTGACGCCCACTGCATCTGCCCCTTGTGCTCGGCCATTTCCTGATCGTCTGGCTCGAACAGGTGCACTCGGTTGCGCCCATGTTCCTTGGCGACATAGCAGGCCGTGTCGGCCCGGCCCAGCACTTCTGCCAGATCGCTCTGTCCCTCTTCGATCGGCACGATTCCGATACTGCTGCCCACGGCAAATTGGCGTCCCTTCCAGGGAAAACGAAAGCGATGAACCTTTTCGCGAATCTTTTCAGCCACTTCCTGGCCGGAGCTGACCGGGCAGTCGAAAAGAATGACGCCGAATTCGTCACCACCGAGACGTGCGAAGATATCGGATTTGCGCAGACAATTGCCGATGACCTGACTGATCTGGCGCAGCAGTTCGTCGCCTGCCAGGTGGCCGCAAGTATCGTTGACGACCTTGAATTGATCCAGATCGATGTAGAAGAGGACATGCTGTCGAGTGTGATCTCGTGACCCCGCGATTGTCTCGGCGAGTCGTGTCTCGAACTCCCTCCGGTTCAGCAGCCCGGTAAGAGCATCATGGGTCGCCTGATAGGAAAGCTGGCTTTGCATTGAACGCGCCTCGGTGACGTCGTGCAAAACCAGAATACCGCCGACCATTTCGCGATCACGGTCGAAAATGGGCGCGGCAGTGTACTCCACCGTCCTGGTGTCCCCTGATATGGTGGTCAAGTTCCAGCCAGTTGTGCTGTTCAGCACGTTCCTTTCGCTCAACAGGGACTGGATCATCTCTCCACAGTCCTGTTCGCTGGCATCTTCCCCGAAGCGAAAGAGGTCGCACAGCGCAAGGCCCTCGGTTCTGTCCGACGGATGGCGGCTCAGATTGGCGGCACTGGCATTGATGAAACGTACCCGGCCTTCTGCGTCCGTGGCGATCACGGCGTCTACAATCGACTCGAGGGTTACCTGTGCCAGTTCTCGTTCTCGATCCAGTTGATCCTGTACTTGACGACGTTCCGTGATGTCCCGTACTACCGCGGTGTAGAAGGTCTGGTCCGAGCCATCGCTCTGTGACGCGTGCAGTTCCAGGTATCGCTTCTGGTTTTCAATGGTGCCGACCACTTCCTGTGTTTCGCCTGACTGCAATCGTTCTGTGATCCCGCCGGCGGTACGCTCGCCGAGGAGCGGTTGCAGAAGCTCGCGCAGAGGGCGCCCGCTTACACCCTTTTCGTCGATCGCGAGCAGGTTTTCCGCACCGGGGTTCAGACTGATGACGTTCCCTCTCGAGTCAAACGTGACAATGCCCTCGGTCATGTCCCGGAACATCGTTCGAGTCCGGTTCACTGCCCGTTCCAGTGCCTCCATCACCTCGTTGTAACGACGTGCGATCTGACCGACCTCGGTGAAAGGCTCGACAGGGACTCGCCGCGATAGATCCGTGTCACTGGCCTGGCGCTCCATCGAGGTCAGCAGGTCGACCAGATCCGTGCGGGCACCGTGTTCACTCACATTGAGTCCAACCCGTTCATCTTCTGCGGTCACGCGAAGCGGGTACCAACGATCGATTCCGCGCAGGATCAGCCAGGCAAGGGTGAACGCGGTAGCGCCGATGACCGAAATCCCGAGGAGCTGCACTCCAATCTGCTCCAGGCGTCCCAGCCCGGTTCCCAATTGGTCCAGCTGGCCGAACATTCCGGTAGCGAGAGTGCCCCAGACGCCGGCAGCCAGATGGACCGGCACGGCTCCGACACTGTCATCCAGCCGGTGTCGGATCATCCACAGGTCAACGATCAGCATGACGGCAGCCCCCACGGCGCCAATCAAGACCGCGATGCCCGTGGAAACGGCGTGCGCTCCAGCAGTGATGGCGACCAGTCCGGCTATCAGGCCGTTCAGCGGGAAGAGGAGGTTTTCGACATGCCCGGCATGGATGCGCTGACCCAGCAGGTAGGCGGTCACTGCTCCGGCTGCGGCAGCCAGAAAGGTGTTGCCAATAATGGCCGGTACCCGCTCGGTGAGGCCGAGCTCGCTGCCGCCGTTAAAGCCAATCCAGCCAATCAAAAAGAAAAGACCGCCGGTGACTGCGAGCGGGAGATTGCTTGCGGGGATTCGCTGAGCCCCTTCTTCCGTGAATCGGCCGATTCGCGGGCCCACAACCAGAATCGCAGCCAGTGCGACCCAGCCACCCACACTGTGCACCACGGTGGATCCGGCGAAATCGACAAAGCCCAGTGCAGCCAGCCAGCCATCACCGTCCGCGAGTGCGCCGCCCCAAGCCCAATGACCGTTGAGCGGGTAGATCAGGACGACCACAACCAGCGTGACCAGACCATAGCCGACATAGGGCATTCGTTCGGAAACCGCTCCGGACACGATGGTCGCAGCGGTGGCCGCAAACATTGCCTGAAAGACAAAAAAAGCCGTGTCTTCAATGCGGAGACCTGCCAGATCCGGCAGCCAGGGACCCGAACCGATCCATCCCGTGGGGCTCGGGCCAAACATCAGTCCGAACCCGACCGCCCAGAACGCCAACAAGGTGATCATGAGGTCTGTCGCGTTCTTCATCGCGACGTTGATGGCGTTCTTTTGTCGTGTGAGGCCGGTTTCGAGAGAGAGAAACGCGACCTGCATCAGCAGTACGAGCGTGGCGCTGATCAGTACCCAGACCACGTCGATATCTGTCATTTGCATGCAGTGCGTCCTTAACCCGCTGGGTTTCGGCGGAAACTGGTTGGGAACAGTGACTTTACGGAGCAACTACCATGCCGGCTGGGCAGCAGTATTGTGAAGATACAGGCGAGTCCGTTAGCCAGCGTAAATTCCGGCGGTTGATACCCGGGGCAGGTCGTTACACGCTCAGCCTCGAGGCTTGCGAAACATGAAAAGGAATGCAGAAAGCGATGCCTCGCTATGGTGCGCTTGGCACCACTGTGCAGCTTTTCACGGCGGGAGTTGCACCAAGGTGGCGCTTTCCGCAACACATGGAAGTACTCAGTGGTCTTTTATGTGACAAGGAAGCATCAATGCGAACAGCGATCGGGGAGGCCGTCCGCTGATGTGGTCGTTGCCTGCCGGGTCGGAGCCGTCTGCCACTACAAGGTGTTCCGGGACCTGACGTTTCAAACCGAAGTATTCACGGCCGGTGTGGGGCCACGCATGATCGTCCTGCATCCAGCGTAGAGGGGTGACCTTGACCCCTCCTTATCCCAACTCGAATGCAATGGTGTGCGGGGTGTCATGCGGCGGTTGATGGTCGGTTCGGGCCCAGCAATGACAGTCACACCCGCGGTGACTTACGGCGTTCATGAGTCGCCGGATGCATTACTTGTCGGGTCCCGGCTGATTGTATACACGTTTACGAAATAAATCGGGGCGTTCCTGTTGCCAGGCCTTGAGTGTCTCAACCGGCGTTCGGTGCCCCAGCGCCTTCTGCCCGATCTGATGGTTGTACAGGCGCTGGTAGTCCTGGAGGGTGTCCTTCAGATGCTCTCCCGAGCCGAAGCGCCGGGTCCGCAGCAAGTCGGCGATGCGGCCGTTGAAGCGCTCCACCATTCCGTTGGTCTGCGGCCGTTTCGGCCGGATCAGACGATGCTCGATCCCGTGGTCGGCGCACAGCC
>NZ_KB906180.1:23733-33558 GCF_000381205.1 Thioalkalivibrio sp. ALE11 | reverse complement strand
TACGGTCTTCCACCTCGGTGCGCCGGCGGCGCCACTTGCGCACCGTCATGCGACTGATGCCGTAGCGCCGGGCCAGTTCCGGGTCGCTGACGCCGGCCGGCGCCTCCTGCAGTTCCTGCCGGATCCGGGGTGTGGTGCGGGCGTTGGAATGGATCGTACTCGCCATGCGGTCAGCCTCCCGTTCGCTCATCGGGCACAATACTCATCCACTCCCGGGCATGAAACAGGGGTGCCTTCTCTCGCGGTATGCAATCAGGCGAGACCTGACATCTAGAGAAACAAACACAGCTACAGTCAGATTTTTAACAGGTTCCGGGTTGAGGTCGGAGGAAGTAATGGTTTCGCTGTTCTTCCCAGAGAATGGTGACCCCTCGGGCATTTCGAACGCTTTTCAAGCCGCAGAATCAGAAGAGCTAGTGCGCTCCTGTTATTCGTCTCGTTTTGTTCGAGCCAATCGAGACGTAACTATTGGTCCGTCCGACCAGCTACTTCTTGATTCGATGTATAAGTACGATGTGCGCGGTCATCATGTGCAGGCTTTTAAGCTTGAGCTAAACCCGCCTCTCCGTGGTTTACTGAAGCGCTATCCCAATGGTGTTCAGCCTGCAACAGAGCGTAAGCGTTATAGAGCTGTTTTTCAAAATGCCGAATGGCATGCGTTTTTTATTGGATCAATAGGAGAATTCATTGAAAGATTTGGTGTTTAGGAACGTGTTACACACCATATCTTATTCAGGTCATCAAGCCGACTCTCACTGCGCTATATTACGTTCATGCGGATTGTGGGGTGCAATAGGCAGAGCATTTTGAGGAAATATTTTGAGGAAGTCCTGTTATGGGGTGGTTTAAGAGGAGAGTTAAAGTTGGCATGGATCCTTTGATCAAGGATCGCGTGCAAAAAGCATTTACGAATAACAGAGGCACAGTGTTCGAGATGCTAGCGGCTGCCAAACGAGAGCCGAATGAGCCTGAAGCCGTAATCTATGCCGCTTATCAGGAATTGTTGGCGATGATGCTGGCAGGCGCAGACGAGCAGGTACGTTATTGCTATGTCGAGGCAGCATGTCGATTCGTAGATAAAGAGGAGCCCGGGCAAGGGGAGCGTCTGGAGCAGCGGTTCTTGGAGTATTCTTCCGCTTTTGGGCTCGATGTTGCAGACGGCCAAGCACATTTAGCGCCGAAAATGATTGGTCTCGCACTGGACAACATTGTTGGGGCATCTGATGAATCGGTTGTGTCTGCAAGGATGGCTCTCGTGATGGTGCACAAATCCTGTTTGGAGGTAAAGGTTCCATTCTTCAAAGACTTGAAGATTGTTATTTAAAAATTGTGTTAACCAAGCCATCCAGCCGATGTAGTGCTTTTCAATCTTAAGATGAGTCTGAATGAGGGGGTCGGTGAAGCCCTTCATGCGGACAGGTTTTGGGTGTGGTGGTTGATGGAGTGGAACAGTTCGGCCCGGGTCTGGTTGCGGGGGCGGGCGGTCTCATTGTCGCTGGTGGCGTAATCGATTGCATCGAGTTGTTCTAAGTCGATTCCGGGCTTGAGGTGGTGGTCGGTGTCGTGCATGGATTTGAGCGTCTCGAAGGGGGCGTCCGCGGTCAGGCTAGTTGAGACCTCCCTTGATGTTTGGGTGTTATCAATGACCGGGGGCGAAGAAGGGGTCAGGGCCCGGTTGGTTGTATATACGTTTTAGGAATAAATCGGGCCGTTCCTGTTGCCAGGCCTTGAGTGTCTCCACCGGCGTTCGTTGCCCCAGGGCCTTCTGCCCGATCGGATGGTTGTACAGGCGCTGGTAGTCCCGGAGGGTGTCTTTCAGGTGCTCTCGCGAGCCGAAGCGTCGGGTGCGCAGCAGATCGGCGATCCGGCCGTTGAAGCGCTCCACCATTCCGTTGGTCTGCGGCCGTTTCGGCCGGATCAGACGATGCTCGATCCCGTGGTCGGCGCACAGCCGGTCGAACGGGTGGCGTCCGGTGGGCTCGCGCTCCCCGGTGGCCGCAAAGCGGTCCGTGAACTCCTTGCCGTTGTCCGTGACCACGTGCGTGACATGGAACGGTGCCCGTTCGATCAGCTTCTTCAGAAAGCCGCGCGCGGCCTCGGCCGTCTTCGAGCGCCGCACCTCCAGGTAGACCCAGCGCGAGGCCCGATCGATAGCCACGAACAGGTAACCGCGCGAGGGCTCGTCGGCCATCTGGGGCAGGTACTTCACGTCCACGTGCACAAAGCCCGGCACGGAGTCCTTGAACGGCTTGTGGCCCGGCTCGACGGGCTCGCCGGCCTGCTCGTGCTTGGGTGCCTGCAGGTCGCTGACACCATGGCGCCGCAGGCAGCGGTCCAGTGCCGCCCGGCTGAGGTCCGGGTTCAGGAACTCGCGCGCCACGATCAGTAGGTGTCCAGCGACAGCAGGGCATCCGCGGTGCGGACGGCCGGATACGCGGCACCGTGGAGGAGGGCCCGGGTTCCGCGCCGACGCGGGTTCGCGATACGGACGGGCGCATTCGGTATGAAATCGATGAGCTACGTTGAAAGGTCGTGCCTCAGCTTCGGCGTGCGGGCGTCGCGTCTTTGCGCCGGTGATGACCGGCTGGCAGGCTCCACCGTGAGAGGGACAACCTACGGGCAGAGGATGGACGGGAGATGACCCAGGGCAACGGAATGCGCGCGACGCTGCAGCGGCGGATGCTGCTGCTGGGCATGGTGCCAAGGCAACCCCGCCGGGTGAGTGCACCGGAACTGGTCGAACGCCTGCAGGCGCGGGGATTGGATACGACCCTGCGCACCATCGAGCGGGACCTCGAAGCGCTGTCGGCGTTTCTGCCACTGGGACGCGACGAGCGGGACCGTCCATACGGCTGGTACTGGCTGGCTGACGCCCCGTTGCAGGACATGCCTGCCCTGGATCCCGAGACGGCGCTCACCCTCCAGATCCTGGATGCTCATGCATCACGCCTGCTGCCGCCGTCCGCCCGGGAACGGCTGGCACCGCAGGTTGCGCGGGCGCGGGAGGTGCTGGAAGCCACGGGTCAGTCGTCCGGCCTGAGTCTGTGGCCCGAGCGGGTGCGCATCCTCCCCAACGGTCCGCCACTGGACCCGCCGGCCATACCGGAGGGCGTGTTCGCGACCGTGCAGCAGGGCCTGCTGGAACGCCGCTGCCTCGATATCACCTACCGCTCGCGCTCGAAGAATCGGGTCCGAGACCACCGCATCCGCCCTCTGGCGCTGGTGTTCCGGGAGCCGGTCACCTACCTCCTGGCCACCATCGCACCGCACCAGGACGTGCTGCATCTGGCCGTGCACCGGGTCGAGGCCGCGGCCCTGACCGAGGTGCCGGCGCGCGATCCGGACGTCGGCTTCGATCTCGACCAACTCATTCAGGAAGGCGCATTCGATTATCCCGAGGGCGACACCATCCGACTGGAACTCTGCGTGAGTCCGACATTGGCCTACCACCTGCACGAGGCGCGCCTGTCCGACGACCAGATCATCGAGCCCGAAGCGGACAGCGAGCGCTCTCGCGTCACTGCAACCGTACGTGACACCGCGCACCTGAAGTGGTGGGTGCTGGGGCTGGGTGCGGGTGTGGAAGTGTGTGGACCAACTCATCTGCGCGAGGCGATCGCGGAGGAACTGGATCGGGCACGAGAGCGCTATCAGGACTGTGGTACCTGACCGCCGGTGCGTTTGCGTTACCGGCCTTCCCCCGAGAGGTCCTCCATCGGGTCGAGACATACCCCGCAGTTCACGGCAGTGTCCGGCCGCGTCCAGACCCGGGCGCCGCAGCTCGGGCAGGTCAGCCGGACCCGAGGGTCGGGTCTTGGTTCGGGCGGGCCGAAAACCGCGGGCTTTTCCGGGTCCTCGCGTGGCGCGAGAATGTCGGCCGGTGCCGGCGTGCTGGCCACGCCCAGGCCCTGTTCGGCCAGGGCCTCGTGGACCCGGGAGACCGTCTCCGGATCGGTCGGAGCGTGGCGGTCGAACCAGGGCAGTGAGAATCCGGTCGCCAGCAGCTCTTCGCAGGCGCGGGCGAAGGGGCCGTCCGGCCGGATGTAGTGGGTGACGCGCCGACCTGTCTGCTTGCCGTCCGGTAATCCGGTATCGCTTGGTACCAGGCCGATGGCCTCCATCCTGTTCGCCCACTCGCGGTTGTGGTGGTTCGAGCGGCTGGGCTTGCCGAAGCACTCCTGCCAGTGGTGAACCATCTCGTGCACGAGGGTGGAGAGCGCGACCTCCGGCGGGTTCAGCGTGAAGTACCCCGGATGCACACCCAGCTCGTGGATGATGGTGCCGTCCGCGGATATAAACCGCTCCGCATGGTGATAACCCCGCTGCCGACGGGAACTGCGCAGCGTGATCAGACACGGTGGCAGCGCGTTGTCGAACAGCCGTACGTTGAAGTGATCGAAGGCCTGCTGGAGGGCCGAGTACATGGAGAGGGTGGGGGAGTCGGTCATGGCGTTCACCCGGGGTTGAGCCTCGGGCGCCGATTGTACAGGGCCTCTTTTGTCACAAATCCCGTCACAAAAGCTTGCGAGCCGGCCTTTGTCCCGGCAGGGGAGCAATAAGGCCCGACACCGAGTGCACTTCCGGGTCTCGGACTATCCGGTCCGCCTGCTCAGGACCCGGATTTCGGACGAGCTTTCCAGTGGCGCACGATGTCCCGCAGTTTCGGGAGTTCGTCGGGACCAATCAGCCGGATCCCGTGCTGTCGCGCGCGAGTCTGCATGGACCGGGTGGGCGCTCGGGCGCTGATCATCCAGGTGGTTCCGAACACGCCGCGCAGGGTCTGGCCGAGGCTGTCCAGTTTGTAGAGCTGCTGGTCGTCACCGGCCTCGTCGCGCCCGTGCCGCAGCGTCTTGCATTCGACGGACAGGGGGCGAGTCGATCTGTTCAGGAATCGAGCCGGTTGCCTCGGCCCTGAACGCAGTCCCGGCTGTCGGGTTCCGGGGGCTGGTCGTGTCCGGTGCGTCGGCGGTAGCCTTGGTCTCTGGTTCCCCCGCGACATGCCTGTTCATGCATCGAATCCTGCTTGCCGTGACCGGCCTCAGCCCCCAGGTGCTGACGGAAACCCTGTATGCGCTGGCCGTGGGCCGGGGCGCCGGTGGCGACGCCTGGGTCCCGGATCGGATCGTGCTGGTGACCACCCGTTCCGGGCGGGACATGGCCCGGCGCACACTGCTCCCCGACGGTGAGGACCGGTTCGGGCGGCTGCTGCGGGACTACGAGCTGCCCCCGGTGCATTTCGACGAGGGCAGCATCCATGTGCTGCACGACGCCGCCGGGGTGGAACTGGACGACATCCGGGACGACGCGGACAACGAGATCGCGGCCGATGCCGTGGTCGAACTCATCCGCGGGCTCACGCAGGATCCCTCCGGAGAGCTGCATGTGTCGCTGGCCGGGGGCCGCAAGACCATGGGCTTTTATGCCGGCTACGGGCTGTCACTCTTCGGCCGGCCGGGCGACCGGCTCTCGCACGTACTGGTGAGCGAGCCGTTCGAGGGTCGCCCGGAGTTCTTCTACCCCACGCCCGGCGACCACTGGATCCGCTACCTCGATGCGAACGGCACCCCGCAGTGGTGCAACGCCCGCGACGCCCGGGTGGTGCTGGCGGACATTCCGTTCGTACCGCTGCGTGCGTCGTTGCCGGACGACACCTTCCGCGAGGGCGTGGGTTACCGGGACACGGTCCGGGCCATCCGCGAAACCCGGCCGGACACCGCCCGTCTGGCCTACGACCTGGAGCGGAGGATCCTGCTGGCGAACGGGCATGCGGTGCCCCTGACGGGGGCGCAACTGCTCATCCACCTGCTGGCCGCGATCCGCTACAAGTACGCGACCGATCGTGAACAGCTGCTTCGGGCCCCGGTAAAAGGCGCGCCGGACGCCGACTGGACCCGGGATGCGCTGGCCACCCTGCGCCGGCTGGGTGACTGGCCGGATCCGCTGGCCGAGGAGATCCATGACTTCCTGGGGCCGCCGGCCCTGCCCCGTCCGCTGGATGGCGAGCGCTTCAGCCCCATCCTCAGCATGCTCAACAAGCGCCTGAAACAGTCCCTCGGCCCGGCGGCCGCCCCGTTCCTGGTGCGGTCGGACGGGCAGAGGCGTGGAGGCGCGCGCTATTCCCTGCAGATCACGCCGGAGCACGTCGATCTGGAGGCCCCTCCCGCGCGCTGACCCCGCCGCGGCGACGACAAGCTTGTTGTTCCGTACGCCCACCCCCACAGCCTGTACTCTGCTCTCAACACCCACACCGAGGGCGGTCATGAGCCGGAGAAGCCTGTACCTGGCGGCCTACGACGTGCGCAAACCCAGCCGCCTGCGGGCGGCGCTCAAGCGCATACGCGAACACGCCACCGGCGGCCAGAAGTCGGTCCACGAGGTCCACCTGACCCCCGCGGAACATCGCGAACTCCTGCACGACATGAGCCTTCTGCTGGAGGAGGACGAGGACCGCTTCCTGCTCCTGCGCCTGGATCCCCGGCAGGAACCGCTGGTCTACGGAAAGGCCGTGATGCCGCAGGACCCGACGTTCTTCTACGGCGGCTGAGCTGAGATGGCCACCCTGTACGTCGACCGCCGCGATCTGGAGCTGCGTCTGGAAGGACGCACCCTGGTGCTGTACGTGGAGGCCCGACGCGAACAGCAGGTGCCCCTCGCATTGCTGGAGCGCGTGGTGCTGGTCGGGGCCAGCATCCGGCTCAGCTCGCGGGTCGTCCTGACGCTGGTGAACGCAGGCATCGACCTGCTGTTCCTGCCCACCCGCGGGCGCCAGGGCGCCACCCCGGTCGCCGGGCCGCTGCACGGCAATGCCGGCACGCGGGTGGCCCAGGCCCGGCTGTCGGCACACGACCCGTTCTGCCGCCGCGAGGCCACGCGTCTCGTTCGCGCCAAGCTGCGCCGTCAGCGCCTCTGGCTGAGACGCCACGCGCGCCACCGGCCGGAACACGGCCGCGCCGTCCGGCGCGCCACCGAGCACCTGAACGAGGCCCTCGCCCGGCTCGACGACGGGCCACCGCCCGAACTGGGCCGCCTGCGGGGCATCGAAGGTTCCGCCGCGCGGGTCTATTTCGAGTGCCTGACGGAGCTGGTCCCCGACGGGCTCGACTTCCCCGGGCGTCGCCGGCGCCCCCCGCCCGACCCGCTCAACGCGACCCTTTCGCTGGCCTACACCCTGCTCCACTTCGACGCCGTGCGCGCGGCGCGCATTGCCGGGCTGGATCCCGCCGTGGGGTTTCTGCACGAAATCGCGCACGGACGCGAATCCCTGGCTTCCGATCTCATCGAACCACTGCGCCCGCTGGCCGACGCCTGGGCGCTGGAACGCTTCGCCCAACGGGACCTGCGCCCCGACCACTTCCACACCGACCAGGGCGCGATGCGCCTGGGCAAGGCCGGGCGCGCCCGCTTTTTTCGCGCATGGGAAGACCGGGCCCCGCTGGCCCGCCGCTATCTCGCGCGCACCACCCGGCGCCTCGCCCGGGCCGTGCGCGAGGCCGCCACCGAGGCCGCCCCTCCGGGAGAAACCGCCGATGCCGATTGATGGAAACGACCGCATCCCCCTGTACGTCACGCCGGGCATCCAGCGCGTCGCCCGGCGGGATCCGGGGCTGTACCTCCAGCATGCCGACGGCCGCAGCATGCAGATCCCCGTAGCGCGCATCAGCCGCGTGATCAGCCCGGTATCCGTACCCTGGGACCACTCGGCGCTGATGCTCACTATCGAACAGGGGGTCTCCGTCCACTGGATCAACCGCGACGGAGAGGTAACCGGCCGGCTGCTGCCGCAGACCCCCGCCGCCCTTTCCCGCGAGGCGCTGGTGGACCAGTTCCTGGGGCATGCCGACTGGCGCGAGCGCCTGGATGCCTGGGCCATTTCGCGGCGCGACAGCCAGTTGCGGGAATGGCAGCAACGGCGAACGCTCAACCCGCGCGTGCATCCGGCGCGCGCCCGGCGCGAATACGTCCATCGCGGCGAACACCCCAACTTCTTCCCGATCGACGCGCGCCCCTGGACCAGCGCATGGGTCGCCAGCACCCTGCTGCAAGACGGCTTCCCGCTACAGCGTCCGGCGGATGCCGACGGTACCTTCGACCTGTGCGAAACCCTCGCGCCCCAGCTCTGGGCCGAGCTCAACCTGGGATCCGGCAGCCTGATCGAACAGCAGGATGACGATTTCAGCCTCCTCCATTTCTTCGAGGTCTGGACCCGTCAGCACCACCTGACGCTCACCGAAGCCGTGCGCTCGCTCGGCCGCCTCCTGCACCAGAGCTGACGACTCGCCATGGCCCGCAACCGCTCCATCCCCTGGCTGATCGCCTACGACATCAGCGACCCGCGTCGGCTGCAGCGTTTTCATCGCTTCCTCCGCCAGCACGCCACGCCGGTCCAGTATTCGGTGTTCCTGTATGTGGCCTCCCACGACCGCGCCCGGCACTTCGCCACCACCCTCGAAGACCGCATCGACCCGCGTCACGATGACCTTCGCCTGTACCCGCTGCCCGCCAGCCCCGAATACCAGACCCTGGGCCGCTCCCATCCGCTGGCCGGCGTGCAGCTGTTCGGCAACGGCGTCACCCTCGGCCTGACCGGAGAACCCGACGCATGAACCACCCGACCCGACTCCCCCCGCGCCACGGCCCGGCCACCCGCACCCGAACGCTGCACGCCCCTCCGAGCACACCCCGGATCATCTGCAACCCCCCCTCGCAACCCACTGATTCCCGCGCTACAATCGAGCCGAGCAGTTGAACGACAGCCCTGAAGACAAAGGGATTAAGACTCCCGCGCCAGGTCAAGCGGGTGCATATTTTCTAGTTGAACGACAGCCCTGAAGACAAAGGGATTAAGACGCAGCACTCGCTCAGGATTTGATCCAGCTTCTCGTTGAACGACAGCCCTGAAGACAAAGGGATTAAGACGCGCAGCGGCTGCCGCCTTCGCTTTCTCACGCCGTTGAACGACAGCCCTGAAGACAAAGGGATTAAGACCTCGGGGGACAGAGCCAACGGCACCTCCGTGACGTTGAACGACAGCCCTGAAGACAAAGGGATTAAGACATCCCCGATTCCTCCGGCGCGTGATCTTGTTCTCGTTGAACGACAGCCCTGAAGACAAAGGGATTAAGACCCGCTCGTGCAGGTACTGCACGAGCGCGGGGTGAGTTGAACGACAGCCCTGAAGACAAAGGGATTAAGACGCGCGGTCTTTGTCATCCTTGATTTGCAGGGCCGTTGAACGACAGCCCTGAAGACAAAGGGATTAAGACGCCGATCCGGCGCATACGGGTGCGAAGGTTCTGAGTTGAACGACAGCCCTGAAGACAAAGGGATTAAGACGTCCCCGGACACAATCGCTTCGCGCAAATGCGCCGTTGAACGACAGCCCTGAAGACAAAGGGATTAAGACGGAGAACATGCGCAAGGGCGTGCAGCAGGCGCGTGTTGAACGACAGCCCTGAAGACAAAGGGATTAAGACCTGTCTGCGACGCAGACACCCATTCCGGCTCTTGTTGAACGACAGCCCTGAAGACAAAGGGATTAAGACGAACCGCACAGCATCCCTTGCCGCCCTTGGCTATGTTGAACGACAGCCCTGAAGACAAAGGGATTAAGACGCCGAGTTCCTCCGCCAAATATGCATCGACGAACTGTTGAACGACAGCCCTGAAGACAAAGGGATTAAGACTGTTGATCTGAGTCTGGTGAGCCATTTCCTATCTCGTTGAACGACAGCCCTGAAGACAAAGGGATTAAGACATTCGGCGGTAGTGTGCGATAGCACACAATGAAGGTTGAACGACAGCCCTGAAGACAAAGGGATTAAGACG
>NZ_KB906180.1:20742-22388 GCF_000381205.1 Thioalkalivibrio sp. ALE11 | reverse complement strand
GTTGAACGACAGCCCTGAAGACAAAGGGATTAAGACGCCCGTTTCCAGTCCGAGGTGACGTGAAGTGGTCCAATGGTAACGGACACCCCAGTTAAGCCACACTATCGGCAACTGGAGGTGAGCATGAGTAAACAGAAGCGGACCCGTTACAGCGACGAGTTCAAGGCCAATGCCATTGCCATGGTCGAGAGCCAGGGCTATTCCTGCACTGAGGCGGCCCGGCGGCTCGATATCAACCGGACCATGTTGAGCCGGTGGATACGTCAGGCCCATCACAAGGGGGACGGTGACGTGACTCCAGAGCCGACCTCCGATGGCCAGGAGAAAGAGCTTCGCCAGCTCCGCGATGAAGTTCGTAAGCTCCGAGAAGAAAAGGAAATCCTAAAAAAGGCAGCGGCCTTCTTCGCGAACGAGTCGAACTGAGGTATCGGTTCATTGAGGCGGAGAAGGCGAATCACGCCGTGGTCACGCTTTGCCGGACCATGCAGGTCTCCCGGAGTGGGTTCTATCAGTGGCTGCAACGCGATGCCGCCGACGATCCGGAGCATGCCGAGCTGATTTGGCATGTGCGCTCTTTGGACAAGCTGTTACGCCACCGGGCGGGGAGCCGGCGCATGGCCTTCGAGCTCCAGAAACGGGGCTTTGCCGTCGGTCGCCATCGGGTCCGGAGCCTGATGCGCGAGGCCGGAATCGAGTGCCAGCAGCGCCGTCGTCGGCGGACCTGCTCGACGACGGACAGCCAGCATCGCCAGCCCGTGGCCCCGAATGTATTGCGGCGCCAGTTCCAGGTCGAGGCGCCCAACGATGTCTGGGTCGCCGACATCACGGCGCTCTGGACCTTCGAGGGCTGGCTCTATCTGGCGGCCATCATGGATTTGTATGACCATCAGCTCATCGGTTACGCCCTGTCCGACAGCATGCCGGTGGCGTTGCCCCTGGAGGCCCTGGAGATGGCGGTTCGGCACCGCCGGCCGGGTCCGGGACTCATCCACCACTCGGACCAGGGCAGCCAGTATGCGTCCACGGCGTATCAGGGCCGCATGGATGCGCTGGGTTTCGTGCCCTCCATGAGCCGCAAGGGCAACTGCTGGGACAATGCGGTCATGGAGCGCTTCTTTGGCTCGCTGAAGAGCGAATGGACCGATGCCAGGGTGTACACCACCCGCGAAGCCGCCCGACTGGATGTCGTGGAGTACATCGAGATGCAGTACAACAGCGTCCGACCCCATACCGCACTGGGCAGCCTCTCGCCCCGGGAATGGGAAAAGGCTGCTGCTTAAGATGGGTGTCCGTTTTTACTTGACCAGAACAGACGGGCAACCGCGTGTTGAACGACAGCCCTGAAGACAAAGGGATTAAGACCCGTTGCGGTGTTCGCTGATGTGGTACATGGTGTTGTTGAACGACAGCCCTGAAGACAAAGGGATTAAGACCTATGTCGACACCTGCGGATGATCCATGCGGTTGGTTGAACGACAGCCCTGAAGACAAAGGGATTAAGACCACGTCAGGCGCGTTTGCCTGCGCAGCCTTTGCAGGTTGAACGACAGCCCTGAAGACAAAGGGATTAAGACCCTTAAACAGCACCTCGCTTGCCGCCTTGATCCGTTGAACGACAGCCCTGAAGACAAAGGGATTAAGACCCG
>NZ_KB906180.1:0-20642 GCF_000381205.1 Thioalkalivibrio sp. ALE11 | reverse complement strand
CGTCCGCCCGGGAACGGCTGGCACCGCAGGTTGCGCGGGCGCGGGAGGTTCTGGAAGCCACGGGTCAGTCGTCCGGCCTGAGTCTGTGGCCCGAGCGGGTGCGCATCCTCCCCAACGGGCCGCCACTGGACCCGCCGGCCATACCGGAGGGCGTGTTCGCGACCGTGCAGCAGGGCCTGCTGGAACGCCGCTGCCTCGACATCACCTACCGCTCACGCTCGAAGGAGCGGGTGCGAGACCACCGTATTCACCCTCTGGCGCTGGTGTTCCGCGAGCCGGTCACCTACCTCCTGGCTACCATCGAACCGCACCAGGACGTGCTGCATCTCGCGGCGCACCGGATCGAGGCTGCGGCCCTGACGGAGATGCCGGCGCGCGATCCGGACGCCGGCTTTGATCTCGACCAGCTCATCGAGCAGGGCGCATTCGATTACCCCGAAGGCGAAACCATTCGCATCGAACTCCGGGTGAGCCCCGGGCTCGCTTACCACCTGCACGAGGCCCGCCTGTCCGACGACCAGACCATCGAGCCCGAAGGGAACTGTGACCGCTCCCGCGTCACGGCCACCGTCCGCGACACCGCACACCTGAAATGGTGGCTGCTGGGCCTGGGCGCGGGGGTCGAAGTGCTTGGCCCGACGAATCTGCGTGAGGCCATCGCCGAGGAATTGAAGACGGCACGGGACCAGTATGGTGGCGCCGATTCCTGACCCCCGTTCGTCCACCCAGAAGAGTCGGAGATTCCGGGCGACAATGGCTGTCGCTCGGAAGGCGCAGCATGACCTTGCACCCGGATCACCGAAAAAAGGGATTTACATGAAACCTCAAATAAAAAGGCATCTGCTGACCGTCGGCCTGCTGGCGCCGATGATGGCGCTGGCGTTGGGCAGTTACGACGAAGAGGGAACCGCACGCGAAGTCGAGGATATGGAGGTCGCGCACCGGGTCTCGGCGCAGGAGCTGTTTTCGGAATATGACGCCAACGAAGTCAGGGCCGACGAGACTTATGGCGATTCCGTGGTGGCCGTCACCGGGACCGTCGAAAACATTGGACGCGATATCGCGGATACGCCCTACATTACGTTCGAGACGGACAACCCGATTGTGGGCATCCAGTGCATGCTGGCGGAGTCGGATGCGGGTCTGGCGGCCAGCGTGGATTCCGGCGATCGAATTACCCTCGAGGGGCGGGTTAGTGGAAAACTTGGCAATGTGGTCATCCGCGGCTGTCAGGCGGAGTGACGGGCCGGGGTATACGGTGCCCGTCCTGCTGGGGCTGGTGCCGCTGCTTCCGGGCGCCTTGATCTATATTGGGTTCCGGCCGGAGACGCTGATCTTCGTGTCCTGGCTGGAATCGTCCGGGCTGGGCGAGCTGTACCGGTTCCTCCGGGCGTTGCTCGGTCCGGCGGCGGGTCTCATGCCGGACTGGGCCATCTACAACCTGCCGAACGGGCTGTGGGCGTTTGCCGTGTTCGCGGTGATTGCCGTCATCTGGCCGCTCCGCAGCTTGGCGGGTGGCTTCTATCTTTCGATCGGCATTCTGCTGACCTGGGGCCTCGAATTGCTGCAGCGGTTCGGCCTAATGCCCGGGACGTTCGATCCCGGCGATCTGGCAATGATGGCGTTGCTCGGGGGCGCCGGTCTCCTCACGGGCGTTGTGCTGAGGACGCGCCGGGCCCCGGAATAGCGCCCGCAAAGGTCGCGAGCGGTCTGGATTTGCTGGACAATACCTAAAATCCCATGATCTTCCTCCGGAAGTGACATCGCGTGCAGGAGAGCAGCAGTTGAACACGGAGAACCATTCGGAGACGGCGGCGTGGATCTGGTCGGTGGCGGATCTGCTGCGGGGGGACTTCAGGCAGTCGCAGTATGGACGGATCATTCTGCCGTTTACGCTGCTGCGGCGGCTGGAGTGCGTGCTGGAGCCGACCAGGGACACGGTGCATGCGGCGGCCAGGGAGCACGCGCAGAAGCCGGATGCCGTGCTCGAAAAGCTGCTGCTGCGCGCGGCGGAGCAGCCGTTCTTCAACGCATCCCCGCTGTCGCTGACCAGCCTGTCGGATACGCAGACGGCCGAGGACCTGATGAGCTACATCGAGTCCTTCAGCAAGGATGCCCGCGAGATCTTCGACCATTTCCACTTCGAGGAATACGTCGAGCAGCTCGCCAGCAACAACCTGCTGTATCAGGTGGTGCAGCGCTTCGCCGCCATCGACCTGCGCCCGGCGCGCATCTCCAACTTCGGCATGGGGCTGGTGTTCGAGGAGCTGATCCGCAAGTTCGCGGAGAGCTCCAACGACACCGCCGGGGAGCACTTCACCCCGCGTGACGTGGTGCACCTGACCACCTCGCTGGTGCTCACCGGGCAGGACGACAAGCTCAAGCCGCACGGCATCGTCACCGTCTACGACCCGGCTGCCGGAACCGGCGGGTTCCTGTCCGAGAGCGAGGAGTACATCCGGCAGATCAGTCCGGATGTCAGCGTGTCCCTGCACGGGCAGGAGCTGAACCCGGAGTCCTACGCCATCTGCAAGGCGGACATGCTCATCAAGGGGCAACAGGTCGAGAACATCAAGCTCGGCAACACCCTGTCCGACGATCAGCTCAAAGGCCTGCACGCGAACTACATGCTCGCCAACCCGCCGTTTGGCGTGGAGTGGAAGAAGGTCCAGAAGCAAGTGACCGACGAGCACAAGCACAAGGGCTTCAACGGGCGTTTCGGCCCAGGCCTGCCGCGCGTATCCGACGGATCGCTGCTGTTCCTGCTGCACCTTGTCAGCAAGATGCGCGACCCGCGCGAGGGTGGCTCGCGCATCGGCATCATCCTCAACGGCTCGCCGCTGTTCACCGGCGGGGCCGGCAGCGGCGAGTCCGAGATCCGCCGCTACCTGCTGCAGCACGACATGGTGGAGGCGATCATCGGCCTGCCCACCGACATGTTCTACAACACCGGCATCGCCACCTACATCTGGGTGCTGAACAACAACAAACCGGCCGAGCGCCGCGGCCATGTGCAGCTCATCGACGCCACCGAGCGCTACGCCAAGATGCGCAAGTCGCTCGGCTCCAAGCGCCAGTACATCGACGACGCCAATATCGACGCCATCGTGCGCAGCTACGGCGCCTTCGAGGAGAGCGACAAGAGCAAGATCTTCCCCAACGAGGCCTTCGGCTACCGCCGTATCACCGTCGAGCGCCCGCTGCGCCTGAACTTCCAGGCCAGCCCTGAGCGCATCGAACGCATGCTGGCCGAAAAGCCGATCCAGAAACTGGACGAGACCACCCGCCTGGGCGTGCAGGCCGCCTGCGAGCGGCTGGACGCCGAGCGCGTGTACACCAACCGCGAGACCTTCCTGACCGACCTGAAGACCCAGTTGAAGGCGCTGGACGTGAAGCTGCCCGCCGCCGCGCTGAAGGCTGTGTGGAACGGCCTGAGCGAACGCGACCCCGAAGCCGACCTCTGCACCGACAAGAAGGGCAACCCGGAACCGGACAGCGACCTGCGCGACACCGAGAACGTCCCGCTGGGCGAGGACGTGTTCGAATACTTCGAGCGCGAGGTGAAGCCGCACGTCCCCGACGCCTGGATCGACGAGGACAAGCGCGACGAACAGGACGGCGAGATCGGCATCGTCGGCTTCGAGATCCCCTTCAATCGCCACTTCTACGTGTTCCAGCCCCCACGCCCGCTGGAAGAGATCGACGCGGACCTGAAGGCCGTCACCACCCGCATCAAGCAGATGATCGAGGAGCTGTCGGCGTGAGAGCAGAAATCCGGGTTATCGCGACGGGTAACAGCCGCGAAGCTGGCTTGACTGCCACGGACGGGCAAGATATTGTCCCTAGTAACACACCCGCCATGCCTCTCCCGGAAGCACACTTTGGCGGGTTTTTTGTGTCCGGGTTCCGGCGATGACCGCTTTTCGCAAGCCACCTCACTCTATTGCCCAGCAGATCGATACGCTGAAAGAGCGTGGTCTCCAAGTGCCGGACGAGGCGCGCGCTGAGCGTTACCTTGAGAATATCAGCTACTTCCGACTCTCTGCCTACACGCGGCCCTTCTACCAACCCGATTCCGCGGACCACCGTTTCATTGAAGGCACGTCATTCGACGACGTTCTGCAGCTCTATATCTTTGACCGGGAACTAAGGCTGCTACTTCTCGATGCCATCGAGCGGCTGGAAGTGGCCCTTCGGGCGCAGCTCACGAACACCCTGGCGGAACATCACGGACCGCACGGATATCTGGACCCCACCGTCTTCCACGATCGCTACAACCACGCCTGGTTGCTGGAAAGGCTGAACGCCCTGACCCGTGGACGTGATGCAGAAGCATTCCTGGCGCACTACCGCAACAAATACCACGGAGGACCGGATCAGCCGCCGATCTGGATGGCCGTGGAGGTGCTCACCTTCAAGGAAGTCTCCACCCTGTTTGCCCATCTGCGGCAGCCGGCCGATACCCAGCGGATCGAATCCCATTTCCACTGGAAATACCCGGTACTCCGCTCCTGGTTCCGCAGCCTTTCTGATCTGCGCAATGTCTGCGCGCATCACGGCAGGGTATGGAACCGGGAGTTCGGCAGCCGGCCGGAAATGCCCCGCAAGGTGACCGGCCCATGGCCCGGCGTTCCGATGCGCATCTCCACAGGCTCACGCCTTCACCCCGAACAGCAGATCGAGCCGCGCAAGCGGCTCTACCTGCAGGCCGTGGTCATCGAGGCACTCATGAGTGTCGTGTCCCCCGGCAGCGGATGGGCCGAACGCCTTTTCGGGCTCCTGCAGCAGTACCCCGCAGTGTCACGGCCGCACATGGGGTTCCCTGACGGCTGGCACGAAACCGACTTCTGGTCCGGCGCCATCGGGCGAACAGCGCAAGGGGGGAGTCGATGAGCTTCTCGAAGTATCCCGCGTACAAGGACTCCGGCGTCGAGTGGCTGGGCGAGGTGCCGGCGCATTGGGCTGTCGTGCCTTTCAAACGATGCGCGACTATCTTCAACGGAAAAGATCATAAGAATGTCGAAACCGAAGATGGTGACATCCCAGTAATTGGTTCAGGCGGCGAATTCTCCCGCGCGTCAAACTACCTATACGACGGAGAATCGATCCTCTTAGGCCGAAAAGGAACTATAGATAAACCACTCTATGTCGAAGGAAAGTTTTGGACTGTTGACACGATGTTCTATTCCGTCGTTAGCCCTCCTTCGAACGGAAGGTTTCTCTATTATTCGGCTCTAAAGATACCGTTCTCTATGTATTCGACGAACACTGCCTTGCCCAGTATGACTCAGGAGTCACTGTCCGGGCATTTAATGGCAATTCCCCCGCCGGATGAACAAGCCACGGTCGCCGCCTTCCTCGACCACGAGACCGGGAAGATCGATGCGCTGATCGAGGAGCAGCGGCGGCTGATCGAGCTGCTGAAGGAGAAGCGTCAGGCGGTGATCTCCCACGCCGTCACCAAGGGCCTCGACCCCAACGTGCCGATGAAGGACTCCGGCGTCGAGTGGCTGGGCGAGGTGCCGGCGCATTGGGGCGTTGTATCGTTATCCAGGGTCTTGTCGGGTATCGATCAAGGATGGAGTCCGACTGCCGAAGCATTTCCCGCTTCCGCGGGGGATTGGGGGGTTCTAAAGCTAAGTGCAATTCGAACAGGGCAGTTTGTTGAGAAAAATAATAAGAAACTTCCGGATGATGTTATTCCGGATTCGGATATAGAAATCCACGCAGGTGACTTACTCGTTACACGTGCCAATACCCCAGAGTTGGTTGGCGATGCATGTGTCGTACGGGATGAGCCAGAAGCGCGGCTTATTTTTTCGGATCTTGTTTATAGGCTCAGGGTTTCGGGAGCGATGAGCTCGAGGTTCCTGTGCTACGTGCTTCTGAGCGACGTAGGTCGAGCGCAGCTTCAAGCTGATGCTCGCGGGTCAAGCATGTCGATGGCAAAGATTTCACATGGTCACATAAAGAGCTGCCTGATTCCGCTGCCACCGGTAGAGGAGCAAAACCGAATCTCATCGAGGATCGATCAAGAACTTGCTGCAATTTCGACTTTGACATCGGCCGGCGAGCAATCGATTGGCTTGCTGACCGAACGGCGGTCTGCACTTATCTCCGCCGCCGTCACCGGCAAGATCGACGTGCGTGGCTGGTCGGCCGGCGTCGAGGTAGGAGAGCCGGAATTGGCGATGGTTGCCGAGGAGTCGGCCGGGTATTCGGCACAAGGCGGTGGCCAATGACCCAGGGCCGCAGCATCCGCCTGTTTCTGGTGGATGGCACGCCGCACGGGCTGCTGACGGCGGAGATCATGAACTGGACCGGGCATGTGCTCACCGGGCCGCGCGGCAAGCTGAGCGAGCTGGTGCAGCGTCCGGAGTGCGGGCGCACCGGCGTGTACTTTCTGGTGGGGCCGGATGCGGAGAACAGCGCCCGCCCGCAGGTGTACATCGGCGAGTCGGATGATGTCGGCAAGCGGCTCAAGCAGCACAACCGCACCGAGGAACAGGGCGGCAAGGACTTCTGGGAGAAGGTCTGCCTGATCACCAGCAAGGACCAGAACCTGACCAAGGCCCATGTGAAATACCTCGAGAGCCTGCTGATCCAGCAGGCCCAGCGCGTGGGCCGCTGCACCCTGAACAACAACACCCGCCACGACTACATCGGCCTGCCCGAAGCCGATCAGGCCGACATGGCCTTCTTCCTGGAGCAGATCCGCACCGTGCTGCCCGTACTCGGCTTCGAGTTCCTGCGCGACGCCAGCCGACCGCCTTCCCGCGATGCCGTGGAGGGTCTGGCGGGTAGCACCTCCGAGGTGCAGGAATCGCCTCGATTCCGCATGACCCTGCCCAAGCACGGCATTACTGCGTATGGCCAGGAGACGGAGGGCGAGTTCTTCGTGCTGGAGGGCTCACATGCGCGGTCGGCGTGGGTGGGCCCCGCCCACGGGTATCAGCGCCTGCATCAGCAGCTCTGTGAGGAAGGCGTGGTCGTGGAAGGCGGGGACGGACTGCTGCGGTTTACCCGCGACTACGCCTTTTCCAGCCCCAGCGCCGCGGCTGCTATGGTGAGTGGACGAACATCCAATGGCCGCGCTGAATGGAAGCGCGAAGACACCGGCCAGTCCTACGGGGAGTGGCAGGACCAGTTGGTCAGCGAAGCGGCCGGGGCCGGCGCCGACGAGTTTTAATTTCGGGGAGCATCATGGCGGACAGCAGGGAAGCCCAATTTCAGCAGGACATCATCGACGCGATGACCGCCGATGGCTGGCTGACCGGTCCGGCCACAGGGTATGACGCCGCCCATGCGCTGTACACCGAGGATCTGGTCGCCTACCTGCAGGAGGCCTGGCCGGAGCGCTGGGAGAAGTTCGCCGCCAAGAACCCCCAGGACCCGCAGAAGGCCCTGGTGCGCGCGGTCACCCGAGAGCTGGAGCGCGACGGCACGCTGGATGTGCTGCGCCACGGGGTGAAGACGCCGGGGGTGAAGCTGGAGCTGTGCAGCTTCAGGCCCGACCACGAGATGAACCCCGAGTCCCTGGCGCGCTACCGCGCCAACCGCCTGCGGGTGGTGCCAGAGGTCTCGTATTCGCCGCACGCGCGCAGCGGCGAGTACAACCCCCGGCTGGATCTGGTGCTGTTCGTCAACGGCATCCCCACCGCCACGCTGGAGCTCAAAAGCGAGTTCAAGCAGTCGGTGGAGAACGCCAAGCGCCAGTACCGGCGCGACCGCCCGCTGAAGGACCCGGTCACCCGCAAGCCCGAGCCGCTGCTGACCTTCAAGCGCGGGGCGCTGGTGCACTTCGCGGTCAGCCAGGACCAGGTGGCGATGACTACGCGCCTGAATGGCAAGGACACCTTCTTCCTGCCCTTCAACCGGGGCACGGAGGACGGCGGCGCCGGCAACCCCGCACCGCCGGACCCGGACAGCTACGCCACCGGCTACCTGTGGCAGCGCGTGTTCCAGCCGGATGCCTGGCTGAAGATCATCGGCCGCTTCCTGCACCTGGAGGACAAAACCGGAGGAAGACTTCCACGGCAAGCGGCGCAAGAAGGAGTCGCTGATCTTCCCGCGCTTCCACCAGTGGGACGTGGTGAACCGCCTGATCGAGGCGACGCGCGAGGAAGGGGCCGGGCAGCGCTACCTGATCCAGCACAGCGCCGGCTCCGGCAAGTCCAACTCCATCGCCTGGATCGCGCACCAGCTCGCCGCGCTGTACGACGAGGCGGGCGGCAAGCTGTTCAACTCCGTGGTGGTGGTTACCGACCGCACGGTGCTGGACAGCCAGCTCCAGGACACCATCTACCAGTTCGACCATGCGCACGGTGTGGTGCGGCCGATCACCCGCGATGTCGGCAGCCAGAGCAAATCGGAGCAACTGGCCGAGGCGCTGGCCGAGCAGACCCGTATCATCATCGTGACCATCCAGACCTTCCCGGCGCTGTTCGACGCCCTGGACAAGCGCCCGGACCTGGCCGCCGGGCGCTATGCGGTGATCGCCGATGAGGCGCATTCCTCGCAGACCGGGTCCTCCGCCACCAAGCTGAAGGCGATTCTTGGAACGGACAAGCCGGAGGACGAGGAGATCAGCGCGGAGGAGCTGCTGGACGCAGCCGTGGCCGCGCGCAAGCCGGCCGAGCGCATCAGCTACTACGCCTTCACTGCGACTCCCAAGGCGAAGACCCTGGAGCTGTTCGGCCGCCCGCCGGATCCGGAGCTGCCGCCCTCGGCGGACAACAAGCCCGAGCCCTTCCACCTGTACTCCATGCGCCAGGCCATCGAGGAAGGCTTCATCCTCGACGTGCTGAAGAACTACACCACGTACTCCACCGCCTGGAAGCTGGCGCATCCGCACGCCGATGACCAGGAGGTGGAGTCGCGCAAGGCCTCGACCAAGATCGCCCGCTGGGTGCGCCTGCACCCCTACAACATCTCGCAGAAGGTCGAAGTGATCGTCGAGCACTTCCGCGCCAACGTGCGTCACTTGCTGGATGGCCAGGCGAAGGCCATGGTGGTGACTGGCAGCCGCCAGGAGGCCGTGCGCTACGCGCTGGCCATGCGCGAATACATCCAGGGCAAGGGCTACCCCGACGTACATGCGCTGGTCGCCTTCTCCGGCTCCGTCCTGCCGGACGAGGTGATCCCCGAGGAGGTGACCGAGACCAGCTCGCTGCTGAACCCGGGGCTGAAGGGCCGCGACCTGGCCGAGGCGTTCGACACCGACGAATACAACGTGATGATCGTCGCCAACAAGTTCCAGACCGGGTTCGACCAGCCCCGGCTCTGCGCCATGTACGTGGACAAGAAGCTGCAGGGCGTGGAGTGCGTGCAGACCCTCTCGCGCCTGAACCGCACCTTCCCGGGCAAGGAGGACACCTTCGTCCTCGACTTCTTCAACGATGCCGAAGACATCCTCGAGGCCTTCCGCCCGTACTACAACAAGGCCGAGCTGGCCGACGTCTCCGACCCGCAGATCGTCTACGACCTGCAGAAGAGCCTGGACGCCGCCGGCATCTACCACTGGGACGAGGTCGAGAACTTCGCCCGCGCCTTCTTTGATCCGAAGGCCGGCGCCAGCCAGCTCAGCTACTACTGCCAGCCCGCGAAGGAACGCTACCACGCCCGCTACAAGGCGGTGCTGGAGCAGATCCAGACCTGGAAGGCCGCCTACGACGAAGCCGAACGCAATGGCGACAAGCCCGGTCTGCACCGCGCCGAGCAGGAACTGAAGGACGCCCACCCACGCGCGACGAGCTGGACCTGTTCCGCAAGAACCTGCAGAGCTTCGTGCGCAGCTACGAGTTCCTGTCACAAATCGTCGACTTCGAGGACCACGAGCTGGAACAGCTCAACGTCTACGCCCGCGCCCTGCATCCGCTGCTGCGCATCGAGAACTTGGAAGAGGAGCAGATCGACGTCGACGAGCTGGAGCTGACCCACTACCGCCTGAACAAGCGCGCCGAACAGCGCCTGAACCTCGAGGAGGAGGGCGCCGATTACGACGGGCTCAAACCCGTCTCCGACGTCGGCTCCGGCAAGCCCCACGATCCGGAAAAGAAGCGCCTTTCCGAGATCATCGACCAGCTCAACGAACTGTTCGGCGCCGAGGTGAGCGATGAAGACAAGCTCCAGTTCGCCAACGGCATCGCCGACCGCATCCGCCGCGACGACGCCGTAATGGCCCAGGTCGAGAACCACAGCCCCGACCAGGTGATGCACGGGCTGTTCCCCAAACGCGTCACCGACACCGTCCTCGACGCCATGACCGACCACGAAAAACTCTCCATGCAGGTCCTGGACGACCCGGAGCGGCAGCGCGATTTCGCGCTGCTGATCCTGCGTCTCCTGAAGCAAGGGGAGGACTATCATAGTCAGGCGGCTCAGTAGAATAGGAAGCCGTTTAGCTCGCGAGTACACTGAGGTTAGGGCAAGAGTTCTACGTCGGCTAGCTGTACACCCTAACCATCCTAAGTCAACCAATGGAGAGAGCATCTACGCCGGAGATGGCTTGGATAAAAAGCCGGCCAACCGCGAAGCTCATTAAAAGAGCACTTTGGCTTATGCGGGTAAATACCCATGACATATGAAGAAGAGATCCGGCAAAAACACGAGTTCGAGGACTCCTTTAATGAAATACTTAAAATTGTATCGGTCCTCGATAACAGAGAGCTCGAGCTTGCGGCCGCAAGAATCGGAGATGGAATAGAAAATGGTGACGAGCTACTTGATCCGAAATCTGCTTTGGTAACCGCAAAGATTATCCAAGTTGCGTTGTGGCTGAGGTATCGCGGGGAATTATCTCAAAGCCAAATGATGAGAATCTGGTTAGCACGCAAGAAAAAGGAATTTGCCTATCACGTGGCAGAAGCGCTATTAGTGGGAGAGAACAAACAGTATCGCCTAGAACTAAAACGAGTTGAAAAGCTTCGGGAAGAACAATCAAAAGAATACAAAAAAGACCTGAAAGACTGGGAAACCTATAAAGCGGAATCAACTTTTTTGGAGAGGGTTTTTGATTTTTCGAGTCCACCGGAGGCGCCGCACTTTACACCTCTCCCGAGCCCGCCCCTGGATCCAGAGGATAAAGCGAATTTAATCGCGGGGACGAGAGAGTTTGGGGATATACTAATCGATACGCTTTATTATTATGTGTTTCCAAACCTTGAGTATTCTTCTAATTACGTTCGAGAGGAGAATGTGAAAACAACGGCCCAACAGGTGCTGGAGTCGAAGGGTGATTGAGTGTGATTGAGGTAGTGGTGGGCGGGAGTGTTCGGCATCGGAAACGGCCGTACACTGCAGCGATTACCCAGTTCGGTGTATTGGGCGGGGCTGGCTTCGTGGGGTATCCGGGAGGTGCCGCTGTCGCAGGAGCGTTACTACCTGATTGTAGCGGGTCTAGTGGAAAGGCGCCGCGAGTGCCGGGCTTTGGTGGACAAGGGTGAAGCTGGTGACCGAATTGCGGAATTTGGTACCTGTTGACTCAAGGCGAGTGATGGCTGGGTCAGCAACGGGAGCAGCCTGCGAGAGCATGTGGGACCAAATGACGTCGGCCACCACAGATTTGCACGGTGTTGTCTTCTCTGATGGGGGCAAGCAAACCCTGAATATGACGGTGGAGTGTCGTTATCCAGATAGGTGACGGTTTTGTGGTGATTAGAAATGACATATCAAGAAGATATTCGAAAAAAGCACGAGTTCGAGGACGCCTTCAACTCGATTATTAAGATAGTTTCAGTTCTCGATAATAGAGAGTTGGAGATGGCGGCGGCAAAAATAGGTGACGGATTAGAAGGTGGCGATTCTTTAATTGATCCGAAGTCGGCGCTAGTAACTGCGAAGATAATCCAGATTGCATTAGCTCTTAGGCGTGGGGGTGAGCTTTCTCAAAGCAAGGTTATGCGCGTATGGATGAGGCGAAAGAAGAAACAATATGCCTTCTATATTGCGGAAGCGCTTTTAGTGCAAGATAATAAGCGGTACCTCAATGCGAAGGTGCGTGCGGAAAAGCTTCGCGCAGACAAGATGGAGCTTCATAATATTCGATATATGCAATGGAAAAGGCATAAGGATTCACTGTCATTTTGGCAGAAACTGTTTTTTCCGGGTCCCCCAGAGCCGCCTCCTCTGCCAAATTTGCCTGCTCCGCCCAAGGGCCCTGCGGATAAAGCAAAGTTAATCGCGGGGACGAGAGAATTTGGGGATGTGCTAATCGATACGCTTTATTATTATGTGTTTCCAAACCTTGAGTATTCTTCTGATTACGTTCGAGAGGAGAATGTGAAAACAACGGCCCAACAGTTGCTGGAGTCGAAGAGTGATTGAGTGTGATTGAGGTAGTGGTAATGATATAGATCATGGTGGTGTGCTGCAGGAGGCGTTGTGCGGTGGTGCGGCAAGTGTCGACACGTCGGGACAGACACCGCCTGCGATCGGTGAAGGGATGTGGCATAGGGTGGGCCACATATCGGAAATGTCGAATAGTGCGCGCGGCGCGGATAGCACATTGATCGTCACGAGGTGGATTGGGTGCGGGGAAAGGAGAGCTAATGCTCCAGTGGAAACTCGCTTGGCTTGACCACGATGCGGATGCGCGCGAGCGCAGTATGCGCGTGCTGGCGATGTTCGGGGAGCGCGAAACGCGCGACGAGCTGGGGCTAGGGGCGATTCGGGATAACCTGGCGGATCTGCTTTTTCCGGGCACGAGTACGATCCAGACGCGCTTGCGCTACATGCTGCTGGTGGCGTGGGTGTATCAGCAGGTAGAGGCGGAATTGGCGCAGGGGACGCTTGCGGCGGAGAAGGTGCCGGCGCGGGCGGCGGATCTTGAGTTTCGCATTGTGGATGCGCTGCGCGAGTCGGACGACCGGGCGGGAGTGTTCGGCATCGGATCCGGCCGTACACTGCAGCGATTACCCAGTTCGGTGTATTGGGCGGGGCTGGCTTCGTGGGGCATCCGGGAGGTGCTGCTGTCGCAGGAGCGTTACCACCGGAGTGTGGTTAGCCTGGTGGAGCAGCGCCGAGAGTATGGTCGCCTGGAGGGTCAGGGTGGCTCCGGTTCCGGGGATTCGGAGTACCGTACCTGGCACCCGGGTTTGCCGAAGGCACCCGACGGCTTCCCGGGCGGGGTGTCCCTGGCGCTCGAGGTCGGGGAAGCGGAGTTTCTGCTGGACCGGGTGCGCGAGAGCCACCCCACCAGTCTGCTGGCTCACCTGTTCGAAGGTTGCGCCCCGGCGGACGTGACTTATCCCTGGGAGCATCCCGATCGGGCGAGTTTCAGTGAGCGGCAGCAGGCACTGCTGGATCAGGCGGAGAAACTTGCGGTGCTCGCCCAGGGGGCGTTCCTGCTCTACAACCTGGCATTGTCGGAACGTCGCGAACGCGAGGAGTGGGTGGAGTACTACCAGCAGTGGCTGGACGACTGGACCGAGTCGGCTCAGGCATTGCCATTCGCGGAATGGAACCTCGACGAACTCTTCGCGCTGACCGAGGTGGGGGCGCTGCGGGTGCCCGAAGGCGCAAGGCGCTTTTTGCGGGACTGGCGTGAACGCGTCGTGGCTTGCGGCAGCGACGGGGCGCGGTTGCGGGCCGATGAGGCGGCGCGTGATCTGGTACGGCGGCGCGAAACACTGCTGAAAAAGGCGCGCTCGCGCTTTACCAACCCACAGGCGCTGACGCAGTGGAGCGGCCAGTCGGGAGCCCATCGCTACAACTATCGGTGGCCGACGGTGATGCGTTTCCACCGGGATCTGCACACGGCGTTGTACGGCGAGGAGGGGTAATGCTGGACCCCAACGGGCGCAACCTGTACACCAGCCTGCTTACGCCACCGCCCGGTTACTCGCTGGACCAGGCGCTGGGCACCACTTTCTCGCTCGACATTCCCACGCTGCTGACCATCCCGGTCCATCTGTCGCTGCTCGGAGCCGGGCGGAGCGATGACGGAATCGCGGTGTACGAATCGGTCCGGCGCACGATGGATCGGGTGACGCTCTATCTCCAGCGCGGCCAGATGCGCGCGCCGAAGGACGGCAACCATCTTTTCGGGCTGCTGGAGCCGTGCATGGTGGAGGTGGAGCCGCCCGGCGACGGGGTGTTTCATCCCAAGGTCTGGGTGCTGCGCTTCCAGCCGGATCCGGGGGTACAGGAACCGCCGCTGCTGCGGGTGGCGATCCTGTCGCGCAATGTCACCGATGATCGCTCCTGGGACCTCTCGCTGCAGCTTGATGGCGTGCTGGGCGAGGAAAGCATTGAGTCGAACCGGCCCCTGGCGCGGTTGGTGGAGAGTCTGCCGGGGCTGGCGACGCGGGAATTGGATGCGGATCGGCACGCGCACGCCCGGGATCTGGCCCGCGATCTGATGACTTGTGACTTCGCGTTGCCCGATGGCGCCGAGACCCTGGAGTTTGTGGTTCCGGGACTGCCGGGGACGCGCTGGGAACCCGAGCCGGGCGACCGCCTGGCGGTGATTTCGCCGTTTCTGAAGGATACGGCGCTGCGTCGGCTGGCCGACGCCAGTTCCAATCCGGTGGCGTTGATTTCGCGGCCGGAGGAGCTGGAGCAGGTATCGGCGGAAGTCTGCGGTGCGTTCGATGCCTGTTACGTACTTCATGACGCAGCCGAGACAGAAGACAACGAGGGCGAGATCGACCACGACACTCACGGCCTGCACGCCAAGGCGTGGATCCGTGAGCAGGGGACGCGCACGTCGATCACCCTGGGCTCGGCGAACGTGACGGATGCCGCATTGCTGGCGCAGCACAACCTCGAGGTGATGGCGACTTTGACCGGGCCGCGCCGCAAGCTGGGCGGTATCGACGACCTGCTGGGCGAAAAGGGGCTCGGGAGTGTGCTCCAGCACTGGGCACCCGGGGAGGATGTGTCCGACGAGGATGCGGAAAAGGTCCGGGCGCGCGAGCGGCTGGAGCAGGCCCGGACGGCGCTGGCCCGTGGCGGGTTGAAGGTCGTGTGCGAGCCCGGCAGTGCCGAGGGTATGTGGCGTTTGTGGCTGGCCGGGGGCGTCGAGGTGCCGGAATCGGTGGCCTGCCGCGCGTGGCCGGTGAGCCGGCGGCCGAATGAGGCGGTGACGCTTGAGGCGGGTCCGGAAGAACATCGGACGGAGCTGGCCCATGGTGGACCCGCGTACCTGACCGGTGTGATTGCCTTCGAGCTGACGGATCCGGCCGCGGAGCCGCTGCGTTTTGCACTCAACCTGCCGATCGAGGGTTTGCCCGCGGAGGACCGCGAGGCGGCGATTCTGCGTGCCGTGGTGGAGAACCGCGACGGGTTCCTGCGCTATTTGATGCTGCTGCTGGCCGGCGATGATGCCTCCGCAGCGGCCTTCATGCCGATCGCGGGAAGCGGCCATGGACACTGGCACAAGGCTGCGCTGGATGAGCTGCCGCTGCTGGAGGAGATGACCCGCTGTTACAGCCGCGAACCGGAACGCCTGCAGGATATTGCGGAGATGATCGAGCGCTTGCAAAGACGCGTCGGTGGCTCCGAGTTGGTGCCGCCGGAGTTCGAGGCGCTTTGGCGTACGTACCAGGAAGCGATGGAGCGCCGCGATGGATAAGATCGAAAGCTTCGATGCCGGGCCGGTGCTGGACGGGCTCAAGCCGTTTCAGCGACGCACCGTGGATTACGCCTTCCAGCGGCTGTTCGACCCGGCGGGCAGCGGGCGTTTCCTGGTGGCCGACGAGGTGGGGCTCGGCAAGACCCTGGTCGCTCGCGGCGTCATCGCACGCACCCTGGAGGCGTTAAGCGGACGAGGGGAGCGCATCGACATCATCTACGTGTGCTCGAATGCGGCGATTGCCGAGCAGAACGTGCGTCGGATGAACGTGATGGAAGAGGGCGGGTTTGCCCTTGCCAGTCGACTGACGCTGCTGCCGCAGACGGTGCATCATCTCAACCGCAACCCGGTCAATTTCATCAGCCTGACACCCGGGACGACGTTCAATCTGCGCTCCAGCACGGGGAAGGTGCAGGAGCGGGTGTTGTTGTTCCATCTGCTCGACGGGCTGGAGGGGCTGAGTTCGGTGGGGCTGAGCAAGGCTCTCCAGTGCAGCGTCGGCGAAACCTGGCCCCAGTGGCTGGAGAAACGCCCGGAGGCGATCGATCCGGACCTGGCGGAGGCGTTCGTCGAACACCTGCGCCAGCAGGTGCATCTGCGCGAACGGCTTGAGCATATCTGCGAGGTCTACGAAGCCCCTGAAGCCGAGCGCGGCCCGGAGGCGAACACCGAGCGCAATGCCGTGGTGGGTGAGCTACGCCGACAGCTTGCCCGGGTCTGCCTGGCGGCCCTGCGTCCCTCGTTGGTGATCCTGGACGAGTTTCAGCGCTTTTCCGACCTGTTGAACGGGGAGACGGAAGAGGCGGCTCTGGCCAACGACCTTTTCTCGCTGGACGGGGTGCGACTGCTCCTGTTGTCGGCGACCCCGTACCGCATGCTGAGCATGCACGGCGAGTCGGACGAGGATCACCACGAGGAGTTTCGGAACACGGTGGGGTTCCTGTACGGCGACCCGAATGAAAGCGATCGCCTGGGAGACCATCTCGAGGCTTATCGACGCGGCTGCCGACAACTCGCGGAGGGACATCACGAGGGGCTCCATGAGGCGCGCGAACGCCTGCAATCCCATTTGATGAAGGTGATGTGCCGGACCGAGCGGGTGGGCCTGACGCGGCGGCGGGATGCCATGCTGGACGGGGATGAGCGGGTGGTCACTTTGTCGCCTTCGGATCTCGAGTACGCGCGGAACATCGACGCGACGGCGCGTGCGGCCGGTCTGCCCGATGTGATCGAGTACTGGAAGTCGATTCCGTACATGCTCAGTTATATGCGTGACTACCAGTTGCGCCGGGAGCTGGACGCGATCGGTGAGGCGCCGCCGACCGAGCTGAAGCGCGCAATCAGGGATGCGAATGGGCTAAGCACGATCGACCGCCAGCGTGTCGAGAACTATCAGTCGCTGGAAATCCCTCACGCGCGGATGCGCGCGTTCGTCAACGAGACCGTGGATTCTGGTCTCTGGGAACTCTTGTGGCTTCCGCCGTCATTGCCGTACACGCAGCTCGCGGGGCCCTGGGCACGCGCCGGGCAGGTCACCAAACAACTGGTGTTTTCGGCCTGGAACGCGGTGCCGGATGCGATCGCAACCCTGTGCTCGTACGAGGCCCAGGCTCGGGCGTTTGGTCAGGACGGCGAAGACGTCACCTACAGCAATACCTATGAGCGCGTTCGGCCCCTCCTGCGGTTCCATACGGATGCGGACGGTCGACTGACCGGGATGCCGGCACTGGCGCGGATCATGCCGGCCCCTCGTTTGGCGCGCGAGCTGGATCCGCTTCGCTTGGCCATGGATCTCTCGAATGGCGATCCGCCGAGTTTGGACACGCTTCTTGCAGCCGCTGCCAGGCGATGTCGCGAACTGCTCGCTGAGCTTCCCGAGGGCGAAGCTCATGGAAGAGTGGATGAGCGTTGGTACTGGGCCACCATCGCCATGCTGGAACACGACGATCACCTGGTGGAGTGGATGCGGTCCGCGAGCGGCTGGTCCGAGGCCATTCCCGAACGCGAAAGCGGCGACCAGTTCCATGCCCACGTCGATCACATGATCGAGGCGATGCAGGGCGGCGTCGACCTGGGGCGGCGACCGCCGGATCTGGCCGACGTGGTGGCCCGGTTCGCATTGGGCGGACCGGGGGCCTGCGGGGTGCGTGCTCTACGGCGGGTAGTACCGGATATGGACTGGAACGACCCGGCGTTGCTTTCAGGCGCCGCGCAGGTCGCGAATGGCTTCCGTACCCTGTTCAACCTCCCCGAGAGCGTGGTTCTGATCCAGAATCGGGACAATCTGCCGTACTGGCGCCAGGCGCTGGACTATGCGGTCGAAGGCAACCTGCAGGCGGTGCTGGACGAGCATGTGCATGTGTTGCCGGAACAGCTTGGCCTGGTGGACGCGGCCCCCGCCGAGCGCATCGACGGCGTGGCGCGGGCGATCGCGGAATCGCTGTCGATGCGTTCGGCGCAGCTCAAGGTGGATGAGGTCCAGGTGAAGGGGCGCCAGGTCGCGGTGGATGACTTCTCCATCCGTTGTCGTTTCGCGCTGCGCTTCGGCGATATGCGCGATGACAGCAGTGGTCCCATCGCGCGCGCCGATGCTGTGCGCGCGGCGTTCAACTCACCCTTCCGGCCGTTTGTGCTTTCCAGTACGTCGGCCGGCCAGGAAGGTCTGGACTTCCACACCTGGTGCCATTCCGTGGTGCACTGGAACCTGCCGTCGAACCCGGTCGACATGGAGCAACGCGAGGGGCGCGTGCACCGCTACAAGGGGCACGCGGTTCGCCGAAACGTCGCTCAGGATATTGGACTGGACGGGCTGTCCGGTTGGCAGGGCGAGGGGGATCCGTGGGAGCGGCTGTTCGCGTGCGCCGAAACCACCGACTTCGGCCAACAGTCCGACCTGGCGCCCTGGTGGATCTACGAAGCGGGTGATGCCCGAATCCTCCGGCGCGTGTTGCTGCTCCCGCTAAGCCGCGATGTCGGACGACTTCAGCAGATGAAACGCCAGCTCGCCCTCTACCGAATGGTGTTCGGGCAGCCTCGCCAGGAAGACCTGATCGCCTATCTCGATCAGGCGCTGCCAGACGACGCGCCGGAGGATTGGCAGATCTCGCTATTGCCGCCTACGAGCGAACACTAGGTGGGCGTGAGCGCCATGTTGCGTTAAAAGGTCCTGATTTTATGTTGCAGACTACGCTGCACAAGCGGAGTGGCCGGATATGGCCTCTCGCCGAAAGGTGAGCTGCCCCTCGCCAAGCTCCGAACGTAAGCAATCGTGGACCCTACTCACCCTCTCATGTAGATCGAAGACACGGGGCCCACCACGAGGAGTGAACTGATGTCCGTAGCCATTGCTGGTGTTGACCTTGCCAAGAACGTCTTCCACATTCACGCCGTGGATCGGCGCGGTGAGATGGCCTTCCGCTTTTCGCGCAAGCGAGATGCCGGGGTTGACGAGCTCTGTAACCGCATTGATGGCCAGACTGTCATCGCCATGGAAGCGTGTGTTCCTCCGCACCCCGTTTGGCCTGGACACCTCCCTGGGGGGTCTAGTCGGGGCACCCTGAGCCCTTGGCTGCCCCCGCCTGAAGCAGAGTTACTGTCGAAAGTGGTGTACGGGGGATTGAGGAAGGCGGCGTATCCGGCTGGAATGGAAGTGCGAGCAACCAGCCAGCCAGAGGAGATACGCCACCATGGCTCACGATACGACAGAGCACCCGAACGGACCAGAGGACCCGTTGACCGATCTGCTGCGCCGCGGGGCGCGGGATCTGATCCAGCAAGCGGTGGAGGCCGAGTTGCAGACGTTCATGGAGCGCTACGCGGAGGATCGCTTGCCGGACGGGCGCCGGGCAGTGGTGCGCAATGGCTACCAGCCGGAGCGCCGGGTCCAGACCGGCATCGGCGATGTGTCGGTGCCGGTGCCGAAGACCCGGGATCGGTCCGGCGGCGGCCGGCACTTCACGTCGAGCCTGCTGCCGCCGTATCTGCGCCGGGCGCGTTCGGTCGAGGAGCTGCTGCCCTGGCTCTATCTCAACCTTCCCGTAAATTCGGTCCATTGAAAACTGGAGGTCTCCGGGCACACTAGAGCCCAAGGAGGCCGAGATGCGCAAGAGTCGGTTTACGGAAAGCCAGATTGTTCAGACGTTGAAGCAGGTCGAAGGCGGCCGGAAGGTGAAGGACGTCTGTCGAGAGATCGGGGTCTCGGAAGCGACCTATTACCAGTGGAAGTCGAAATACGGCGGCATGGAAGCGGCCGACGTCCGACGGCTGAAGGAGCTGGAGGACGAGAACAACCGGCTCAAACGGATGTATGCCGAGCTGGCCCTGGAGAACACGGCCCTGAAGGACGTGATCACAAAAAAGCTCTGAGCCCGGACGAGAAGCGCCGTGTGGTCACTGCGTTGACGCAGGAGCACGGGCTGAGTCAGCGCCGAGCCTGTCAGGCGGCAGGGGTTGCTCGGTCGGTGGTGCGGTATCGCAAGCAACCGGACCGGGACGATGCGGTGATCGCGCTACTGCAGGAGCTGGTGGAACGCTATCCGGAGCGGGGCTTTGGCAAGCTGTTCAAGCTGATCCGGCGTCGGGGCGTGCCCTGGAACCACAAGCGGGTCTGGCGCGTGTACTGCGCCCTGAAGCTGAACCTGCGGCGCAAGGGCAAGCGCCGCTTGCCACCACGGGAGCCCCGGCCCCTGGCGTCGACCGAGGCCCCCAACGCGTGCTGGTCAGCGGACTTTATGTCGGATGCGCTGTGGGACGGACGGCGCTTTCGCACCTTCAACGTCGTGGATGACTTCAACCGGGAAGCGCTGGCCGTGGAGATCGATCTGAATCTGCCCGCACCCCGTGTGATCCGGGTGCTGGAGCGTATCGCCGCCTGGCGGGGCTATCCGCAGCAACTCCGCCTCGACAATGGCCCCGAGTTCGTCTCGGCCGCGATCGCCGACTGGGCCGAGCAGCGGGGCGTGGAACTGAGCTTCGAGTTACTGTCGAAAGTGGTGTACGGGGGGATTGAGGAAGGCGGCGTATCCGGCTGGAATGGAAGTGCGACCAACCAGCCAGCCAGAGGAGATAC
>NZ_KB906179.1:0-35301 GCF_000381205.1 Thioalkalivibrio sp. ALE11 | reverse complement strand
CCCTTCCCCGGAAGGGCTGACCCTCGCCCGTAGAGAAGGGCAGCTCCGCGACGAAGTGAAGTCCGGTCGGTAACCAACCCGCGTATATCAGAGTGATCCACCGTCGCAATCCGCTTCTCGTGCCCTGCCTCGAAGGCATGGAAAACAGGAGGTCTCGATCGAACACTACAGCCAACCGTTGACAGGTCAATCCATATCAGGAGGCCAGCCCTCTGGCCGATTGGGCGCCAGGACAGGCTCCATCGGCCAGAGGCTGGCCTCCTACGGGGGTAACCCCGTCCTGGCGCCCGGTCGATCCGACCGTTATTCCACCATCCACGGGCGTTCCTGCCGCAGGTGTTCTTCATAGGCGCGGATGTCATCGGCGTACTGCAACGTCAGGGCGATATCGTCCAGCCCGTTCAGCAGGCGGTGGCGCCGGTCCTCGTCGAGCGTGAAACGAAACACCGTACCGTCCGGCGCCGTTACGGTCATCTCTTCCAGGTTGACCTCCACCTGCGCACCCGGATTCGCCTCCACCTGCTCGAACAGGTTCTGCACCTCGTCCTCGGCCAGCACCACCGGCAGCAGCCCGTTCTTGCAGCTGTTGGAGAAGAAGATGTCGGCGAACGACGGCGCGATCACCGCGCGAAAGCCGAAGTCGGTCAGCGCCCACACCGCGTGCTCGCGCGAGGAGCCGCAGCCGAAGTTCTTGCGCGCCAGCAAGATGGTCGCCCGGTCATACGGCGGCCGGTTGAGCACGAAGTCAGGGTTCGGCCGGCGCTGCGAGTGATCCATGCCCGGCTCGCCCGGGTCCAGGTAGCGCCAGTCGTCGAACGCATTGGGGCCGAAGCCAGTGCGCTTCACCGACTTCAGGTACTGCTTGGGGATGATCGCGTCGGTATCGACATTGGAGCGGTCCAGCGGCGCGACGATCCCGCGGTAAACGGTAAAGGCCTGCATCGCTCAGCCCTCCAGCTTCGACGGTTCGATGAAATGCCCGGCGACGGCCGCCGCGGCCGCCAGCGCGGGGCTGACCAGGTGGGTACGCCCGCCCTGCCCCTGGCGGCCCTCGAAGTTGCGGTTCGAGGTCGAGGCGCAGCGCTCGCCCGGCTCCAGCCGGTCGGCGTTCATCGCCAGGCACATCGAGCAGCCCGGCTCGCGCCACTCGAAGCCGGCATCCAGGAAGATCCGGTCCAGCCCTTCCTGTTCCGCCTGCTGTTTCACCAGCCCGGAGCCCGGCACCACCATTGCCAGCTTGATGTTGTCGGCCTTCCTGCGACCCTTCACCACCTCGGCGGCGGCGCGCAGGTCCTCGATGCGCGAGTTGGTGCAGGAGCCGATGAACACCTTGTCCGGGCGGATCTCGGTGATCGGCGTGCCCGGCTTCAGGTCCATGTATTCCAGGGCGCGCTGCATGCCTTCGGCGCGCACCGCATCGGACTCGGCCGCCGGATCCGGCACCCGGCCATCGATCGGCGCGACCATCTCGGGCGAGGTACCCCAGCTCACCTGCGGGGCAATCTCTGCGGCATCGAGCTCCACGACCGCGTCGAACTCGGCATCCGGGTCGGAAACCAGGGTGCGCCAGTACTCGGCGGCCCGCTCGAACATCTCGCCGGTCGGCGCCTGCGGCTTGTTGCGCACGTACTCGATGGTCTTCTCGTCCACCGCCACCATGCCCGCGCGGGCCCCGGCCTCGATGGACATGTTGCAGATACTCATGCGGCCCTCGATCGACAGGCTGCGGATCGCCGAGCCGGCGAACTCGATCGCGTAGCCGGTGCCGCCCGCGGTGCCGATACGGCCGATGATCGCCAGCACGATATCCTTGGCAGTCACGCCCGGGCGCAGCTCGCCCTCCACGCGGATCTGCATGGCCTTCGTCTTTTTCTGCCACAGGCACTGGGTGGCCAGCACGTGTTCCACCTCGGAGGTGCCGATACCGAAGGCCAGCGCGCCCAGCGCGCCGTGGGTGGAGGTGTGCGAGTCGCCGCAGACCACCGTCATGCCCGGCAGGGTCGCGCCCTGCTCCGGCCCGATCACGTGCACGATGCCCTGGCGCACGTCGGCCATCGGGAAGAACTTCAGCCCGAAGCCGGACACGTTGCTCTCCAGCGTCTCCACCTGAGTGCGCGAGACCGGATCCTCGATCCCGGCATCGCGGTTGGTGGTGGGCACGTTGTGGTCCGGCACCGCCAGCACGGAATCCCCGCGCCACGGCTTGCGCCCGGCCAGGCGCAGACCCTCGAAGGCCTGCGGACTGGTCACCTCGTGCACCAGGTGGCGGTCGATGTAGAGCAGCGTCGAGCCGTCCGGCTCTTCGCGCACCACATGGGCCTCCCACAACTTGTCGTACAGGGTCTTGCCTGCCATTTCTCACTCCCGCGGCCGCGCCGCGATATTCCGAGCCGTGTCTTCGGTGAACGGCCGTAAAAGCCCCCTGCAGGAGGCCAGCCCTCTGGCCGATTCGACGTTGGGGCAAATCGGCCAGAGGGCTGGCCTCCTGCGGGCGGGCCTACCGATCACATCCTCAGTCTGCGGCTGCCGCGATATTCTTTCAAATCCGATTTCTTATCCGTATCATTCCATATGGTTATCAATCGGCGGCAGACGAGCCGGATTCCGCCATCGAATCGGCCATTATCGCACGCGGCCCCCGGAGAGACAGGCATGCGCCCGGAGCAACTGAGTGTTGAGTCCCTGCAGGCCTTCGTCGCGGTGGTCGACACGGGTGCGTTCTCCGCGGCAGCCGAACGTCTGCACCTGACGCAGCCAGCGATCAGCAAGCGCATCCACTCACTCGAGGCCACCCTGGAACGCCCCCTCTTCGAACGTCAGGGACGCCGCGTGCGCCCCACCGAAGTCGCCGAACGCCTGCTGCCCGAGGCCCGCGAGATCCTCGCCCGGCTGCGGGCGATCGAGCAGCAGATCGCGGATCTGGACACCGTGGTACGCGGTCGCATCCGCCTGGCCACCTCCCATCACATCGCGCTGCACCGCCTGCCCGACCCGCTGGCCGCGCTGCGCGGGCGCTACCCGGAACTCGAACTCGAGCTGGCATTCATGGACTCCGAGGCGGGTATCCAGGCCGTGCTGCACGGCGACGCCGATCTGGCCCTCGCCACGCTGCCCGAGTCGCTGCCCGACGGAATCGAGGCCCGGACCGTGTGGACCGACGAACTGGTGCCCATGATCGCCCGCACGCAGGCTGTCCGAGCGCCCGGCGACACCCTCACGCGCCTGCGGGACTGGCCGGCCATCCTTCCCCCGGCGGATTCCACCACCCGTCGGCGGATCGAACAGGCCCTGGCCGCGACGGAGCTGCGCCCGGCCGCCGCCCAGGAGAGTCCCTATCTGGAGGTGATCCGCATGATGATCGCCGCGGGTCTCGGCATCGGCTTCCTGCCACGCGACATGGCCACCGACGATCTCGCGGTGCTCGACTGGCCGGGGCCCCCGGTTGTCCGTTCCCTCGGCTGGGTACGCCACGCCGCTCGCTACCGCTCGCGTGCCCTGCAGGCCGTCATCGAGGAACTGGAAGGCGCGGCGCAGACCTGAATTCTCGCCGCTCAGGGAAACACTGATCAATGTACACGCTCGCGTTGGCACCCCAGGTTCCGCGAGACAAGGCGCGGTGCGCAGCCGGTAGTGGTTCTACCGGCAAGTGCCGCAACGCAGGATCGGGGAACCTGGGGTGCCAACCCCCACAATTTATTGAATGCAGGGGCTCGGCCGCTTTTGCGCGCGCACGGCGTTGCGGCTCCCTTGTGCAGAATGACTGCACGGCGGTCGCCGCGCCTTGTTCGCACGCAAAAGCGACTCGAGCGCGAACGTGTACATTGATCAGTGTTTCCCTCAGGCGGCGTCGTCGGCCTGCACGCGCACACAGTTGCGCCCTTCGGCCTTGGCTTCGTACATACCCAGGTCCGCCCGGGCCAGAACGGCATCGATCGATTCCTCCGGCATCCAGGCGGCCACCCCCACGCTCGCGGTCATGCGCACCACCGCATTCCCGCTCTGTACGCAAAGGGCCTCGACCTCGGAACGCAGGCCCTGCGCGCGCTTCTCCGCCCGTTCCAGCGGCACGCCTGGCAGCAGAACCCCGAACTCCTCGCCGCCCAGCCGGGCCAGGGTCTCGCCGGGCTTCAGGGCATCGATCAGCACCCGCGCCACCCGACGCAGGAGCTCGTCACCGACGGCATGACCGTGGCGATCGTTCACACCCTTGAAGTGGTCCAGATCCAGCAGCACGACGGTCAGCGGCTCCCCCTCCAGACGCGTGCGATGGCGGGCCGCCTCGGCGGCATCGAAGAATCCGCGCCGGTTGGCCACGCCGGTCAGCGGATCCGTGGTGGACATCCGCACCAGCCGGTCCATGGCCGCAAACTGCCAGTGGCGCAATGTATCCTCGCGATGCGCGATGGCCAGCAGCGCAAGCAACACGAAGGAGACAAACAGCCCCGCCAGTCGGGCCTCGGCTTCCTCGGCGCCGGCGGCACTGCCAAGCACCACCCCCCAGGTCGCGAGTAACAGGACCACGGTGAGTCCCCAGCGCCAGCGACCGGTGTTCGGCAGCAGCAGCACGAACACCACCCCGACAAACGCGAACTGGCTGACGTCCAGCGCCGGATTCGAGTGTTCCAGTCCATAGACAAAGGTCAGCGCGAGGGTCAGAAGCGTCACGCCAATGCCGGTCAGCGGGGCGACGGTGAGCAAGCGTTCCGGCCAGCGCCAGACACTCACCGCCGCCGCCACGAGCATCACCGCGAAGATCCCTCGCAGCCCCAGCGCGAGCGAAAGCCATTCGGCCTCCAGGCGCGACAGATCCAGCGAGACCAGCGCCCCCAGCATGGCCAGTATCAGCGCGAGGACTACCAGGAACGTCCCCCGCATCCCGCGCGAACGCTCGCTGCGAAAACGTCCTTCCAGCTCCCGGTCCGGGAACTCGGCCGTCCACGGGGAAGGGCGCGGCAGCGACACCGGGAGACCGCCATACGGCATGTAGCTGGGACGATCGGCCACCCGCTTCCCCTTCGAATGGATATTGACAGTGCAGGATCCCACCACAGCTGTGAGCGTACCAGAGGCATACCGTGACCGGCACGGGGATTCGCTCAGGCGTGCAGGGCCTCGCGCGGCAGCGCCGAGGAGATCATCCAGGCGGCAAAGACAAACAGCGTGGAAGCCACCAGCGCCCCCTCCAGCCCCCAGAGCATGAAGATCGCGCCGGAGGCGACGGTTCCGACCAGACGCCCCCCGGCATTGGCCATGTAGTAGAAGCCGACCTTCATCGCGACCCGGTCGGCCTCGGCGTAGTCGAGGATCAGGAACGAGTGCACGGCGGAGTTGATGGCGAACACCACGCCGAACACGCCCAGCCCGATCATCAGCACCCAGGCCGGATCCAGGCCCGTCTCCAGGCCGATCACGATGCCGATGGGCAGCAGCATCAGGATGAAGGCCCAGAGCCGCGCGGTCATCCCGGTCGGGTGCAGCCCGCCCCGGCCCAGCAGGCGCGGCACCGACGCCTGCACGATGCCGTAACCGATCACCCACAGTGCCAGAAACGCCCCCACCTGCATGTGGTTCCAGTCCAGCGTCGCGCTCAGGAACACCGGCAGGGCGACCACGAACCAGACATCGCGCGCGCCAAACAGGAAAAAGCGTGCGGCCGAGAGCACGTTGATCGCGGTGGAGTTCGAGAACATCCGGGTGAACTTCGGCTTGCCGCCGACCTTGCCAAGGCCACGCGGCAGCCCGACCACCGAGAACAGCATCACCACGGCGAGCATCCCGGCCAGGACCACCAGGGCCATCTGGAATCCGACCGAGTACAGCAGCGCCCCACCGACGAAGAAACCGACCCCCTTCAGCGCGTTCTTGGAGCCGGTGAGCACCGCGACCCAGCGAAACAGACGCCCTTCGCCGTCGCCGGCGACCAGCTTCACCCCGGATTTCGCGCTCATCTTGTTCAGGTCCTTGGCGATCCCCGACAGGGCCTGCGCGAACATCACGTACGCCACGCCCAGCCACGCCTCGGGCACCGTGAGCATCAACAGCGCGGCGACCTGCAACAGCGTCCCGCCGATCATCGTGGTGTTCACCCCCAGCCGCGCGGCCAGCCAGCCGCCGGTAAGGTTGGTGACCACCCCGAACAGCTCGTAGAACAGGAACAGGAAGGCGATCTCCAGCGGGCTGTAGCCCAGCTGGTGGAAGAACAGCACGACCAGCATGCGGATCGCGCCGTCGGTGATGGTGAACGCCCAATAGTTCGCGGTGATGCGCGCGTAGGCGCCCACGCCGAGTACCGGCGAAGCGTCAGGATCCGGACCAGGGAAACGCTGATTCATGTACACGCTCGCGCTCGAGTCGCTTTTGCGTGCGACCAAGACGCGGTGACCGCCATGCAGTCATTCTGCACAAGGGAGCCGCAACGCCGTGCGCGCACCCGTTTTCGATAACAACGGGCGGCCGAGCCCCTGCATTCAATAACTTGTGGGGGTTGGCACCCCGGGTTCCCCGATCCTGCGTTGCGGCCCTTGCCGGTAGAACCACTACCGGCTGGGCACCGCGCCTTGTCTCGGAAAACCCGGGGTGCCAACGCGAGCGTGTACATGGATCAGTGTTTCCCTGGGGGCCGCCTTGCTCATCGCGGCGGGGAGTGTAGAGAAAAAGAATGAACGCCGCATTACGCCACGGCGGGGCAACGCGCACCCCGCCGTGGCCGTCGACTCATGCTCAGAAATCGCCGGTCCGGCCGGCTTCGACGATGCTGTAGATGGTGTCTCTCACCTCGCGCGCGACCTCTTCCAGATCCTCCGGCAGATCCGTGGCATGCAGCATCATGTCCATGTTGGTGGTCACGATCCAGCCCTGGCCCTCGTCATCCTCCACCACCGCGATGCGACACGGCAGGAAACTGGCGAAGATGATGTCGTGCTGCACCATTTGATTGGCGATCAGGGCATCACAGAACGCCAGAATGCGCATGTAGTTGCCCTCGCCGCCCATGGCCGTCACCTGCTCGGAAAGCGGCAGGTTCGCCACTTCCTGAAAGTTGCGCAGATTGGCCCGCAGCTGCATCGACTCCACCGCCTCCTCGACGCTCACCCCGTCCTCGATCCGGAACACCTCGGCGCTGTGCCGCACCATCTGCTGAAGCGTTTCGCGATCGAGTTCCGGTTCCTGCGCGTCGTCCGGCGCCGAGGCCATCAGGACCGGAGCCCAGCCCAGCAGCAGCACAAACAGAATCCAGCGTTGCATATTTCACCTCCCTCCGTTGCGCGACCTCCGGCCGCTTCTCCGAGAGGTTAGACCACTCAACGGAACAAAGGCGCCAAACAACAAAAAACTCCGCATCGCTCGCGCGACACGGGGTTTGCGGTGAACACCCCTGGGACCGTCACATGACGGACGTTCAGGCACTGGCCGCGGCCATCACCGCATCCGGTATGCGCGGGGCCTCGTTGCCCAGGCGCCGGCCGGCGGCATTCAGGACCGCTTGCAGGGTCGCGGCGGTGGTGTCCTCGCCCAGGGCCACGCCCACCGAGCGCTCGCCGTCCACCGAGACATCCACCGCGGCCATCGCGCGCGCCTCGGTCCCGGCCTCCACCGCGTGCTCGTCGAAATGACTGACGCGCACCTCCACGCCGCGGCTGGCGTGCAGCGCCTCGGCCAGCGCCTCCACCGCGCCGTGACCGGCCCCGTTCAGGCGGGTCTCCTGTCCGGGAGGACCCACGGTGGCATCCAGGCGCACCACCGGCCCTTCCTTCTCCATTTCGTAGCGCACCAGATCCCAGCCCGGCACCGGCGCCAGGTAGTGCTTCTCGAACAGCTCGTGGATGCGCTGCGAGGTGACTTCCTCGCCGGAGGCCTCGGCGTCCTGCTGCACGATGCGAGCGAACTCCACCGCCAGCCAGCGCGGCAGCTCGATGCCGTAGTCGCGCTCCAGCACGTGGGTCACCCCGCCCTTGCCGGACTGCGAGTTGATGCGCACCACTTCCTCGTAACGCCGTCCCAGGTCGCCCGGGTCGATCGGCAGGTAGGGCACGTTCCAGTAACCACCGTGCTCCCGGTAGTGCGCCAGACCCTTGCGGATCGCGTCCTGATGGCTGCCGGAGAACGCGGTGTAGACCAGCTCGCCGGCCCACGGATGGCGCGGATGGATCGGCATGTCGGTGCATTCCTTGTACACCTCCATCAAGCGCTCCATGTCGGACAGGTCGATGGTCGGATCGATGCCCTGCGAATACAGGTTCATGCCGACGGTGACCAGGTCCATGTTGCCGGTGCGCTCGCCATTGCCGAACAGCGTGCCTTCCAGGCGGTCGGCCCCGGCCAGCAGGCCCAGTTCGGCCGCCGCCACGCCGGTACCGCGGTCGTTGTGCGTATGCAGCGACACGCAGATGTGTTCGCGGTGCTGCACGTGGTCGCAGAACCACTCGACCTGGTCGGCGAACACATTGGGCGTCGCCGATTCCACCGTGGCCGGCAGATTGATGACCACCTTCTGGCCCTGATCCGGTCGCCAGATCGCCGTCACCGCGTCGACCACCTCGACGGCGTAGTCCAGCTCGGTGGTGGAGAAGCTCTCCGGCGAGTACTGGAAGACCCAGTCGGTCTGCGGGTACTTCGCGGCGTAGTCGCGCACCCAGCGCGCGCCGTTCTCGGCGATGCCGCGGATGCCATCGCGGTCCATGCGGAATACCTGCTCGCGCTGCGCCGGGTTGGTGGAGTTGTACACGTGCACCACCGCGCGCGGCACACCCTCCAGGGCCTCGAAGGTCCGCGCGATCAGATCCTCGCGCGCCTGCGTCAGCACCTGCACGTACACGCCCTCGGGGATGCGCTGCTCGTCCACCAGCCGGCGGGTGAAGTCGAAGTCGATCTGCGAGGCGGCCGGAAAGCCGATCTCGATCTCCTTGAGCCCGATGTCCACGAGCACCTCGAAGAAGCGCATCTTCTGCTCCACGCTCATCGGGTGCACCAGCGCCTGGTTGCCGTCGCGCAGGTCCACCGCGCAGAAACGCGGGGCCGCGGTCGTGCGGCGCGCGGGCCAGCGCCGGTCCGACTTGTCGATCGGCGGGAAGGGGGCGTACTTGGTGTGATCGAAGCTCATGACGATCGGTCTCCTGATACGGATGCTTACGGCTTTCCTGTTGGGACAACAGAATAACGCAGAGTTCGCCGCAGGGAATTGCGAATTATCCCCATGGCGTTTCCATTTCGCCACGGGATTGCGCCGGATGGCCCGTGCGCGCAAGATTCAGCTCATGGAAAACGAACTGCACCGCCTCGATCGCTACGACCGCCGCATCCTCGAGATCCTGCAGGAGGACGCGGGCATCTCCAACCAGGCGCTGGCCGAGCGCGTGGGGCTCAGTCCCTCGCCCTGCCTGCGCCGGGTGCGCGCGCTGGAGAATGCGGGGATCATCCTGCAGCGCGTGGCCCTGCTGGACCGGAGGCGTCTGGGCCTGGAGCTGACCGCGCTGATCCATATCGGCATGGATCGGCACACCCCGGAACGGTTTGCCCATTTCGAGGAAACGGTCGCCACCTACCCCGAGGTGCAGCGCTGCTACCTGATCACCGGCCAGGCCGCCGATTACATGCTGCAGGTGGTGGTCCCGGACATGGATGCCTATCAGGAATTCCTGCTGCGGCGCATCACCCGGCTGGAGGGGGTGGACAGCGTGCACTCCAGCTTCGTGCTGCGCCGGGTGCTGGACCGCACCGCGCTGCCGCTGGACTATTCCCCGGGATGACCCGGGCGGCGCTCAGACCTCCGGGGTCTCGCCACTGACCGGCGCGGCCGGGGCCGCCGAGCCGTCGGCCACGAAGCGATGCCCCTGGCGCAGGCAGTAGCGCAGCCACTTGTACAGGAAGCGGTTGTGCCGCCAGCGACAGCCGAGGCCCGGCTGACCCGCGAGGGTATCGATCATCCGGTCCTCCCCGGTACTGCGGCAGTAGCGCCCCAGCACCTCGGCCTGGCGGGCGTCGTGGAACATGCGCACCCGCACGTCCGGCTGCTCGCGCACCCGGTCGCCTTCGCCGAAGCGGTAGGTCAGGCGCAGCGTAGTGGTATAACGGGTGCGCTCCAGCACCTCCAGATGGAGATCGAGGGCCCCGTCCACGCGCGAGACGGCCCGTCCGCCCACGGCGGCGGGATCGGGACACAGGCGGCGCAACTGCAGATAGTTGTCCTCGTAGAGCTCCATCAACGCGGCGAAGGTCACCGGCCGCGGCTGGAGATACGCGGGGGTACGGCTGTCCAGCAACATGGCGGCGGAGTCTAACAGCCCTGCGCCGGCACCGTCTGGCGACCCGGTGCCCGGGGCGGACACCCCCGGAGGTTTCTGCTAACGTCGGAACAAAGCCAAGGGAGCAGCGGAGCACATGGACATCAGCGTCGTCACCACCCATCCGTTCGAAGACCAGAAGCCCGGCACCTCCGGCCTGCGCAAGCGCGTCACCCGCTTCCGCCAGCCACATTATCTGGAGAACTTCGTCCAGTCCGTGTTCGACAGCCAGCCCGCGCTGGAAGGGGCCGAACTGGTGCTGGGGGGAGACGGACGCTTCCATAACCGCGAGGCGATCCAGACCATTCTGCGCATGGCCGCCGCCAATGGCGTCGGCCGGGTGGTGGTCGGGCGCGGCGGCCTGCTGTCCACACCGGCCGCCAGTCATCTGATCCGCAGCCGCGGCGCCGCCGGGGCTCTGATCCTGTCCGCCTCGCACAACCCGGGCGGGCCGGAGGGTGACTTCGGCATCAAGTTCAACACCGCCGCCGGCGGCCCGGCTCCACCCTCGGTTACCGACGCCATCCACGCCCGCAGCCAGGCGATCACCCACTACCGCATCCTGAAGGAAGCAGTGCACGTGGATCTGGATCACCTGCATGCGACCACCCTGAACGGCATGGACGTGGAAGTGGTCGATCCGGTCGCCGCCTACGCCGAGCTGATGGACAAGCTGTTCGATTTCCACGCCATCCGCGAGCTTCTGGCCGGCGATTTCCGCCTGCGCTTCGATGCCATGCACGCAGTGACCGGCCCGTATGCCGAGGCCCTGCTGGTGGACCGGCTCGGGGCCGCGCCGGAGAGCATCCTGCGCGCGGAGCCGCTGGGCGATTTCGGCGGCGGCCACCCCGACCCCAACCTGACTCACGCACGGCAGCTGCGCGAGGCCATGTTCGGCCGCGACGCCCCGGACTTCGGTGCCGCCTCCGACGGTGACGGGGACCGCAACCTGATCCTCGGGCAGCACTTCTTTGTCACCCCGTCGGACAGCCTCGCCATCATGGCGGCCAACGCCCACCACATCCCGGCCTTCGCCGACGGTCTGCGTGGCGTCGCCCGCAGCATGCCCACCAGCCAGGCGGTGGACACCGTGGCCGAGGTCCTGGGCATCCCCTGCTACGAGACGCCCACCGGGTGGAAGTTCTTCGGCAACCTGCTGGACGACGGGCGCATCCGCCTGTGCGGCGAGGAGAGCTTCGGCACCAGTTCCGACCACGTGCGCGAGAAGGACGGCCTGTGGGCGGTCCTGTTCTGGCTCAACCTGCTGGCCGTGCGCCGGCAGTCGGTCGAGAGCATCGTGCACGAGCACTGGGAGCGTTTCGGCCGGCACTACTACACCCGGCACGACTTTGAGGGGATCCGCAGCGAACACGCCGAGGCGGTGATGGAGCGCGTGCGCGACCGGCTGGCCACCCTGCCGGGGCAATCGCTCGCCGGACAGACGGTCCGGGCCGCCGACGACTTCGCCTACACCGATCCGGTGGACGGCTCGGTGGCCGAGGGCCAGGGGTTGCGGGTGATGTTCGAGAGCGGCGCGCGCATCGTCTTCCGGCTGTCGGGCACCGGCACCGAGGGAGCAACGCTGCGGCTGTACATCGAACAGCATGAAACCACCCCGGAGCGGCTCGACCTGGATCCTCAGGAAGTGCTGCGGCCGCTGATCGACGCCGCCGGCGAACTGGGCGATATCCCCGGGCTGACCGGACGCCGGAGCCCCGACGTGATCACCTGACTCTTCAGGGCCTGATCCGTCCGGGCCGGAAGGGTCAGGGGGCGAGCTGCAGGGTCATCGCCCCCTCGTCGACCTCCACCGACTCGATCCCGGCGCCCAGGCCCCGGAACGGCTCCAGGGCCAGCAGGTCCTCGTCCTTCAGTCCGCCCAGCCAGGCATCCGGCAGCGGGATCCCGGCCACGCTGACCCCGACCAGGCGCGCACGCACGCCTTCGTCTTCGGTGGTCTCGAAATGGACGCCGGAATTGACGTTCAGTGTGCGCCCGCCCAGCAGCGGTACGTCCGCGGGGACATCCACGCGCACGCGCGTGCTGACCTGCCCCGGCGTCAGCCGCACCGACACCCGGTTGGCCAGGTCCGGATCACGGGCGATCAGGGCGTTGAGTTCGCGCTCGGAGAACGCGATGCGCCGGGCAGCCGGCTCTTCTTCATAGAGTTCGGGCACCAGCGGTTCGGTATCGGGATCGTCCAGGTCCACGATGGCCTCGCCGCGATCCGCATCCGGGCGCGGCCGCGCCGGTTCACGCGTACGTTCCAGGGCCTGCAGCTTCTCGTCCAGCGCCTCCTGCTCCACAACATCCAGTTCCACGGACTTCGGCTCGCCGGACTGCAACTGCACCCAGCCCCAGAAGCCCGCCCAGATGATCGCCAGGCCGAGCAGGATCAGAAGATAGCGCGGCGGGCGGCCGGTGGAGCCGGCCACACCCTTGCCGGAGGAATCACGTTGAGCCATGTCAGGGATCTCGAGGAAGGTCCGCCGGCATCATCGGCCCGGGCTCGCGGCGCGTCAAATGAAATCGAACAGCGACAGCCGGCTGGTCTCGCTGTAGGTCTGCTGTGCCGCCTGCAGGGCCACCTGCTGCTGGTTGAAGCGGCTGATCGCCTCGGCATAGTCGAGATCGCGGATCTCCGAAACCGCGGTCTCCAGATCCAGCAGCCGGTCCTCGTTGAGCTCGGTCTGGTCGTCCATGGTCTTCAGCCGTGAGCCCACGTCAGCCCGGATCTCGTTGAAGTTCTCGATGGCGGCGTCCATGTCGCCCAGCGCCGTATTGGTGGCGGTGGCCAGGTTGGCCCGGGCCTCGCGGGTCCCCGTCCCTTCCTCCAGCGCGGCGATGATGTCGTCCAGGGTGGAGAAGATATCCTTGTTTACGGCCGGTCGCGAAACCACTTCGTCGCCGTCGACCGGATCCCCGCTGATCGTCACCGAACGCCCGGCGAAATCGATGGATTCACCCGGCACGAACGGCTGATCTTCCAGGAGGTCCCCGTCCCGGCCCTCGATGGCGTCGTCGTTCTCGTCCAGCACGCTGTAGGTCATGTCACCATCGCCATTCTCCGTGAACTCGATGGTGTATTCCTCGCGGTCCAGTTCGCGTACGTCGTACACCTCGGCCTTGTCGACGATCAGCAGACTGTCCGCCTCCCGGTTGGTTACATCGGCCGTGGTGCGACCATCGTTCTCCGGGATATTCATGAACACGTCGGCGCCGGTATCGCCGACGGGAACCGTGCGGGTCGGCGAGATCTCGACCTCACGCACGCTGCCGGTGCCCTCGGCACCCTCATAGCGGACCGTCCCCTCGCCATCCTGCTTGAACGGCTGCTCCAGCGAATTGGTCCCGGCAAAGATGTACTCGCCGTTGGGATCGCGGGTATTGGCGATCTCGAACAGTTCGTCGCGCAGCTGGCGCAGCTCGTTCGCCTGGTAGCGCCGGGTCTCGTCGGTCTGGCTGTCGTTGTTGCCGGCGATGACCAGCTCGCGCGCCCGCTGCAGGGCATCGGTTCCCGACTGCATCAGGGATTCCTGCTGCTGCAGCCGCGGCTGGGAATTGTCGATGTTGCGCTGGTACTGCTCGGTGGCCTTGATGATGCGTTCGAACTGGTTGGTCTGGGTCGCCCCGCTCGGATCATCGGAGGGCGTCAGGATGCGCTCCCCCGAGCCCAGCTGCAGCGACGTGCGGTTGAGTTCCGCCTGATTGCGCTGGATCTGGTCGATTCCGGTCTGGAAGATCTGGGTCGTCGATACACGCATCGTTTCATCTCCGGATGCCGTGGCATCCCGTTCGCTTCTTGTCATTGCCGCCCGCGTGCGGGGGCATCAGCCACGCACCGCGCCCAGCAGGCTGTCGAACAGGCTGTTGCCGATCTGGATCACCTGCGCCGACGCCTGATAGGCCTGCTGATAGCGCAACAGGTCCGCCGCCTCCTCGTCCAGGTTCACGCCGGACACCGCCTCGCGCTGCTCCCGCGCCTGATCGAGCTGGGCACTGGCCGATTCCTCCGCCACCTGCGCCTGACGGGTCTGCGTGCCGACGCTGGCGATCAGGCTGTTATAGGCGTCGCCGAAATTGCGCCGCCCCTCGACGATGTCCTCCTCGGCCAGCGCGTTCATCGCCTGCATGTTGCGGTTGTCACCCTCGCGGTTCTCGTTGGTGAACACCTGGAACGTATCGCCATCTTCCGGGGGTCCGCGGACCTCCATCTCCCAGCCGTCGCCGCTGACCCGGTAGACGCCATCATCCACCTCTTCCGTATCAATGGTGCCGCCGTCCCCTCGCTCGAAGTCGGTACCGTTGAAACTCACCTCGAGACCGTCGATGCTGCCGTCGAACGCCTCGGAATCCGGATCCGTAGCCGCGATCGAGGTCACCGTGGCATCACCCTGATTCCCCTCACCCTCGCGGGCCCGCAGGGCCGACGCGGCGGCGAGCTCGTCGCCGTCCTGCATCAGGACTTCCATCTGGCTGGCGCCGCTGCGGGTCGGCTGGATCAGCCACTCCCCCGTGACGTCATCGTTTTCGAGATCGCCGATGTCGATGACCATGCCATCCACGCGGATCTCGTTATCAACGTCGTCGATTTCGTAATCATCTTCATCAATGACCCGATTGTCCGGCAGCCGACGCAGCTCGTAATCTCCGTTGTCGTCACGCCGCAGGCGGTAGTCATTGGTGGTCAGAGCCCCGGCGTCCGCGATGCTCACCTCGGGGTTGCTCTCCGGCTTCGGATCCCCGGCTCCCCAGACCCGCGGCTCGCCCAGGCCGAAGATCGCCTCGCCCTGCTCGCCGTTGAGGTCCAGCCCGCGCCGGTTCTGTTCGTTGAAGCTCTCGCCCACCGCATGCGCGATCTGGCCCAGCGTGTTCTGCGCCTCGTCCAGCATGCCGCCGCGCATCTCCAGCAGGCCGCCGAGCTCGCCACCCCGGATGAAGCGCGAGATGCTCGCGGTGCCATCGCCGCTGGCAACGCCGATGTCGAGGCGTTCCGGATCACCGGACAGCGGTTCGGCGCGCAGTTCGCGCGCATCGCCCCCCAGCACCAGCGCCTGGCCATTGCCGACAAACACGTTCAGTGCCCCGTCATCCTGCTCCACGGTGCGCACGTCGACCTTTTCCGCGAGGTCGTTGATCAGCCGGTCGCGTTGATCCAGCAGGTCGTTGGGGGTGCCCTGGGTCGAACCCGAGACGATCGCACGGTTCACGTCGGCCAGGGCATCGGCCAGGTCGTTGACCTCCTGCACCCCGGTTTCGATCTGGCCGTTGACGATCTGGCGCTGTTCCTGCAGGCGGCTGTCGATGGAACCCAGTCGCTCCACCAGCGATTCGGCCTCGGTGCGGAATACCTCGCGCGCGGAACTGGAAGTCGGATCGCTGCTGACATCCTGGGCCGCATCAAAGAAGCTCTGCAGCACCGGCTGCAGCCCCGAGGCCTCGTCCGCCAGCAGGTTGTCGATCCGGTTGGCGATCTGCACCCGCGTCTCGGCATTCGCGTTCTCCGAGGTCGCATCCCGCAGCTGGTTGTTCACGAACTGGTCGGAGATCCGGCGGATGTTGTCGACCTCGACGCCCTGCCCCTGGAAGTTGCCGCCCAGGAACTGGGGCGGCCGGTTCGCCAGGGAGGTCGACTGCCGGGAGTAGCCTTCGGTGGAGGCATTGGCGATGTTGTTGCTGGTGGTGCTGATCGCCCGCTGATAGGCGAGCAGCCCCGACGTCCCGATGTTGAGGGAACTCATGACGCCATCCTCCGTGGCCGCTGGGAACCCTGTTGTACGCGATCCGTGTTATGCATGCTTCACCCCTCGACCGGGTTATCGGCCGCGCCGGCCGAGACTTGAGCATGGACCGGCTCGCGGGCCTGCGCCACCCGGTCACGCAGATCCAGGATCTTTTCCGCATAGCGCGGATCGGTGGCATAACCCGCGGCCTGCAGCTCGCGCACGTAGGTCGCGTCGTCGCCTGCCTGCAGGGCCCGCTCGTAGCGCGGATTGCTGCGGATGAAGTCGACGTAGTCCGCGAACGAGCGTTCCGGATCGTCATAGGCGCGGAAACGAGCCTGTTCGCGTTGCGCCACACCGTCGCGGTACTCCAGGGTACCCACCGAGACCGCCTCCCCGCTCCACGAACGATCGGCCTTGATGCCGAACAGGTTGAAGCTGGGCTCGCCGTCCGTACGGCTGGGCACATGCTGCCCCCAGCCGGTTTCCAGCGCGCTCTGCGCCAGCAGCACCGATGCATCCACACCCAGCTCGGCCGCGGCCCGTTCAGCCGCCGGCCCGAGCTTTTCCAGGAATTCGTCCGGATTGCGCGGCGGCCAGTCGACCCGGGGGCCGCCCGCAGCCTCCGGCATCGACCGCGGCGCGTCGCCCGCCCCGGCCTGTTCCGCCGTCGCGCCCGGGCCTGCCCCATCCACCGCATTCGCCGCATTCGCAGGCGCCGCGGGCCGTTCCCCGTCCTCGCGCGGCCGCATGGGGGTCAGGCTCTCGTTGCGCCGTGGCGCCTCGAGGTTCTGCTGGCGTTCCGGATCGTGCAGGACCTCGGGATCGGTGGGTGCATTGCGCTCCATGTCACGGATCAACGCCTCGCGCAGCCCGAGACCTTCACCCTGACTGACCGAGCGCGCGACCTCCTGGTCGAACATCTCCTGATACATTTCGGTCTGTTCGTTCTCGAAGATCCCGTCGCCCAGCGAAGCCTCGCGCATCTGCTTGAGCATCTGGCCGACCAGCATCGCCTCGAACTCGCGTGCCACCGCCTCCATGCCCTCGCGCCCCCCGCCGCGCGCGGCTCGCGAAAGCTCGTGCAGCCCCGACGGATCGGACGCCATCGCCGACTGCGCCTGCATCCGGCTTTCTCCGCTCGGCCCGATCATCAGATCACCACCAGCTCCGCCCGCAGCGAGCCTGCCTCGCGCAGGGCCTGCAGGATGGCCACCAAGTCGCTGGGTGCCGCGCCGACGTTGTTCACCGCACGCACGATCTCGTCCAGCGAGGTCCCCGCGTCAAACAGGAACATCGGGTTGTTCTCCTCCTCGATCGCGATGTCGGTCTCCGGCTGGATCGCGGTCTCGCCCGGGGCCAGCGGCAGCGGCTGCACCACTTCCGGCGATTCGGTAATGGTCACCGTGAGGCTGCCGTGCGACACCGCGGCCGGCGATACCTGCACGCTGGAACCGATCACCACGGTGCCGGTGCGCGAGTTGACGATCACCCGGGCCGGGGCCTCGCCGCGCTCCACCGGCAGGTTTTCCAGTTCCGCGACGAAGCTGACCCGCTGACTGGGGTCCGACGGCGCCCGAACCTGCACCGACGAACCGTCCAGCGCCCTAGCGGTACCCGGCCCGAAGGTCTCGTTGACCGTCTCCGTCAGGCGCGTGGCCGTGGTGAAATCGGGCCGGTTGAGATCCAGGGTCACGGTGTCGCCGGAGGCGAACGCGGTCGGCACCTCACGTTCCACCGTGGCCCCGTTGGGGATGCGCCCGACACTCGGTACGTTGACCGTGATGCTCGACCCGTCGCCGCCCTCGGCATCGAAGCCGCCGACGATCAGGTTGCCCTGGGCGATGCCGTAGGTCTCGCCATCGGCCCCCTTCAGCGGGGTCATCAGCAGGGTGCCCCCGCGCAGCGAATCGGCATTGCCCATGGACGACACCGTTACGTCGATCTCCTGGCCCGGCTTGGCGAATGGCGGGAGGTCCGCGGTCACCATCACCGACGCGGCATTCTGCAGCTGCGGGTTGGCCCCCTCGTCCGGGGTCAGACCGAGCTGGGTCAGCATGTTGTTGAGGCTCTGCACCGTGAACGGGGTCTGGGTCGTCTGGTCACCGGTGCCGTCCAGCCCCACCACCAGGCCGTAGCCAATCAGCTGGTTCTGGCGCACGCCCGACACACTGGCCAGGTCCTTCACCCGCTCGACGATGCCCGAACCGCCGTGGTTCGGCTGCTGTGCCATGGCCTGCTGCTGGATCGCGGTCTGCGCGGCCGCACCCTGCAGCCCGAGGGCCACCAGGAAACCGGCGGAGCCCGCCAGCCACGCGACCTGACGCATCCGTTCGCGGATCCCCTCACGAAACCCGTTGCGCGTTTGTGCGTTCATGTCCACCTCGTCCTAAAAGGGCCACAGCGGGCTGTTGAAGAAACGGGTGATCCACCCGGGGGTGTTGCTGTCGGCAATGAAGCCGCTGCCGCCATAGGAAATCCGGGCGTCGGCCACCTGTCCCGACAGCACCGTGTTGTCGGCATTGACGTCCTGCGGCCGCACGATCCCGCGCAGCCGCACGTATTCCTCGCCCTGATTGATACCCAGCCATTTCTCGCCCTGAATCACCAGGTTGCCGTTGGGCAGGACCTCGGCCACGGTGACCGTAATCTCCCCCTCCAGCTGGTTGCTCTGGCTCGAATCGCCGCCGCCGTCGAAGCCGCGCGAGCTGTTGTTGCTCACCCCGAACAGCGGCCGCCCGCCACGGGTCGCCTCGCCGCCAAAGGCTTCCAGGGTCCCCAGATTCAGGTCCGAGTCCTTGTTGGTGCTGGTGGACGACGACTTCTGCGCGTCGGTGCTCTCCGCCAGGACCACGGTCAGGATGTCGCCCACCCGGGCGGCCTTGGGGTCGGTAAACAGCCCGTGCGAATGCGAAGCCTGGTAGATGCTGCCATTGTTCTGTGCCTGCGGGACCGGTTCCGGCGGCTGCACGGCGTGATATTCGGGCGCATCCCCGGCCTCGGTGTCGTGCGGCATGCTGGCGCAGCCGCCGAGCAGGACCAGGGCCAGCGGAGCCAGCCAGCGGATGAGGGACAGCGTCGCGCGGTTCATGCGATCACCCGATGGTCTGGTTGATGAACTGCAGCGACTGGTCGGCGCTGGAGATGGCCTTGGAGTTGACCTCGTAGGCCCGCTGGGTCTCGATCATGTTCACCAGCTCCTCGGCGATATTCACGTTGGAGGTCTCCAGCGAGCCCTGGATCACCGTGCCCACGCCGTTGAGCCCGGGGTTGGCCTGCTGCGCCACGCCGGAAGCCGCGGTCTCCTTGAAGATGTTCTCGCCCACCGCCTCCAGGCCCGCGGGGTTCACGAAGTCCGCCAGCTGGATCTGCCCCAGGTCCACCGGTTCGGCCTGCCCCGTAATGCGCGCGGTCACGGTGCCGTCCTTGCCGATGTCGATCGACTCGGCATCATCCGGCACGAACAGGCCCGGCTGCAGCGGATAGCCGTTGGACATCACCACCTGGCCGTCGGAATTCACCTGGAAGCTGCCATCGCGGGTGTAGCCGATGTCGCCGTTGGGCATCAGCACCTGGAAGAAACCGTCCCCCTCGATGGCGACATCCAGCGAGTTCTCGGTCTGCTGCAGGTTGCCCTGTTCGAACATCTTCTCGGTGCTGACCGTGCGCACGCCGGTGCCGATCTGCAGGCCCGAGGGCAGCTGCTGGTCCTGGGTGGCCTGAGCGCCCGGCTGGCGCACGGTCTGGTAAATCAGATCCTCGAACACCGCCCGGTCCTTCTTGAAGCCGGTGGTGCTCGAGTTGGCCAGGTTGTTGGCCACGGTCGACATGCGCGTGTCCTGCGCGTCGAGTCCGGTCTTGGCGATCCACAGTGCCTGGTTCATGGCGTTTCTCCTGTCAGTCGGGGCCGCGTCGGGATCATCCCGGTCAGCCCATGCCGAGCAGCCGGTTGCTGCTCTGTTCCAGCGTGTTGGCGGTGTCCATCATCTTGATCTGGGTCTCGAAGGTTCGCGACAGCTCGATCATCCGCGTCAGCGCCTCGACGGTGTTCACGTTGCTGCTCTCGAGCGTGCCGGATACCAGCGTCACGTCCGCGTCCGCCGCGGCCTCTTCACCGTCCGGCAGACGGAACAGTCCGTCCTCGCCCCGTTCGAGATCCTCGACATCGGGATTGACCAGCCGGATGCGCTCCACCGCCGCGAGGGCATCCGCCGGGGCACCCTGGGGCCGGACGCTGATGGTCCCGTCGGTGCCGATCTCCACCTTCTCCGCCGGCGGAATCGCGATCGGCCCGCCGTCACCCATCACCTGCATCCCGTCCGCGGTGCGCAGCAGACCGAAGCCATCCACCTGCAGGTTGCCGGCGCGGGTGTAGCCTTCCTGCCCGTCCGGCCCCTGCACGGCGATGAAGCCCTCACCCTGGATGGCCACGTCCAGATCGCGCCCCGTACTGCGCAGCGTCCCGTGAGAGAAGTCGGCCGCCTCGTTCCCCACCTGTACGTAGTCGCGCGTGTCGTAGACCGGGCCGCGCACCGGGACGGTGTCCGCGGTGGCCAGCGCCTGCCGGAAGCCGTCGGTATTGGCGTTCGCCAGGTTGTGATTGTTGACGGCCTGGGCGTGCTCGACCTCCCGGGCCCCCGACATCGCGATGTAGAGAAAACGATCCATGGTTCGGCCTCCCGCAGGATGCTCCGGTTACCGCCCTAGCGGATGTTGATGATGGTCTGGGTCACGGTGTCGGCCGTGGAGATCGTCTGGGAATTGGCCTGGAAGTTGCGCTGAGCGGTGATCAGGTTCACCAGCTCCTGTGCGATATCCACGTTGGAGGCCTCGAGGGCCCCGGCCTGCAGCAATCCCGTACCGGCCGCTCCCGGGGCATTGACCGTCGGCCCGCCGGAAGCAAAGGTCTCCGCCCAGTTGTTGTTGCCGAGCTGCTCCAGGCCCTGGGGATTGTCGAAGTTCGCCAGCACCACCTGGCCCAGTACGTCCGACTGGCCGTTGCTGTAACGCGCGAACACCACCCCTTCGTTATCGATGTCGATGTCGGTCAGCGTGCCGGGGGCATAGCCGTCCTGGCTCAGGTCGCTGACGCCGAAATCGGTGCCGTACTGGGTCGTGCCGGCAAAGTCGATCTCGATCTCGGTGCCGTCATCAAATGCATCACCGGGATCGAAGGTGAACGTCACATCGTCATCCACCAGCTCGCCGTTGCTGTCGAACTCCATCTCCAGCGGGCCGGCCACCTCCTCACCGTTGACCGCGACATGGGCCTCCCATTCGTTGTCAGCGGTCTTGGTGAAGAACGCCTCGGCGTCCTGGGCCTCGCCCTGGCCGTTGTAAACCGTCAGCGAGGTGGAAAAGTTGTAGCTGTCCGGATTTTCAATATCGAACTGTCCCGCACCGATCACCTCGGCATCCGACCGCAGATTCAGCTGGGCGTCGATCTCCTCGGTCCGCCGCGGCGCGCCCTCGCCCGTGTCCAGCCGCAGATCGCCGGGGGTACCGCCGAGATCCGCCGGCTCCGCATCGCCGTCCTCGGCGATATAGCCTTGCAGGTTCTGGCCCTGGCTGTTAACGATGAAGCCGTCGCGATCGACCTGGAATTCTCCGGCGCGGCTGTACACCGTGTTGCCACGGTCATTGAGCTGGAAGAACCCCTCTCCGTCGATCGCCAGATCCAGTCCGTTTTCGGTGAATTCCGTCTGACCCTGGGTAAACTGCTGGGTCACCGCCAGCAGGCGCGAACCCGCGCCTACGGTCGTCTGGTTGGTGCCGCCGAACGACTGGGCGTAGACATCCCCGAACTCCGCGCGCGACTGCTTGAACCCCGTGGTCCCGGCGTTGGAGACATTATTGCCGGTCACGTCCAGGTCGGCCTGGGCCGAGTTCAGTCCGCTCAATCCGATGTTGAAGGGCATGTTACGTTCCTCCGGTTGTCTTTGTGTCGGACGTCAGCCGGAAATCCGGCGTACGTCCGAAAAATCGATCTCGCCCACGCCTTGCACATTCAGTGCCAGGCCGTTTTTCTCCCCGCCCATGGAGACGCTGTCCACGCGCTGGTTAAGAAAGGTCTCCAGCGATTCGGTGCGCTCCCCGCTGCGCGCGGTCGCCCGTACCTCGTAGACCCCGGCCGGCGCGCGCTGGCCGTTGTCGGTCAGGCCATCCCACTGGAAGTCCTGCAGCCCGGCGCCCATCGCGCCGAGATTCATGCGCCGCACGCGCTCGCCGGCCCCGTTCATGATCTCGACCTCCACCGACTCGGCCGAGGCCCCCAGTTCGAACGCGCCGCTCATGCCGCCCTCGGGGCCCAGCTGGCCGAACTCCACCGGCACCAGCACGTCCTTGCCAACCAGATTTGCGCCCTGCACCGCCTGGTTCTGTCCCATCGACTGGGCGAAGCCCTCGAACGACTCGTTCAGCTGCTGGATCCCGGTGACGCTCGAGAACTGCGCCATCTGCGCGATGAAGTCCCCGTTTTCCATCGGCTCGAACGGGTCCTGGTTCTGCAGCTGGGTCGTCATCAGCTTGAGGAAATCCTCCTGTCCCAGCTGATCCGGCCCGCCTTCCTTCTCCTGACGGTCTCGCTGGGCCTGGCGGTCAGTGCGAATCCCCGCCCCTTCCAGCATGTCGGGTGTCAGTCCGTTCATTTCCGGTCTCCTAGCCTTGTCCGCCCATCTGCAGCGTGCGCATCATCAACTGGCGGGTGGTGTCCATGACTTCGACGTTGGCTTCGTAATTGCGCGAGGCCGACATCATGTTGGCCATCTCCTCGACCACGCTGACCGCCGGGCGAAAGATGTAGCCATCGTCGTTTGCCTTCGGGTGATGGGGCTCGTAATGCATCTGCGGCTCGGCATCCGACTCCTCGATCCCGGCCACCCGCACCGGCGTCGCGGTACCGTCGCGGCTGGCCTGGTCCATCGCTGCCTGGAACAGCACGTGTTTCCCGCGATAGGCCTCCTCGGCGCTGCCGGCCGCCGTGTTGGCGTTCGCCAGGTTCGAAGACACCGTATTCAGCCGCGCCGACTGTGCCGTCAGCGCCGAAGCCGAGGTATTGAACAGATTGAACAGATCACTCACGGCAGTGGCCTCCCGTCAGGTTCAGCGATTGCCCCGGAAGGCATCGCGAATGCCGGAAACCCGGCGATTGAGAAATTCGAGGCTGCTCTGGTACTTGACCGAGTTCTCGGCGAACGCCGCCCGCTCCATCTGCGGATCCACGGTGTTGCCGTCCAGAGACGGCTGCGAGGGGATGCGGTACTTGAGCTCGGCCCCGGTGCCCGCGGCGGCCGTCCCCGGATCCTGATGACCGGCCCGGGTCTTGCTGAGCTGCAGCTGGCCACCACCCCCCGAAGCCGCCTCCAGCTGGCTGCGAAAATCCAGGTCCCGCGCCTTGTAGCCGGGGGTGTCGGCATTGGCGATGTTCGAGCTCAGAACCTCCATGCGCTGCGACCGCAGGTTCACCGACTCCGGCAGAATCCCGAGTGCCTTGTCCAGCGATATGCTCATCCCGTTCCGTCCGGCCCGCGCATGGCGGGCATCCGTTGCCTGACCACGACGATGCAATCGCCGTGCCATTGGCTGCCGGCAAAAGGGGAAAAGGATTGGGAGGGACGCCGGCGCGCGGTCGGCCACGCGGCGAATCACCGCGTCGGAAACGACCGCCGGGCCCGTTGCAGGCCCGGCGTGGAGGGGTTCAGCCCTTCAGCCGCAGGACCGAGCCGTACTCGGTGCGCACGGTTTCGTACGCCTTGCTGTAGGGCCCGACCGTCTCGGAAGCGCCAAGAAACAGATAGCCACCGGGGTTGAGCTGCTTCGCAATACCGTCAAGGACCTGACGCTTGGTCTCGGCGGAGAAATAGATCAGGACGTTACGGCAGAACACGATGTCGAACTTGCCCAGCGCCGCGTAGCTGTCGACCAGATTGAGTTTCTGGAACCGGCAGCGGCGCTGCACCTCAGGGATGATCTTGTGCCCCTCGGGCACGGTCTGGAAGAACCGGGACCGCCGCGACTCGCTCAGCCCGCGCACGATGCTCAGACCGTCATAGACTCCCTTGCGGGCGTCTTCCAGCACGCCCTCGGACAGGTCCGTGCCGAGAATGCTGACGGGAACCACCCGGCGCGGGCGCGAGGCCTCCCATTCCGAGACCACCATCGAGATGCTGTAGGGCTCCTGGCCACTGGAACACCCGGCCGACCAGACCTTGATCGACGACCGAGTGGACGCCAGCTCCGGGAGGATCACGTGGCGCAGGATCTCGAACGGAAAACCGTCGCGAAACCAGGAGGTTTCGTTGGTGGTCATCGCGTCGATGACGCGCGTGCGCAGCTTCGGACTGGGCGCCTTGCGCAGGGCGTGCAGCAGTTCCGGCACGTCCTTGTAGCCGAATTCATCCAGCAGGCGGGACAGCCGGCTGGACACCAGGTACTGGCGGCTGTCCCCCAGCACCAGGCCACAGCACTCGGAGAGAAAGCGCGCGAATTCTTCGTAGTCACGGGAATCGATCACGCACACATCTCCGCCTTGACGCGTGCCGGGCCCGTCCGCCGTCCGCTGGTTGTTCGGTTCGATGATTCCATGCTGCCACAGTATAGGGCTTCAGGGCGGTCTTGCGGGAGCCCGCGACACGCAAAGGGGCGGCAAGTGCCGACCGCCCGCCTCCGCCGGGCCGGCAACCCCTCGCCCCCGGTAACCACCGACATCTCAGGCGGTCTTGTTGATCTGTTCCAGGACCGCACTGGCCAGTTCGTCCGGGTTGAACTTGGAGAGGAACGCATCCGCACCGGCCCGACGCACCATGTCGGTATTGAATTCGCCGCTGAGCGAGGAATGCAGCAGCACCCGCAGCGGCCGCAGGCGCTCGTTCTCGCGGATCTTTGCCGTCAGGGTGTAACCATCCATGCGCGGCATTTCGATATCCGAGATCACCAGCTCGACCGTGTCGTGGATCGGACCCTCGGCGGCTTTCTCCTCCAGGTAATCCAGGGCTTCACGCCCGTCCTTGCACAGCACGTAGGGCCACTCGAGCCCCTGGATGGCGCTTTCGATCTGGCGGCGAGCCACCACCGAGTCGTCGGCGATGACGATTTCCCGACGCTCGGGTGTCTGCTCGGCCACCGCGGAACGCACGCTTTCCGACACCTCGGTGGGCAACGGATTGACCAGCGACAGCACGCGCTCCACGTCGATGATCTCCACCAGCTTGTTGTCGAGTTCAGTGACCGCCACCAGAAACGACTCGCGCCCGGTGCCGCGCGGGGGCGACTTCACCTGGTCCCAGTTGACGTTCACGATGCGATCCACCGCCGACACCATGAAGCCCTGCACCGAGCGATTGAACTCCGTCACCACGACCTTCTGCTGGCCGTCCGCCCCGGCCCGCGTCGACTGCATGCCCATCGCCCGCGCCAGATCGATGATCGGCACGGTCTTGTCGCGCAGGGTGGTGACGCCCCGCACCACCCCGGCGGACCCGGGAATCTGGCGCAACTGCGGCAGCGGAATCACCTCGCGCACCTTGAACACGTTGATCCCGAAGGTCTGCGTGCCGCCCAGATAGAACAGCAGCAGCTCCATCCGGTTCTGCCCGACCATCTGCGTGCGCTGGTTCACGTCGTCAATAAACTGACTCACGGTTCTCGCCCCCTGGGTTGTTCTCCCTGCTAACGGCCGCGCCGGCGGGAGCTTGAACCACGCATCGGACGCGCAGGACAGGCGCCGGATGCCATGGCACAGAATCTGCATGTATTCCGTGACGAAGACACAGGGTCAACGGTGACCGGACATGCACCTTTTCAAGTTACAGGCTTTGCTCCCGTACCGCAGCCCGGGCCGCAGCGGGGGTGCGCTTCTTCTGATGCTCGCGCTCCTCGCCCCGACCGCGCAAGCGGAGATCGAGCCGGTGCAGAACATTCGTGACAGCGCGGAACGGTTCCTGCACCAGCAGCTTGGGGACCACAACGGCGACGATGTGGAGGTGCAACTCGGTCATGTCGACGACCGCCTGCGCCTCAAGCGCTGCGAAGAACCCCTGGAGGCCTCGCTGCCGCCCGGCGGCCGCCCGAGGGGCAATACTGCGGTCAACATCCGCTGTCCCGGGCCGGTGACCTGGTCGGTGTACGTTCCGGCCACCGTGGAACGCCACGCCGAGGTGGTGGTGGCCCGCCGCAACCTGTCGCGCCAGCAGACCCTGGGGCCGGGCGATCTGCGCATGGAGCGCATCGAGACGTCGCGCCAGGCCAGCCATTATTTCGAGGACGCATCCGAGGTGGTCGGTCTGCAGACCCGCCGCGCGATTCGCCAGGGCCAGGTCATCGGCCAGCAGCACGTTAATGAACGTCAGGTGATCCAGCGCGGCCAGCGCGTTACCATCCTCGCCAGCAGCGGCAGCGTCACTATCCGCATGCAGGGCGAAGCCCTGGAGGACGCCACGGCCGGCGACTGGATCCGCGTGCGCAACACCTCCTCCGGACGCGAGATCGAGGGCGAGGTCCAGCCATCGGGCACGGTTCGCGTCGCCCTGTAGTAAAATGTGACGGAAATCCCGCAACCGACCCTACAGTTTCGGGCATTCCGGCCGATACACGAGGCAGACCAGTCAAACGACAGGACAAAGTCATGGATATCAAAGGCCCCAACATCAATGGCCTGCGCCCCGACAGCCAGAACGGCGGGGTCCGCGGCCGTGACGACGACGCCCGCACCGGCAGCAACGGGGTGGACCGCGCCGGCAACGGCGGGGCCGCCAGCGGTGACGCCGTCACCCTGACCGGTGCCGCCCAGGCCATGAACGGCAGCGGCGAAGCCAGCGAGGCCGCGCCGTTCAACGAGGCGAAGGTGGCCGAGATCCGCGAGGCGATCGCTCAGGGGAACTACCCGATCGACAACGAGGAACTGGCCGATCGCATGATGGAAATCGAAGGCCTGCTGCGGTGATCCGGTGGTGACCGACGAAACCGGAATCCGTCCTTCCCTGGAGGAATCCATCCGTCTCGGACAACGGCTGGAGGATATCCTGCTGGAGGAAACCCGGGCCATCGAGTCACGGGAGCCGGAGCGGCTGCAGGCCGCGGTCCAGCGCAAGCAGGAACTGCTGCAGGCACTGGAAACCGAAACCCGCAAACAGCAGCAATGGATCGAAGCTCGCGGTGCCGAGTTCACCCCGGAAGGGGTAGCGCGGCTGTTCGCGCGTCTGGAGGGAGGGGAGCACCTCAACGACCGCTGGCAGGCGCTGCGGGCGACGATCGAACGCTGCAACGAACTCAACCAGGGCAACGCCCGGCTGATCGAACGCAACCAGCGCCGGGTGCAGATGTCCATGCAGATCCTGCGTGGCGAAGACAACGGACCGGCCACGACCTACGACCCCTACGGCAAGGCCCGTCATCGCCGTACCACCGGCCAGACCATCACCCGCGCCTGAGCCCGAGTTGGGCCGGAAAGGCGTGAACTCCGTCACAGGGTGTATGATGCGCGAACCCACTTCGGACGCGACGTGCCCTCATGGATGACAACGACTATACCGTCGACACCCCGGAACGCATCGGCCAGATACTGCGCGACCTGGACCACGGCCTGACGCTGGTCAGTATCCGCCTGGAAGAAAGCGGCCCGCTGCACACCTCGGCGCTGATCCGTCTGGATGCCGACGCACGACGTCTCTACCTCGACCAGCTGCAACCCCCTTCCCTCCACCAGCGGATCCGGCCCGGCCAGCCCCTGCGCGTCTTCGCGACCCTGCGCGGCGTGGCCGTGCGGTTTACCACCGAGGTCCGCCAGATCGTGAGCGAATCGCCGGGAGACCTCTACGAGTGTCCGTATCCCGCCGAACTGCAATACCTGCAGCGTCGCGAGACCTTCCGCGTTCATATCCCCCTGAGCAACCGCCCGACCCTGCAGATCCAGGGCGAGATGCACGAAGAACCGATCGAGGGATCGGTGGTGGACCTTTCAGCCGAAGGCATGTGCGTGGAACTGCCGAATGAAGTGCTGCAGGAGATCCCCTATGGCAGCCGCCTGGAATTCACCAACCTGCTGCTCCCGGACGTGCAGGAAAGGGTCTCCGGCGCCGTCAAACTGGCCAACTCGCGCCCTTCCACTCGCGAAGGCCATTCGTATGCTGGCTGCGCGATCATCGAGATGTCGGCCCGCCTGGAACGTGCCATCAACGTCGCCCTGCTGTTCTATCAGCGTGAGGAACGCCGCCGCGCGATGAACTGACCGACCCCGGCTTGCGTGCCCACAAAAAAGGCCCGCACGAGCATCACTTGCCGTGCGGGCCTTTTGCGTTCTGGCGGAGAGTGAGGGATTCGAACCCTCGATGGGCTTTTGACCCATACTCCCTTAGCAGGGGAGCGCCTTCAACCACTCGGCCAACTCTCCGTGACTGCGGTGCAGAGGATACGGATTCACGCTGCGGAATGAAAGCCCGCGCGGCCCCGAATTGATGATTTTAACTTCATTCGGGCCACGCGGAGATCGCAGCGTCGGACGTCACTCGTTCCCGCGATTGTCGCCGGAGCCGTGTTCCGAATCTTCGTCCTGAATCCGCTGAAAGATCTCTTCGCGATGAACCGCCACGTCCGGGGGCGCATTGATGCCGATCCGGACCTGGTTGCCCTTCACACCCAGAACGGTGACGGAGACGTCATCGCCGATCATGAGGGTCTCCCCCACCCGACGCGTCAGTATGAGCATGCTTTTCTCCACAGTACCTGTGTCGGACGAGGTCGGTCGCCCGGAATCCGTTGATTGAGTCGTCACCCCTGCTCCTTTGGTAGACCGGCTGGCTCCTCTTCGAGTTCAAAGGCATCGTGCAGCGCACGCACCGCCAGTTCGAGGTATTTTTCGTCCACGACCACCGAGATCTTGATCTCCGACGTCGAGATCATCCGGATGTTGATGTTTTCCCGCGACAGGGCCTCGAACATCCGGCTGGCAATACCCGCATGCGACCGCATGCCGACACCCACGACCGAGATCTTGACGATGTGGACATCGCCCGAGACCTCGCGGGCGCCCAGTTCGTCCGCTGCCCCCTGCAGCAGTTCCAGCGCCTTCTCGTAGTCGTTGCGATGCACGGTGAAGGTGAAATCGGTCGTGCGGCCGTCCTCGCCGACGTTCTGCACGATCATGTCCACCTCGATGTTGGCATCCGCCACCGGCCCGAGGATGCGATGCGCGACCCCGGGCTGATCCGGCACGCCGCCCACCGTCAGCTGCGCCTCGTTCTGATTGAACGCGATTCCCGCGACCAGCGCCTGTTCCACCGCTGCATCCTCCTCCGTGGTGATGAGTGTCCCGGGTCCCTCGCCAAACGACGAAAGGACACGTAAGGGGACGTTATACTTGCCCGCAAATTCCACTGCTCGGATCTGTAGCACCTTCGAACCGAGGCTCGCCATCTCCAGCATCTCCTCGAAGGTCACTCGTTCGAGGCGCCGGGCCTGGGGCACCAGTCGCGGATCGGTGGTGTACACCCCGTCCACGTCGGTATAGATGCGACATTCATCGGCTTTCAGGGCCGCGGCCAGCGCGACGGCGGTGGTGTCGGAGCCGCCACGCCCCAGGGTCGTGATCGCCCCGTCCTCGTCCACGCCCTGGAAGCCGGCCACGACCACGATGCGCCCGGCCTCCAGATCGTCACGCACGCGGGCATCGTCGATACTGCGGATCCGCGCCTTGTTGTAGGCGCTGTCGGTGCGGATGGTCACCTGAGCACCGGTATAGGAGCGCGCCGGGCAACCCTTGGCCTCCAGTGCCATCGCCAGCAGGGCGATGGTGACCTGCTCCCCGGTGGACAGCAGGACATCCAGCTCGCGCCCGTCGACCCGCGGGTTGAGCTCGTTGGCCAGCCCCAGCAGGCGATCGGTCTCGCCGCTCATCGCGGACACCACGATCACCAGCTGATGGCCCTCCTCGCGCAGATGCAGCGCGCGTTCGGCCACCGCCCGGATGCGTTCGGTCGTCCCGACCGAGGTGCCGCCAAATTTCAGTACCAGCAACGCCATTGCAGAATCCCTGTCCGGCCCGAAGGCGGCGCATTAAACACGAAATCGGGATGCATCCAAAGCAAACCCGCCCTTCCAATCCGGAATTTGGTCAGCCCAGCAATTCGCGAACAGTGTCCTCCACCGAGGCCAGCGCCGCCTCGAGTTTCTCGGGGCTCTGCCCGCCGGCCATGGCCATGTCCGGCCGGCCACCGCCCTTGCCGTCGACCTGAGCGGCCACGCGCCCGACCACATCGCCGGCGCGGATCCGGCCGGTTTCCTCCTTGGTGACCCCGGCGACCAGCGAGACCTTGCCTTCCTCGGTGGCGGTGCCCAGCACCACCACGGCACGGCCGAGCTTCTGCTTGAGCTGATCGACCATGTCGCGCAGGGCCTTGGGCTCCACGCCCTCCACCGGGGCCGCCAGAACCTTGAGCCCGTCGACCTCCACCGCACGGCTGGAGAGGTCGTCACCGGCCTGGCTGGCGAGCTTGCCCTTCAGGCGCTCGATCTCCTTCTCCAGCTCGCGATTGCGCTCCTGCAGCTGGCGCACCTTGTCCGGGGCGTCGGCGCGACCGGCCCGCAGGCGGTCCGCCACCGCATCCAGATACCCCAGCTGCTGATCCATCCAGCGCAGGGCCACCTCGCCGGCCACCGCCTCGACGCGCCGGATCCCGGCGGCGACCCCGCCTTCGACCGTAATCCGGAACGGCCCGATGTCGCCGGTGCGCTCCACGTGGGTGCCGCCGCACAGCTCCACCGAGGAACCGATCTTCAGCACCCGCACCTCGTCACCGTATTTTTCGCCGAACAGGGCCACGGCACCCGACTCCATGGCCGAGTCGATGTCCATGATGCGAGTGTCGGTGGCCTCGTTCGCCAGGATCTCGGCGTTGACCTGATCCTCGATCGATTTCAGCTGCTTGGCCGTCAGCGGCTCCATGTGGGTGAAGTCGAACCGCAGGCGCTCGGAGTCCACCAGCGAGCCCTTTTGTTGCACGTGATCGCCCAGCTGGTCGCGCAGGGCCTTGTGCAGCAGATGGGTTGCCGAATGATGGCGCTTGATGGCCTCGCGCCGCGGCCCCTCCACCGAGCCGGACAGGCTCTGACCGACCTCCAGGGTGCCGGCGCGGACCTGGCCCACGTGCAGATGCGCCGCGGCCTGCTTGCGGGTGTCCTGCACCTGGAAACGCACGCCGGAGCCCGACAGGGTACCGATGTCGCCCACCTGGCCGCCGGACTCGGCGTAGAACGGCGTGCGGTCAAGCACCACGATGCCCTCTTCGCCGACCTCCAGGCGGTCCACGGCCTCGCCCTCGCGGAACAGCGCCAGCACGTGGCCGTCGCCCTCCAGGTATTCATAGCCGCAGAACTCGGTCGTGTGGTCCTCCAGCCCCGGCAGGTTGCCGGTATCCATGCTGAAGCGGGAGGCGGCGCGCGCCCGCTCGCGCTGCTTTTCCATCTCCGCCTCGAAACCGGCCATGTCCAGTTCCAGGCCGCGTTCGCGCGCGATGTCGCCGGTCAGGTCCACCGGGAAGCCGTAGGTGTCATAGAGCAGGAAGATGGTCTCGCCCGGGATCACCCGCCCCTCGAGATCCTTCAGATCCTCCTCGAGGATCTTCATGCCGTGGTCGAGGGTTTCGAGGAACTTGCGCTCCTCCTTCTCCAGGACCTTCTCCACCTGCTCGCCGGCCTTGACCAGCTCGGGATAGGCCTCGCCCATGGTGTCGATCAGCGGGCGCACCAGGCGGTAGAGGAACGCATCCTCGGAGCCGATCTGGAAGCCATGACGCGCCGCCCGGCGGATGATGCGCCGCAGCACATAGCCGCGCCCCTCGTTGGAGGGCAGCACGCCGTCCGTAATCAGGAACGCGATCGACCGGATATGGTCGGCGATCACGCGCAGCGAGGCGGAATCGGCTTCCTGCGCGCCGGTCACCCGCCGCGCCGCGGCGATGAGATCCTGGAACAGGTCGATCTCATAGTTGGAATGCACGCCCTGCAGCACCGCCGACAGACGCTCCAGGCCCATGCCGGTATCCACCGACGGGCTGGGCAGCGGATTCAGCGTGCCGTCCGCATCGCGGTCGTACTGCATGAACACCAGGTTCCAGACCTCGATGTAGCGATCGCCATCTTCATCCGGCGAACCGGGCGGTCCGCCCGCCACTTCCGGACCGTGGTCATAGAAGATCTCGGTGCAGGGACCGCAGGGCCCGGTGTCGCCCATCTGCCAGAAGTTGTCCGAGCCACCGTCCGGATCGTCGCCGATGCGAATGATGCGTTCGGCCGGGACCTTGATCTCGTTGGCCCAGACGTTGTAGGCGTCGTCATCGGTCTCGTAGACCGTGACCCACAGCCGCTCGGGGGGCAGGCCCAGCACGTCGGTAAGGAAATCCCAGGCGTAGTGGATCGCATCGCGCTTGAAGTAGTCGCCAAAGGAGAAGTTGCCCAGCATCTCGAAAAACGTGTGGTGCCGGGCGGTGTAGCCCACGTTCTCCAGGTCGTTGTGCTTGCCGCCGGCGCGCACGCAGCGCTGGCTGGTCGCCGCGCGGCTGTACGGGCGCTTCTCGCGGCCGAGGAACACATCCTTGAACTGGACCATCCCCGCGTTGGTGAACAGCAGGGTGGGATCGTTGGCAGGCACCAACGGGCTGGACGGCACCACGGTATGGTCGTGCTGCGCAAAGAAATCGAGGAAACTCCGGCGTATTTCGGCGCTCTTCATGCGTGTCCGGTCGGCTATGGGGTCAAAAGCGGAATCGTATCACGCTCGCCCCGGACCCGCGTATTGCCGCCCGCGGCCTCGGGCCATGCTGCAGGAGGCCAGCCCCCTGGCCGATTCGACGTCAATAATGACCCATCGGCCAGGGGGCTGGCCTCCTGCGTCCTGCGTCCTATGGGGCCTCGTCCTTCCAGGCAGCCAGCGCCCGGTGGGCGACATCGCCGGGGAAGCCGCGACCGGCCAGGTGGCGCAGCATGCGCGCTTCGTCCTCGCGGGCCTCGGGGGGTTGGCGGAAATGGCGTTCGAGCTGGCCGCGGGCCTGTTCGACCCAGTCGACCTCCAGCGCCTCGACAGCGAGGCTCACGGTGTCGCCATCGATCCCGTTGTGCGCGAGCTCGGCGCGGATGCGCTGTTCGCCGTACCCCTGGTCGACCCGGTGGCGCGCCATGGACTCGGCGTAACGGGTCTCGTTGAGGTAATCCAGTTCGCGCGCACGCTCCAGTGCGGCATCCACCGCGTCCCGCTCGAAGCCGCGCTCCGCCAGCTTGCGCGCGAGCTCCAGTGCCGCGTGTTCGCGCCGCACCAGGAGCTTGAGCCCGGCCTCCAGGGCCGCCTCGGGATCGGCCGGGTCGACCGGCGCCCCGCCCTTACGACGGGCTTTCGGCATCCTCGACCGCGGCCTCGGCGTCGTCGTCCGCCCCCTTGCCGCCGGCCGACGGCAGATAACGCTCGCGCAGGTTGCGTTCGATCTCGTCGGCCTTGTCCGGGTTGTCCTTCAGAAACTGGCGGGCGTTCTCCTTGCCCTGGCCGATACGTTCGCCGTTGTAGCTGTACCAGGCCCCGGACTTGTCGACCAGGCCTTCCTTCACGCCCATCTCGATCAGCTCGCCCACGCGCGAAATCCCCTCGCCGTACAGGATCTCGAAATGCGCCTCCTTGAACGGCGGCGCCATCTTGTTCTTCACCACCTTCACGCGGGTCTCGTTGCCGATCACCTCGTCGCCCTTCTTGATCGCGCCGATGCGGCGGATATCCATGCGCACGGAGGAATAGAACTTGAGCGCATTGCCGCCGGTGGTGGTCTCGGGGCTGCCGAACATCACGCCGATCTTCATGCGGATCTGGTTGATGAAGATCACCAGCGTGTTGGAACGCTTGATGTTCGCGGTCAGCTTGCGCAGCGCCTGCGACATCAGCCGCGCCTGCAGGCCGACGTGGGAGTCGCCCATCTCGCCCTCGATCTCCGCCTTGGGCGTCAGCGCCGCCACCGAGTCGACAATCACCACGTCCACCGCGCCGGAGCGCACCAGCATGTCGGCGATCTCCAGCGCCTGCTCGCCGGTGTCCGGCTGCGAGACCAGCAGATCGTCCACGTTCACGCCCAGCTTCTCGGCGTAGGTCGGGTCCAGCGCATGCTCGGCGTCCACAAACGCGGCGGTACCGCCGGCCTTCTGCGCCTCGGCCACCACCTGCAGGGTCAGGGTCGTCTTGCCCGAGGATTCCGGACCGTAGATCTCGACCACGCGCCCGCGCGGCACGCCGCCGATGCCCAGCGCCACGTCCAGCGCCAGCGAACCGGTGGAGATCGAGGGCACGTCCACCGCCTGGCGGTCCCCCATGCGCATCACGGCACCCTTGCCGAACTGTTTCTCGATCTGACCCAGCGCGGCCGTCAGGGCCTTCTTGCGATTCTCGTCCACGGTTTGCCTCCGGAATGGATAATGCTCGGGCGGTTGGATGCGGGAGTATCCCACAGGCAGGGGGTGGACCCAAAGACACCCGGACTCGATCCCGGGCCCCCAACCGGTCGACACCCCCGAATGTGCGCAGCCCGTATCGACACAGGCTTCGCACGGGCGTCGTAGTCAGCCGCGGGGCTTTCCTAATGCAGCGCCTTCGCTACGGCCGGTCATCGCTTCCAGTTGCTCCGTCAACCGGACGTCGATGGCCTCCAGCTCGACGCGCAGGGACTTCAGGGCGTCCTCGTCGCCGCCGGATCGCTCCAGCTCCGCCAACCCGTTGGCGACGTCGTCCCGCTCCTTCATGGCCGCATGGGTCGCGTCTACTTGGCGGCTTTGCGCCTCCCATTCGGCCTGCTCGACCTCGGCACGCCGGAGCAGACGGTGCCGTTGCCACACCCACAGCACTACCAGCAGCGCCAACACGCCGCCGATCAACATGTGGATATTGATGTTCATCGACGCTCCTCCCCGATATCCATATCACGCAACCTCTTCCATTACAGGGTCTTTCTACCGCAGCCGAGTTATGGTCAAGTCTGGTGTATGAGCGATCGCTGGTTCAGGCGGCGCTCCGGTCGGTGATGGAGGATGCCTCGTCGTTGGTCGGTTCGGTCTGCTCGACGCCGTCGATGAACGTGACCCCGCGCTCGAGCTTGTCGAGCCATTCGTAACCCCGGAGCCGACGCCAGCGCTTCTGCGCGCTCTGACCGAGCTTGAACGTCAGGCTCAGGACGGTGTTGCGGGTCACGCAGCCCCGGGTCTTGTCGGTGCGCAGCCGCACGGTGGCGAAGGTCGATTCGATCGGATTGGTGGTCCGGATCGACTGCCAGTGCGGGGCC
>NZ_KB906178.1:0-39472 GCF_000381205.1 Thioalkalivibrio sp. ALE11 | reverse complement strand
TCGGGACAGGGCATGAGAGGCCGGTGAGGAGAACCCCTGGCGCTCCTATGAGGCACCCCTTCCCCGGAAGGGCTGACCCTCGCCCGTAGAGAAGGGCAGCTCCGCGACGAAGTGAAGTCCGGTCGGTAACCAACCCGCGTATATCAGAGTGATCCACCGTCGCAATCCGCTTCTCGTGCCCTGCCTCGAAGGCATGGAAAACAGGAGGTCTCGATCGAACACTACAGCCAACCGTTGACAGGTCAATCCATATCAGGAGCGGCCTCGGCCGCGAACCGGACGGGCGCGCGCCCCGGCCTCAACCTGTTCGCCTGCGAGCAGGCTCCCACAGATGGGTGGGGGGTGCCGTTTGCCCCGGCCTCAACCTGTTCGCTTGCAAGCAAGCTCCCACAGGCGATGCAGGGCCCCGTAGTAGCGGCCTTGGCCGCGAACTTGAAGAGTTGACGGGCGGGCGTGTGGTCCGGGAAAACCGGCGTTTCTATCTGCGAAAGCCGGGCCGGGACAACCTGGAGATCCTGTGAATGCTCCGGATCAGCGACTGCGCGGAAGGCGATAGGTTGTTGAAAAGATGGAGCCGGTGACAGGAGTCGAACCTGCGACCCTCTGATTACAAATCAGACGCTCTACCAGCTGAGCTACACCGGCCTGGTGCCGGGAGTGGGACTCGAACCCACAAGGCCGAAGCCAGCGCATTTTGAGTGCGCCGTGTATACCAATTCCACCATCCCGGCGTGCAGCGCCCGTAGTGTAGCGCACGCAGGGGGTGTGGCAATACGGCCGTGCGATATCCCGCGAGCCGGGGCATGGTAGGATCGCGCGCCATGCGAGTTGCCGATTTTGATTACGAGCTCCCGTCCGAGCTGATCGCGCAGGATCCGTTGCCGGAGCGCACCGGGTCCCGGCTGCTGGTCCTGGAGGGCGGGGAGCCGGAGGATGCCGTGTTCGCGGACATCGGGCGCTGGCTGCGTCCGGGCGATCTGCTGGTCCTCAATGACACGCGGGTGATCCCGGCGCGGGTCTTCGGGCAGAAGGCGAGCGGCGGCCGGGTGGAGGTCCTGTTCGAGCGGGTGCTGGAAGGCGGGCGCGAGGCGCTGGCGATGGTGCGTGCGAGCCGGGCTCCGGGCGTCGGAGTGCGGTTGTGGCTGGCGGACGGGGCCTTCGAGGTGGAAGTGACCGGGCGCGAGGGGCCGTTCTTCCGCCTGTCGCTGTGTGGCGGAGGAAAGGCGGGCGAGCAGGATCTGCCGGCCCTGCTGCATGCCCATGGTCAGGTGCCGCTGCCGCCGTATATCGAACGCGCGCCGGAGCAGGAGGACGCCACGCGGTATCAGACGGTGTTCGCGCGACGAGAAGGGGCGGTGGCGGCGCCGACGGCGGGGCTGCATTTCGACGACACCCTGCTGCGCGGATTGCGCGACAGTGGCGTGGAGACGGCCACGGTGACGCTGCACGTGGGCGCGGGGACGTTTCAGCCGGTCAAGGTGGAGGACACCGCGGATCACGAGATGCATGCGGAATGGGTGGAGGTCTCGCCCGAGCTGTGTGCGGCGGTCGCGCGCTGCCGCGAGCGCGGCGGCCGGGTGGTGGCGGTGGGCACGACCTGCGTGCGGGCGCTGGAGTCGGCCGCGGCGGATGGCGAGCTGGAGCCGTTCACGGGCGATACCCGGCTGTTCATCCAGCCGGGATTTCCGTTCCGCGTGGTGGACCGCATGATCACCAATTTTCATCTGCCGCAGAGCACGCTGCTGATGCTGGTCTCGGCGTTTGCCGGGTATCGGCGGCTGTTTGCGGCCTACGCACATGCCGTGTCGCAGCGCTACCGGTTCTTCAGTTACGGGGATGCGATGTGGCTGGCACCCGGCGATCCGGACGATCAGCCGCCGAGCGCGGAGGCTTCCGATGCAGTTTGAATATCTGGGCAGCGACGGGGCGGCCCGCCGCGGCCGGCTGACCTTCCCGCGGGGGGAGGTGGAGACGCCGGCGTTCATGCCGGTGGGCACCTACGGCACGGTCAAGGCGATGACCCCCGAAGAGCTCACGGGTCTGGGGGCGCAGATCATCCTCGGCAACACCTTTCATCTGATGCTGCGCCCCGGGACGGAGATCATCCGGGCGCACGGCGATCTGCATGACTTCATGCACTGGGAGGGGCCGATCCTGACCGATTCCGGCGGGTTCCAGGTCTTCTCGCTGGCCGAGATGCGCAAGATCAGCGAGGAAGGCGTACGCTTCCAGTCGCCGGTGGACGGCTCGAAGGTGCTGATGACGCCCGAGTCGTCGATGCAGGTCCAGCGCGAGCTGGGCTCGGACATCGTGATGATCTTCGACGAGTGCACCCCGTATCCGGCGACATATGACGAAGCGCGCCGCTCCATGGAGCTCTCGCTGCGCTGGGCGGACCGCTCGCGTCAGGGCCACGGGGACAACCCGGCGGCGCTGTTCGGTATCGTGCAGGGGGGCATGATCCCCGAGCTGCGCCGGGAGTCGGCGGCGGGCCTGCGCTCGATCGGTTTCGACGGATACGCCATCGGCGGGTTGTCGGTGGGCGAGCCGGAAGACGAACGCCTGACCACCCTGGACGTGACCCTGCCGGAGCTGCCGGTGGAACAGCCGCGCTATCTGATGGGCGTGGGGCGGCCCGAGGACATCGTGGAGGCGGTGCGCCGCGGGGTGGACATGTTCGACTGCGTGATGCCGACCCGTAACGCCCGCAACGGTTTTCTGTATACCCGCGAGGGGGTTTTGCGGATCCGCAATGCCCGGTTCCGCGACGATACCCGCCCGATCGACCCCGAGTGCGGCTGTTACGCGTGCCGCAACTACTCGCGGGCCTATCTCAAGCACCTCGACAAGTGCAACGAGATTCTCGGCTCGCGGCTGGCGACCACACACAACCTGCATTACTACCAGGACCTGATGCGCGGGATGCGCGAGGCGATTGCCGAAGGGGCTCTGGATGCCTTCGTGGCGGATTTCTATGGCCGGCGCGGCATGGACGTGCCTGCTGTGCCATAATTCGCGCCGCCTGTTTGACCGAACCGATTTGCTGAACGGAGAAGCTGCATGGATTTCCTGATTTCCGCCGCCCACGCGCAGGAAGGCCAGGCCGCCGGTGGTGGCCTGATCGAATTCCTGATCATGATCGTGATCTTCTTTGCGATCATGTACTTCCTGATCATTCGTCCGCAGAGCAAGCGGGCCAAGGAACATCGCTCCATGGTCGAGTCCCTGTCGAAGGGTGACGAGATCGTGACCAATGGCGGCATGGCCGGGAAGATCACGGAAGTCGGCGAAAACTTCATTCACGTCGATGTGGCCGATGGCGTGAACGTCGTCGTGCAGAAGCAGTCCGTGCAGTCCGTCATGCCCAAGGGTTCCCTGAAAGACCTCTGAAGGCCCGTAGCCGATGCGCAACTCCTATCCGGTGTGGGTGTATGCCCTGATCGTCGTGGTCGTGACGATCGGGCTGCTTTATGCCGCCCCCAACCTGTTCCCCGAAGATCCGTCCGTGCAGATCGACAACCCCATGGCGGGGGAAGTCGAGGAGAACATGGAGGGCGTGATCGGTACCGTGCTTGGTGCCCAGGGCCTGACCCCGATGCGGGCCGAGCGCCGTGACGGCCAGCTGCTGCTGCGGTTCGAAACCGCGGACCAGCAGGCGCGGGCAGCGGAAATCCTGCGGAATTCGCTGGACGACAACCATACGGTTGCGCTCAACATGGCGCCGGCCACGCCCGACTGGCTGCGTGCCATCAATGGCCAGCCGATGTCGCTCGGGCTCGATCTGCGGGGCGGGGTGCACTTCCTGATGGAAGTCGACCTCAATGCGGTGATCGGTACGGCCATCGAACGCTATACCAACGAGCTGCGTCCCCGTCTGCGCGAGGAACGCCTGAGTTTCTCCGCGCTCGAGGATGGCGGTGACGAGTTGCGCATTCGCTTTGCCAGTGAGGGCGAACGCGACGAGGCCGAGAGCTGGCTGAGCCGTGAATATCGCGGCGAGCTCGAGTGGGCCTCGCGCCGGGAGGACGACGACTGGTTGCTGGTCGGCACTCTCGAGGAGGAGCACCTGACCGAACTGCGCCGCCAGGCGCTGCAACAGAACATATCCACGCTGCGCACCCGCGTGGATGAGCTGGGCGTGGCCGAGCCGCTGATCGCCCAGCAGGGCGAGCATCGCATCGTGGTGCAGCTGCCGGGCGTGCAGGACACCGCGCGCGCCAAGGAAGTGCTGGGTGCGACCGCGACGCTGGAATTCCGGCTGGTGTCCGAAAGCGGGGACCCCATGGAGGCCCGCGAAACCGGCGAGGTGCCTTCCGGGACCCGGCTGTACGAAGAACGTGACGGCACCCCGGTGCTGCTGCAGCGGCAGGTCATGCTCACCGGGGAGTTCATTACGGATGCCTCGTCCGGCATCGCCGACGATACGGGCGGGCCTGCGGTGTTCATCAATCTCGATGGCCAGGGCGCTCGCATCTTCTCGCGCGTGACCTCGGACAACGTCGGCCGGTTGATGGCCACGGTGTTCATCGAGACCACGATCGAGACCGAGGAAGAAGACGGCGAAGTGGTGATGCGCAGCTCGCAGAGCGAGGAAGTGATCAACGTCGCGCGCATCAACGAGCCGCTGGGCGGGCGTTTCCAGATCACCGGGCTGGATTCCACCACCGAAGCGCGGAATCTGGCACTGCTGCTGCGGGCCGGGGCGCTGGCCGCACCCATGTCGATCGTGGAGGAACGCACGGTCGGCCCGAGCCTGGGTCAGGAGAACATCGACCGCGGGATCCAGTCGGTCATCATCGGCTTCGTGCTGGTCATGCTGTTCATGATCCTGTACTACCGGGTGTTCGGCGTGATCGCCAACGTCGCCCTGGCGCTCAATCTGGTGTTCATCGTGTCGGTGCTGTCGATGCTGCAGGCCACGCTGACGTTGCCGGGGATCGCCGGGATCGTGCTTACGGTCGGCATGGCGGTGGACGCCAACGTGCTGATCTTCGAACGCATCCGCGAGGAGCTGCGCAATGGCATGTCGCCGCAGGCGGCGATCGCGTCGGGCTACGACCGCGCCGTGACCACCATCGCCGACGCCAACGTGACGACCCTGATCGCCGCCGTGGTGCTGTTCATATTCGGGACCGGCCCGATCAAGGGCTTCGCCATCACGCTGTCGATCGGGATCGTCGCCTCGATGTTCACCGCCATCGTGGTGACTCGGGCCATCGTCAATCTGACCTACGGACGCCAGCCGCGGCTGGCCCGTCTGTCCATTTAAGTCCGGGAGCCGGGGAATGCTGCCGCATCTCAACTTCGCCGAGTCCAACTTCGACTTCCTGGGCAAGCGCCGGGTCACCCTGGTGATCTCGGTGGTGCTGATCGTGTTGTCCATGCTGATGCTCGCCACCCGCGGGATCAATTTCGGCATCGACTTCACGGGCGGAACCCTTGTGGAGGTCGGTTACCCGGAAGCGGTGGAGCTCGATCCGATCCGGGAAACCATCAACGAGGGCGGGTTCCAGGGAGCGCAGGTCCAGACCTTCGGGACCGCGCGGGATGTGCTGATCCGTCTGCCTCCGCGCGAGGACGAGCCGGACGAGGCGGCGCTGTCCAATCAGGTCATGCAGTTGCTGGAGGCCGGGGGCCCGGAAGGTGCCGAACTGCGGCGGGTGGAGTTCGTCGGACCGTCGGTGGGCGAGGAGCTGCGCGAGCAGGGCGGTCTGGCGATGATCTACGCCCTGGCAGGGATCCTGATCTACGTCGCCGTGCGGTTCGAGTGGCGCTTCGCCGCGGGGTCCGTGCTGGCGCTGGTACATGACGTGGTGATCACGCTGGGGATCTTCTCGGCACTGCAGCTCGAGTTCGACCTCGGGGTGCTGGCGGCGGTCCTGGCGGTGATCGGTTACTCGCTGAACGACACCATCGTGGTGTACGACCGCATACGCGAGAACTTCCGGGTCCTGCGCAAGCAGGGCACCGAGTTCGTGATGAACAATGCGGTCAACAAGACCCTCGCACGAACCATCGTGACCAGTATGACGACCCTGCTGGTGCTGTTTGCGCTGTTCTTCCTTGGCGGGGCGGCTCTGCAGAACTTCTCGGTGGCGCTGATCATCGGTGTCATCGTCGGGACGTACTCCTCGATCTTCATCGCGGCCACGGCGGCGCTGATGCTGGGGGTCGACCGCCAGGTGCTGCTGCCGGTGAAGAAGGAAGGGGCGGACGAGGAGGATGCGACGCCCTGAGAACGCCCTGATTCGGGGGAGGGCAGGGACGGACAAGGAAGCCCGCCCCCACAGGGATATGAGGGCGTGGCTGCGGGAGCGGAGCGGGGCCGATGACCGTCCCGGGCGATTCAGCCTTCGCCGTGCGGGCTTTCGGTCTTGCGTCCCTCCACCTCCGCGGCGTGCAGACGCTGCAGCATCGTTTTCAGGACCTTGGGGTTCCCGGCCACGACATCGCCCTTGCGAAAGATCTCGTTGCCACCCTGCCAGTCGCTGGTCAGGCCACCGGCTTCCTGCACCAGCAGCAGTCCCGCTGCCATGTCCCAGGGCTGCAGGCCCATCTCCCAGAAGCCGTCAAAACGGCCGCAGGCGACCCACGCCAGATCCAGCGCCGCGGAACCCGGCCGCCGAATGCCGGCCGTGCCCGGGATCATGTGGCGCAGGGTGCGCAGATAACGTTCCAGGTCCTGCCCCTCGCGAAACGGGATACCGGTTCCCAGCAGCGCGCCTGCCAGATCCTTGCGCTGGCCTACGCGGATGCGCCGGTTGTTGAGGAAGGCGCCGCCACCGCGTGTTGCGGTAAAGAGTTCTTCCTTGAGGGGGTCGTACACCACCGCGTGTTCCAGGCGCCCCTTCTGCCGCAGGGCGATGGACACCGCGTACTGCGGGATCTCGCGCAGGTAGTTGGTGGTGCCGTCCAGCGGGTCGATGATCCACTCGTGTTCGGCGCCGGTGGCCCCGGGCTGGTTGCCTCCCTCCTCCGCGAGGATCGCGTGGTCGGGGTAGGCCTTCTTCAGCGTCTGGACGATCGCCTGCTCGGCGTTGACGTCGACATCGCTGACCCAGTCGTTGCGGGCCTTCTCGCGCGTGTTCATCCGGTCCGGCCGGCCCCAGGCGCGGGTGGTGATGCGTCCGGCCGCGCGGGCCGCCGATACCGCCGTGTTCAGCATGGGGTGCATGAGGGTTCTCCGACATCGCTTGGGAAGGAATCGGGGCCGGCGCACGGACGCCCCCGAAGGTCGCGAACGATACACAACGCATCGAGGCTTTGGAAGTGTGCGGGCCAGCCGGCGCGGGGCGGTGTACAATCGCGCCCGCATGGGAAGGGGCAGGGGTGCCATGGAATCAAAGACTGACGAGCATCGACAGATCGGTGCGGGCGCGGCCGCCCGGGTGCGGATCGTGCTGGTGGGCACGACCCATCCCGGCAACATCGGCTCTGCGGCCCGCGCCATGAAGGCGATGGGCATGCGCGACCTGGCGCTGGTGGCGCCGGAGCGCTTCCCGCATGCCGACGCCACCGCCCTGGCGTCCGGTGCCGACGACGTGCTGGCAGGGGCCACGGTGGTCGACACGCTGACCGAGGCGGTCGCCGACTGTCATCAGGTGGTGGGGACCAGCGCCCGCACGCGCACCCATTCGGTGCCGGTGCTGGAGCCCGACGGTGCCGCGTCGCGGGTGCTCGGCGGGGCGGCCGAGGGGCCGGTGGCTCTGGTCTTCGGCCGCGAGCACAGCGGCCTGACTAACGAAGAGCTGGATCATTGCCACGCGTTCGTCCGCATCCCCACCGACCCGGATTTTTCCTCCCTCAATCTCGCCGGCAGCGTGCAGATCATGACCTGGGCGGTGCGTCGGGCGGCACTGGCCGGGACCGGGGAACCGGATGCTGCGGTATGCCAGGCCTCGGCGGCGGAGCGGGATCCTGCGGCTACCCATGCGGAGCTGGAAGCGCTGTTCGCCCACTACGAACAGGCCCTGCAGAGCATCGGGGTGCTCGATCCGGAGAATCCGCGCCACACCATGCGCCGGTTGCGCCATCTGTACCTGCGCGCGGAACCGACGGCCTCGGAGGTGCGGCTGCTGCGCGGCATATTGACGCACACCCTGCGGGGCCGGTGAGCGCGGTGTTGCGGCTGTGATACCCTACCGAATAACTCAGGAATGAGACCGTAACCATGTTCAAGACCCTGCGCGAGGATATCCGCTGCGTATTTGCGCGCGATCCCGCCGCCCGTAATGCCTTCGAGGTGCTGACGGCGTACCCGGGTCTGCATGCGCTGTGGTTTCATCGTGGCGCGCACTGGTTGTGGAATCACCGCATGCGCTGGCTCGGACGGATCCTCGGTAACTTCGCGCGGCTGCTGACGGGCATCGAGATCCACCCGGGCGCGCGCATCGGGCGGCGCTTCTTCATCGACCACGGGATGGGCGTGGTGATCGGCGAGACCGCAGAGATCGGCGATGACTGCACCATCTATCATCAGGTGACCCTCGGCGGGACCAGCTGGGAAGGCGGCAAGCGCCACCCGACTCTGGGCAACGAGGTCGTGATCGGGGCCGGCGCCAAGCTGCTCGGCCCGATCCATGTCGGTGATCGTGCCCGGGTGGGTTCCAATGCCGTGGTCCTGAAGGACGTGCCGGCCGACGCGACGGCGGTGGGGATTCCGGCACGCGTGCTGGGGCCGCGCCCGGAGCCGGATCCGCGTTTCCAGCAGGCGGCCAGTCGCATGGGTTTCGACGCCTACGGTGTCACCCGGGACATGCCCGACCCGGTGGCGAACGCCCTGCACCGCATCGTGGACCGCGTCCACGAGCTGGATGACCGCATGGAAAAGGCCTGTCAGGCGCTCAAGCGTGCGGGCATCGACCCGGGCGAGGCGATGGGCGAGGATACCGGCCATCCGCTGGAGCCCTGCGACCTGGAAGGGCTGGAACCGGATGACTGCGAAATCCCGCCCCGCAAACAGCAGGGTAATAGTTGACCTTTTTGATCAGGAATTGCTAGGCTCTCGAGCAACCTGAACAAGAAGGCGCATCGAGCCATGAAACTGACGACCAAAGGACGTTACGCCGTCACCGCCATGCTGGACGTGGCGACCCATACTCGCGAGGGGCCGGTCTCGCTGGCCGAAGTGGCGGGCCGGCAGAAGCTGTCCCTGTCCTATCTGGAGCAGCTGTTCTCGCGTCTGCGCAAGAAGGGGCTGGTCGTGTCCAGTCGCGGCCCCGGTGGCGGTTACGCGCTCAGCCGCGATTCCGCCGAGATCAGCGTGGCCGAGATCATCGTGGCGGTGGATGAGCCGGTGGACGTGACCCGCTGTGGTGGCAAGGCCAACTGCAACAAGCAGTCGCGCTGCCTGACCCACGATCTGTGGGCGGATCTGAGCGATCAGCTCTATGATTTTCTCAGCAATCGTTCGCTGGCCGAGGTGCTGGAACGCCACGAGGCCAGCGTGCAGGCGCGCGAGCAGGGCGAACATCCGGTGACGGTGCACGGCTCGACCGGAAAAGAAAACGATCATGCGGGCGCCACGGTGGCGGCCGCGGACAGGAGCAATGCGTGATGAGTGACCTGAAACTGCCGATCTATCTCGACTATTCCTCGACCACGCCGGTGGACGAGCGCGTCGCCGAGGAGATGAAGAAATTCCTGACGCGGGACGGTCTGTTCGGTAATCCGGCCTCGCGGAGCCACAGCTTCGGCTGGGACGCCGAGAAGGCGGTGGAGAACGCGCGGGAGCAGGTCGCGGCGCTGGTGGGGGCGGACCCCAAGGAAATCATCTGGACCAGCGGGGCCACCGAGGCCGACAACCTGGCGGTCAAGGGTGCCGCGCACTTCTATCAGCGCAAGGGCAAGCACGTCATCACGGTCAAGACCGAACACAAGGCGGTGCTGGACCCGGCCCGCCAGCTGGAGCGCGAAGGATTCGAAGTGACCTATCTGGGGGTCGACGAGAATGGTCTGGTCGACCTGCAGGAGCTGCAGGACGCCATGCGTGACGACACCATCCTGGTATCGGTCATGCACGTGAACAACGAAATCGGTGTCATTCAGGACATCGAGGCGATCGGCAACCTGTGTCGCGAACGCGGCATCGTGTTCCATGTGGACGCCGCGCAATCGACCGGCAAGGTGGCCATCGATCTGACGAAACTCCCGGTGGATCTGATGAGTTTCTCCGCCCACAAGACCTACGGTCCGAAGGGTGTGGGCGCGCTGTTCGTCCGCCGCAAGCCGCGCGTGCGGATCGAGGCGCAGATCCACGGCGGCGGGCATGAACGCGGCATGCGTTCGGGTACGCTCGCGCCGCACCAGATCGTGGGCATGGGCGAGGCCTTCCGCATCGCCGGCGAAGAGATGGGCAGCGAGCTGGAACGTATCCGCATGCTGCGCGACCGCCTGTGGGCAGGGCTGGATGACATGGAAGAGGTCTACCTCAACGGCGACAAGGAACGCCGGGTGGCCCACAACCTGAACGTGTCGTTCAACTTCGTGGAGGGCGAGAGCCTGATCATGTCGCTGCGCGACATCGCGGTTTCCTCCGGCTCGGCCTGTACCTCGGCCAGTCTGGAGCCCTCCTACGTATTGCGCGCCCTGGGTCGCGACGACGAGCTGGCGCACAGCTCGATCCGCTTCTCCATCGGCCGCTACACCACGGTCGAAGAGGTCGACCACACCATCGACATCGTGCACAAGGCCGTTGGCAAACTGCGCGAACTGTCTCCGCTCTGGGAGATGTACCAGGACGGTATCGACCTCAAGAGCATCGAATGGGCGGCCCACTGAGGCCGTCCCGGAACATCCACCCACGGGTACGCGAACAGGAGAGATACCATGGCTTACAGTGACAAGGTGATGGATCATTATGAAAATCCGCGCAATGTCGGCAGCTTCGACAAGAGCGACGAGGCGGTAGGTACCGGCATGGTCGGTGCGCCGGCCTGCGGTGACGTGATGAAGCTGCAGATCAAGGTCAACGACGATGGCGTGATCGAGGACGCCAAGTTCAAGACCTACGGCTGCGGCTCGGCGATCGCGTCCAGCTCGCTGCTCACCGAATGGGTGCGCGGCAAGAGCCTGGAAGAAGCGAGCCAGATCAAGAACACGCAGATCGCGGAAGAACTGGCGCTGCCGCCGGTGAAGATCCACTGCTCGGTGCTGGCCGAAGATGCGATCAAGGCAGCGATCTCCGACTATCAGGAGAAGCACGGCGCCGAGGAACCGGAACAGAAGACGGCCTGAAGACGATATGGCAATCACACTGACCGACAGCGCGGCCGACCGCATCCGGCACTTCCTCGAACAGCGGGGCAAGGGTGTCGGCGTGCGGCTCGGGGTGAGGACCACCGGCTGCTCCGGCATGGCCTACGTGGTGGAGTTCGCCGACGAGGTCGAGGAAACGGACACGGTGTTCGAGGTCGACGGGGTGAAGCTTGTGGTGAGTCCCAAGTCCCTGGTGTACCTCGACGGCACCGAGCTCGACTTCGGCAAGGAAGGCCTGAACGAGGGTTTTCGTTTCAACAACCCGAACGAGAAGGCCCGCTGCGGCTGCGGTGAAAGCTTCAACGTCTGAAGGTACCGGGCCAGCGCGGGGTGCGGCGGGATCGTCCGGATACGGGCGTCCCGCTCACCCCTTTTCTTTGCCGGGCCTGCGGGCCCGGTTTTCGCTACGGACAAGGGATGACAGTCGGCCGATGAACGATCCGTTTGAACAGTTCGATCTTCCGGTCGCCTTCGAGGTGGATCGCGGTGCCCTGGAGGAACGTTTCCGGCGCCTGCAGGCGGAGCTTCATCCCGACCGCTTCGTGCGTCAGGGCGATCAGGCGCGGCGCATGGCCGCGGCGATGGCGGCGGACGTGAACGAGGCTCACGATATCCTGGCGAACGACTATCGGCGGGCCCTGCACATCCTGGAGCGGGCGGGGTTCGAATTCGATCCCGAACGCGACACCAGCCGGCACATGGGGTTCATCGAGGCCCAGATCGAATGGCGGGAACGCCTGGAAGATGCGGAACGTGCCGGCGATGCCGCGGCGCTGGATACCCTGGCCGACGAGCTGAATGGGGCGCGGGCCGAGGCACGCGAGAAAGTGGCCACGGCCCTGGCCGATCCGGAGAAACCGGCGGACGATGCCCGTGATCGGGTGCTCGAGCTGCGATTCTTCGACCGTTTGCTGGAGGAGCTCCAGCGAACCCGACAGTCGCTGGCGTCGTAACCGACGCCGGCGGAAGATTCCCCCCGACCGAGAGCTTCATCAGGAGCCGAACGCGATGGCGTTATTGCAGATCACCGAACCCGGCGTTGATTCCGCCCCGCACCAGCGTCACCTGGCCGCGGGCATCGACCTGGGCACCACTCACTCGCTGGTGGCGACGGTCCGCAGCGGCGAGGCCGATACCCTGCCGGACGAACAGGGCCGGCACATCCTGCCCTCGGTGGTGCACTATTCGGCGGACGGTGCGCAGGTCGGATACGAGGCCGCGGAGCATGCCGGCGATGATCCGCACAACACCATCGCATCGGTCAAGCGCCTGATCGGCCGCGCGGCATCCGACGTGGCGACGCTCTCGGGCGAGCTGCCGTTCCGGCTGAAGACCGGAGACGGTTCGAGCGTGCCGCGCATCGAGACCGCCGCCGGGGACAAGAGCGCCGTCGAGGTCTCCGCGGATATCCTCGGCAGCCTGCGGGCGCGCGCCGAGGAGAGCCTGGGTGATGAGCTGGAAGGCGTGGTGATCACCGTGCCGGCGTATTTTGACGACGCCCAGCGCCAGGCGACTCGTGACGCCGCCCAGCTTGCGGGCCTGAATGTCCTGCGCCTGATCTCCGAGCCGACCGCCGCGGCGGTCGCCTACGGGCTGGACCAGGGCGAGGAAAGCACCATCGCGGTGTACGACCTCGGCGGCGGAACCTTCGACATTTCCATCCTGCAGCTGCGTCGCGGCGTGTTCGAGGTGCTGGCCACCGGCGGGGATTCCGCGCTGGGGGGAGACGACGTCGACCGCAGCGTGGCCGAGTGGCTGCTGGAGCAGGCCGGCATGCAGGGCGAAAGTGACCCGCAGCGCCTGCGCCGCGTGACCCTGGAGGCGCGCCGTGCCAAGGAGGCGCTGACCGAAGCCGAGACCACCGAGGTGCGGGTGACGCGCGCCGATGGCAGTGAATGGCAGGGGCAGCTGGATCGCGCCGGCCTGCTGGAACTGGCGCGGCCGCTGCTGGACCGCACCCTCGACTCCTGCCGCCAGGTGCTGGCGGATGCCGGTCTGGAGCGCGACGCCATCGATGAGGTGGTGCTGGTGGGCGGATCCACCCGCATGCCGGCGGTGCGCGAGGCGGTGCAGGAATTCTACGGCCGCGAACCGCGCGCCGGTATCGACCCGGATCGCGTGGTCGCGATCGGCGCGGCGCAACAGGCCGACATCCTCGCCGGCAACAAGCCGGACACCGAGCTGGTGCTGCTGGACGTGATCCCGCTGTCGCTGGGACTGGAAACCATGGGCGGGCTGGTCGAGTTCATTGTCCCGCGCAACACCACCATCCCGGTCAGTCGGGCGCAGGAATTCACCACCTTCAAGGACGGTCAGACCGCCATGTCGGTGCACGTGGTGCAGGGCGAGCGCGACGTGGTGGACGCCAACCGTTCGCTGGCACGCTTCACCCTGTCCGGGATCCCGCCGATGGTCGCCGGGGCCGCGCGCATCCGCGTGAGCTTCCAGGTGGACGCCGACGGCCTGCTGAGCGTCACCGCGCGCGAGCAGACCCAAGGCGTGGAGGCCCACGTGGAGGTCAAGCCCAGTTACGGCCTGACCGATGCCGAGATCGAACAGATGCTGCGTGATTCCGCCTCGGCGGCGCGCGACGACATGGAGGCGCGCCGCCTGCGCGAGGAGCAGGTGGAGGCCGATCGCGTGCTGGAGGCGCTGAACGCCGCGCTGGAAACCGATGGGGACCGCTACCTGGACGCCGAGGAACGCGCGAGTATCGAGAGCGCCCGCGACGCCCTGGCCGAAGAACGCGGCCGGGGCGAGGATCCGGACGCGATCGAGGCCGCGCGCAAGCGCGTCGAGCAGGCCTCCGAGGCCTTCGTCGCGCGCCGCATGAACGACAGCATCCGCCGCGCACTGGCGGGGCACAACGTCTCCGAATACGACGACTCAGGGAACTGACCCATGCCACAGGTGATCTTTCTGCCGCACGAAGAAATCTGTCCGGAGGGCGCCTCCATCGAGGCCGAGCCGGGCATCAGCATCTGCGATCTCGCCCTGAAGAACGGGATCGAGATCGAACACGCCTGCGAGAAGTCCTGCGCCTGCACGACCTGCCACGTGTATGTGCGCGAAGGGATGGACAGCCTCGAGGAGCCCAGCGAGGATGAAGAGGACATGCTCGACAAGGCCTGGGGGCTCGAGCCCGATTCGCGCCTGTCCTGTCAGGCGGTCGTGAGCGATGCGGATCTGGTGGTGGAGCTGCCCAAGTACACCATCAACCAGGTGTCCGAGCACCACTGATCAGCGGGAGAGTGCGGTCATGAAATGGACTGATACCAGCGAAATCGCGATGCAGCTTGCGGATGAGCATCCGGACGTGGATCCGCGCAACGTCAACTTCGTTGACCTGAGGAACTGGGTGGTGGAACTGCCGGAGTTCGATGACGATCCGGAACGGTCCGGCGAGCGCATCCTGGAGGCGATCCAGCTCGCCTGGATGGACGAGGCGGACGTCGACGACTGAGCGGCGGCGCCGAATCGCCGGATCGGCCAGGGGGCTGGCCTCCCACAGGTTGAACCCTGTCCCCGGTGGGAGGCCGGCCCTCCGGCCGATTCCCCGTCCGGCCCATCTACCGCGCCGGATCGGCCAGAGGCTGGCCTCGTACGGGGCGCGCGGCCGTTGCCGCGCGCCGGCCGGGCCGCTACACTGCGCGCCGCATGTTGCCCCGTGACCGCGTTCGCATCGGGAACCCGCCATCCGGCGGGTTTCGCGTTTGCGGGAGCGGGTGGCGACCCGAGTCGAACCATTGCCCCTACAGGAGAGCCGCCCCATGGCCGAAGAACGTACCCTTTCCATCATCAAGCCCGACGCCGTCTCCAAGAACGTGATCGGCGAGATCTACAGCCGCTTCGAGAAGGCCGGCCTGAAGATCGTGGGCGCGCGCATGATGCACCTCGATCGCGCCCAGGCCGAGCGTTTCTATGAAGTTCACAAGGAACGCCCGTTCTTCAACGATCTGGTCGAGTTCATGATCTCGGGTCCGGTCATGGTGCAGGTTCTGGAAGGCGAGGATGCCATCGCCAAGAACCGCGACATCATGGGCGCGACCAACCCCTCCGAGGCGGCCCCGGGCACCATCCGTGCCGACTACGCGGTCTCCATCGACGAGAACGCGGTGCATGGTTCCGACGCCGCGGACACCGCCGAGCGCGAGATCGCGTTCTTCTTCGGCGATGACGGTGTCTGCCCGCGCACCCGCTGAGGCGATTGCGGTCAAACCGCAGGAGCGTGAAATCGGCCGGAGGGCCGGCCTCCTGCCGGGGCAGGGTTCGACCCGCAGGAGGTCAGCCCGCTGGCCGACCCGGCGTGGCACGACCTGGCACAGGAGGTGCGCCGGACGCACAATCGGCCGGAGGGTCGGCCTCCTGCCGGGGCAGGGTTCGACCCGTAGGAGGCCAGCCCCCTGGCCGACCCGGCGTTGCCCGACCGGGCACAGGATGTTCCGCTGGCGCCCGATCGGCCGGAGGGTCGGCCTCCTGCCGATGGGGGTCGCCCTGTAGGCATGCGGTGCCCGGGCGAAGTACACTGTGGCATCCGCTCCAATCGGTCGTAATAATGTCCTTGCCCAACCACGCCCCCGTCAACCTGCTGGGTTACAGCCGCGATCAGCTGACAGAGCTGTTCGGGGAATGGGGCGAGCCGAGCTTTCGCGCCACCCAGGTCGCGAAGTGGATGCATCAGCACGGGGTCACGGACTTCGACGCAATGACCAACGTCTCGCGCAAGCTGCGCGAGCGACTGGCGCGTGAGGCGGAGATTCGGCCGCCCGAGGTCGCGCTGGAAAAGACCTCCGACGACGGCACCGTCAAATGGGTGCTGCGTCTCCCCGATGGCAACGCCATCGAGACCGTCTACATCCCCGACAGCGGTCGCGGCACGCTGTGCGTGTCCTCTCAGGTGGGCTGCGCCCTCGACTGCACCTTCTGCTCCACCGCGCAGCAGGGGTTCAACCGCAATCTGACCAGCGCCGAGATCATCGGTCAGGTGTGGCTGGCCATGCAGCGCCTCCCGGCGCCCGAAGGGCGTCCGCGCGCCGTGACCAACGTGGTCATGATGGGCATGGGCGAACCGCTGGCCAATTTCGATGCGGTGGTCCCGGCGTTGCAGCTGATGACCGACGACAATGCCTATGGCCTCAGCCGCCGGCGGGTGACGGTGTCCACCTCGGGCCTGGTGCCGGCGCTGGACCGCCTGGCCGGGCACACCGATGTCGCCCTGGCTCTGAGCCTGCATGCCCCCAATGACGAGCTGCGGGACCGGCTGGTGCCGATCAACCGGAAATACCCGATTGCCCCGCTGATCGACGCCTGCCGACGGTATGTGGAAGCAACGGGATCGCACAGCGGGGTTACCGTGGAATACGTGCTGCTGGCCGGGGTCAATGACCGGCCGGAACATGCGCGCGAGCTCGCGGCGCTGCTGCGCGAGCTGCCGTGCAAGCTCAACCTCATCCCGTTCAATCCGTTTCCGGGTGCGCCGTTCGACCGGCCCTCCGAGGCGGACATCGAACGTTTTGAACGCCTGCTGCAGAAGGCCGGCTATGTGACCACCGTGCGGCGCACGCGCGGCGATGACATCGACGCCGCCTGCGGTCAGCTCGTCGGTCAGGTGGAGGACCGTACCAATCGCGGGATGCGCATGATCCGTCTGCATGCGGAGATCCCGGGAACCGAACGGAGGGCATCGTGATGATGCGCGGTGGCTGGCAGGGGAAGGCGGCCGCAATGCTGGTTTTGGTGGCATTGCTGCAGGGTTGTGCCGGGATGGATCGGCAAACGGGGCGCGATGGCGAAGAAGCGGCGGATATCAATGCGGAGCTCGGCATCGGCTATCTGCGGGAAGGCGAAATGGAACAGGCCGAACGCAGCCTGAAGCGGGCGCTGGAGTTCGACCATCGGCATCCGATGGCCAATCTGGGGATGGCGACGGTGTATGAACGCCGTGGGGCGGTCGACGAGGCGGTCGAACACTACGAGGTGGCGCTGGCGCAGGACCCGGACGATCCCCATATCCAGGTGAGCACCGGCGCGATGCTCTGCCGCCAGGGCGAGTTCGAGCGGGCCCAGGAGCTGTTCGACAAGGCGATCAACAACGTGGATTACGACCGGCGCGATGTTGCGCTCCTGAATTCGGGGTCCTGTTACGCCGATGCGGGTGAATACGAGCGTGCCGAGCAGCGCCTGCGGGATGCACTGGAACGCAGCCCGGAGAATCCGCGTGCGCTCCTCGAGCTGGCGTCGGTCAGTTATCAGGCGGGCCAGCCGATGCAGACGCGCGCCTTCCTGCAGCGGCTGAGCGGTCGCGGCATCGAGAACGCCGAGACGCTGCTGCTGTGCTACCAGTCGGAAACCGCGCTGGGACGGGATCGCAACGCCAGTGCCTGCGCGGACCGCCTGCGTGAAGAATACCCGGACAGTGACGAAGCCGAACGGCTGCGGCGCCTGGAGCGCGAGAGTGACTGAGCGGCGCAGCCGGGATCCGGATCTGGGGCGCGTCGAGGACGTCGACGATACGGCTTCCTCGCGGCCTCCACTGAGCGGGGACCCGGGCGTGCCGGGGCCCGATGAACCGCCCGTGGCCGCGGGCCTCACGACTCGCGACCAGCCCGAGGACGATCCCACGGGCCAGGGTGGCGGCGAAGGCGACGAGCAGGATGCGCAGCCGGGACGCGGACTGCGCGTGGCCCGCGAGGGGGCCGGGCTCGAGATTGCCGAACTCTCCCGGCGCACCCATCTGGGGAAGGCACTGCTGCAGGACCTCGAGGCCAATCGCTTCGAGCACATGACCCCGGCCTACGTGCGCGGCTATCTGCGCTCCTGTGCCCGGGAGCTCGGGGTGGATCCCGAGCCCTGGGTACAGGCGTATGATCGCCGTGCCCCGGCGGAGCCGGCACCGCGCCCGGTCGCGACCCGCAGGCATCGCCCCCTGCGGCGCTCCGTCTGGCCGTACTGGCTGGCGGCGGCGCTGGTGGTGGGTCTGCTGGCCGTCGCTACGGTGTTCTGGGCGGAAGACGTCTCGGTGGACGCGCTGCGGGAGTTCGGGATCGGGGACGGGCTGGAAGGCGTGCCGGCTCTGGAAACGGAGACCACACCGGACGAGCCGGCGGGGCAAGATCCGGCCGAAGACCGGCCACGAGACGAGCCGGGGGCCGGTGCCACCGAGGGCGACACCTCCCCCGACACGGACACCGACACCGAAACAGGGACCGTTGAGGCCGAAACGCCGGCGATCGGACCGCCGGAACCCCTTGCCCGGCCGGAACGTGATCCGGCTGCGGAGGAAGGTTCGGAGGAGACCGCGGCGGACACGCGCATGGATACCGTGCCCGAGGATGCGGGGATCGACGAACCGGTTGCGCCGGCCCCGCTGGATGAGGCCGGCACGGCCGGCGAGGAAACCGACATCGTCGAAGCCCCCGAGGAAATCACCGGGGAAATCACCGAGGGAACGACCGGGGCGGCCGAAACGGCGCCGGCCGTGGACGGGCAGGCCGAACTGATCCTGGAGGTTCATGAGACGTCCTGGGTCGAGATCCGTGACACGGACGGAGCGGTGGTTCTGACCGGCGTGCTCTCGCCGGGCACGCGCGAGGAACTGCAGCTGGAACTCCCCGGACGTGCGGTCCTGGGCAATGCCGCCGGCGTCGAACTCACGCTGAACGGCGAGCCGGTGGCGTTTGACGAGCATGTCCGTGACGACCGTACGGCCCGCTTCGATCTGGAAGAATAATCAGGCGCGCATCATCCGGCGCGCCCCAACCCGATACCAATCCGAATACACCCGATGAAAGCCATCCGATCCATTCGCGGGATGCACGACATCCTGCCCGACAGCGTTCACCTGTGGCAGCACCTCGAGGACCAGTTGCGTGACCTGCTGACGCGTTACGGTTACCACGAGATCCGCATGCCGCTGGTGGAGGCCACGGAGCTGTTCGCGCGATCCATCGGCGATGTCACCGACATCGTGGAGAAGGAGATGTACACCTTCGAGGACCGCAACGGTGACAGCCTGAGCCTGCGCCCGGAGGCCACGGCGAGTTGCGTGCGCGCCGGCATCCAGCACGGGCTGCTGCACAACCAGGTTCAGCGGCTGTGGTACATGGGGCCGATGTTCCGCCACGAACGTCCGCAGAAAGGGCGTTATCGCCAGTTCCATCAGGTCGGAGTCGAGGTGTTCGGTCTGCCGGGACCGGACATCGATGCCGAGGTCCTGGCGATGACCGCGCGTCTGTGGCGCATGCTCGGTCTGAGCAACGTGCGCCTGGAGCTCAACACGCTGGGAACCCCGGAATGCCGCGCGCAGTATCGGGAGCACCTCATCGCGCACTTCGAGGCGCATCGGGAGCAGCTGGACGAAGAGGCCCGCAACCGGCTGTACGACAACCCAATGCGCATCCTCGACAGCAAGGATCCCGGGACCCGCGAGGTGGTGGCCACGGCCCCGTCGCTGATGGACCATCTGGACGCCGAATCGCGGGCGCATTTCGATGCGCTCTGCGGTCACCTGGATGCGCTGGGCATCGCCTGGGAGCACAACCCGCGTCTCGTGCGCGGGCTGGACTACTACACCCATACGGTGTTCGAGTGGATCACCGACGAGCTGGGGGCGCAGGGTACGGTGTGCGCCGGTGGGCGTTACGATGGCCTGGTGGAGCAGCTGGGTGGCCGCGGGACGCCGGCAATCGGCATGGCCATGGGGCTGGAACGCCTGGTGGCCCTGCTGGAGGCCCGCGAAGACGCGCCGGCGGCCGGGGTGCCGGACGCCTATCTGGTGGTGCCGGATACGGAACAGACGGGCGAGGCGCTGCGACTGGCCGAGGAACTTCGCGAGGCGCGTCCCGATCTGCAACTGGTACAGCACTGCGGCGGTGGCAGCATGAAATCGCAGATGAAACGCGCGGACCGGCTGGGTGCGCGCGTGGCGCTGGTACTGGGGCCCGACGAGGCCGCGGCGGGCACCGTGACCGTCAAGCCGCTGCGCGGCGAGGGCGGCGAACAGCAGACCGTGGCGCGTGCCGATCTGTCCGCGCATATGGACACCGCCCTGCAATCCTGAAGGAATACCTGACATGAGTTATCTCACCGACGAAGAAAAGGCGGAACGGATCAAGCAGTGGTGGTCCGACAACGGCATGGCGGTCATCGCCGGGCTGGTGCTCGGGATCGCCGGCCTGTTCGGCTATAACTGGTGGAGCGGTCAGCAGGCCGAACGTGCCGAGCAGGCATCGGAGATGTACCAGGCGCTGCAGTTCAGCATGCGCGCCGGCCAGTTCGACCAGGCCGACGAAATGGCCCGGCAACTGATCGAACATGGCGGGCGTACGCCCTACGTGGCGCTGGCCTGGGCCCACCGCGCCGAGGTCGCGCTGGCCGGTGGCGAGCAAGAGGCCGCGGTGGCCGCCCTGCGCGAGGCCGTGGACGCCGCCCCGGATGACGGCCATCGTGCGCTGTTCCGTCTGCGGCTGGTGCGTCAGCTCATCCGGACCGAGGCCCTGGACGAAGCCGCATCGGTCCTCGCCACCGTCGAGCACGATGCATTCCGCGGCCTGCGGCTGGAACTCGACGGGGATCTGGCACGTGCCCGGGGTGACCACGACACCGCCCGCGAGCGCTACCGCGAGGCCCTGGACGCCGGCCACAGCCCGGAATACCTGCAACTGAAATTCGAGGATCTCTCCGCGTGAGGACGCCCGCCGACATGGATCATTTCGCGAAAATACGCTACGCCCTGCAGTGGTTCGCGGTGGCGGGCCTGGCACTGTCACTGAGTGCCTGTGGCCTGTTTTCCCGGGATGAGAGCGAGCCTCCGGCGGAACTGACCGATTTCGAAGTGCGCGGCGAACCCTCCGAACGCTGGTCAGCCTCGCTGGGGCGGGGCGCGGATCGCTTCCTCTGGGAAGTCTATCCGGCGATCGAGGACGACCGGGTGTTCGCGGCCGGCGCGGATGGCCGGATCGTGGCGCACGACCGGGAATCCGGCGCCCGCGCCTGGCAGACGCGACTGGACGACGTGCGCATCGCTTCGGGCGTGGGCGTCGGCGAGGGCATCGTGGTTGTGGGGACCCTGGAAGGTCTGGCGATTGCGGTGAGCGATGACGGCGAAGGCGAGCGCTGGCGGAATCAGCTCTCCAGCGAAGTCATCGGGATCTCGGAGGTCGCGTCGGGAATGGTGATCGCGCGCACCAATGACGGTCGGCTGCACGCCATGGACGCGGCAACCGGCGCGGTGCAGTGGACCGCGCTGCGGACCACGCCGGCACTGAGTCTGCGCGGGGCGCATGTGCCGCAGATCGTGGGCGGGCGCGTGCTGGCCGGCTTCGATGACGGTCGGCTGATGATGCTGGGCCTCACCCGCGGCAACACCCTGTGGGAGGCGACCCTGGGCGTGCCCACCGGCCGCTCCGAGGTCGAGCGCATGGTGGACGTGGATGGTCATATTCCGGTCTACCGCGGTGCGGCGCTGGGTGTCAGCTACCAGGGGCGCATGGCCGCGGTGGATCTCAATTCCGGCGAGCTCTACTGGGACCGGGAGTTCTCGTCCTATCAGGGCGGGGATGTCTCGATCAGCCGCAACGTGATGGTGGTCAGCGACGCCGACAGCCACGTGCGCGCGGTGGATCCGCGCAACGGCGGGGATCTGTGGGAAAACGCGGGTCTGCGCCTGCGCGGGGTGACCGCGCCGGTGATTCACGAGGGTTACGCCATCGTCGGCGATTTCGAGGGCTACCTGCACTGGCTCGACCTGGAAGACGGCGAATTCGCCGCCCGCACCCGCGTGGCGCGCGGCGCCGTGGTGGCACGGCCGGTGCTGGAGGGCGATACCCTGTACGTGATCACCGACAACGGTCGGCTGACCGCGATCGACGCGCGCATCGACGAGGACGCCTGATCCCCTCATGATCCCCGTCATCGCGCTGGTCGGCCGCCCGAATGTGGGCAAGTCGACCCTGTTCAATCAGCTCACCCGCTCGCGCGACGCGCTGGTCGCGGACATGCCCGGTCTGACCCGCGACCGCCAGTACGGAATCGGCCGGGTGGGCGAGTTTCCCTACATGGTGGTGGACACCGGCGGCCTGTCCGGCGAGGAAGAAGGGGTCGACCGGGCCATGGCCGAACAGACCCGCCGCGCGGTCGCCGAGGCCGATCACGTGCTGTTCCTGGTGGATGCGCGTGACGGCCTGACGCCGCAGGACGAGGCGATCGCCGAGCAGCTGCGTGCCAGTGGCGTGCGTGCCCGGGTCATCGTCAACAAGACCGACGGCCTGGATGCCGACGTGGTCAGCGCGGAGTTCCACGCCCTGGCGCTGGGCGATGTCACCCCGATCGCCGCGACCCACGGTCGCGGCGTGCGCGGCCTGATGCAGGCCGTGCGGGAAGACGTGGCCCGGGATCGGGAAGCGGCAGGCGGTGAAGGCGAGGGCGCCGGCGACGGCCTCGACGTGGACGCCCAGCAGGCCGCGCTGGACGACTGGCCGGGTATCCGTGTTGCGGTGGTGGGGCGGCCCAATGCCGGCAAGTCCACCCTGGTCAACCGCATCCTCGGGGATGAACGGGTAGTCGCCACCGACGTGGCGGGCACCACCCGCGACAGCATCTTCGTGCCGTTCACGCGCGAGGACCACGACTACACCCTGATCGACACTGCGGGGGTGCGGCGCCGCGCCCGGGTCCACGAGACCGTCGAGAAGTTCAGCGTGGTCAAGACCCTGCAGGCGATCGAGGCCGCGCACGTGGTGATCATGGTGATTGATGCCCGTGCCGGCCTGTCGGATCAGGACGCCCACCTGCTGGGGCTGGTGATCGATGCCGGCCGTGCGCTGGTGGTGGCCGTGAACAAGTGGGACGGCATGAACCCGGACGATCGCGAGTGGGTCCGGTCCGAGATGCAGCGTCGTCTCGGCTTCGTCGATTACGCGCGCATGCGCCTGATCTCGGCCCTGCACGGCACCAACGTCGGGCACCTGCTGGACGACGTGCGCGAGGCCCACGCCAGTGCGTTCGTGGACATCTCCACCCCGGAGCTGACCCGGTTGCTGGAAGCCGCGGTGGCCGAGCATGCGCCGCCGCTGGTCAGCGGGCGGCGGATCAAGCTGCGCTATGCGCACCAGGGCGGGCAGAACCCGCCGGTGATCGTGGTCCACGGCAATCAGACCGACCGTCTGCCCGGGGCCTACAAGCGCTATCTGGAGAACTTCTTCCGCCGTCAGCTGAAGCTGGTGGGGACGCCCCTGCGGCTGGAGTTCCGTTCCGGAAAGAACCCCTATGCCGGCCGGCGCAACCAGCTTACGCCGCGCCAGCAGCAGAAACGCAAAAGGTTGATGCGTCATGTCCGCAAGCGCTGAGCCCGCCCTGTCGGATTTTGCGCAGGTGGTCGAGCCGTTCCGCGTGATGGACATCCTCGACCGCGCCCAGGCGGCCGAGCGCGCCGGCCGCGACATCATCCATCTGGAGGTCGGCGAGCCGGATTTCGTGACCCCGCGTGGTGTGGTGTCCGCCGGCGAGATCGCCCTGGCCGCCGGGGAAACCCGCTACACGCCGGCGCACGGGCGCGAAAAACTGCGCCGGGCGATCGCGCAGGACTACCGCAACCGCCACGCGGCCGAAGTGGACCCGGAACGGGTCGTGGTCACGTCCGGGGCCTCGGCGGCCATCCTGCTGGCGCTGGCGGCCGGCGTGAATCCCGGGGAGGAGGTGCTGCTGCCGGACCCGGGCTACGCCTGCAACCGGCAGTTCGTCGCGGCCCGGGGTGCGCGGCCCCGGCCCCTGGTGGTGTCGGCCGAGGACGCCTGGCAGCCAACCGCCGACGCGGTGGCCGCGGCCTGGAGCGACACGACCCGCGCCGTGCTGCTGGCGTCGCCGGCCAACCCCACCGGCACCTGCCTGTCGCGCGAGACCCTCGCGGAGATCGTGGCGGTGGTGGAGGCCCGCGGCGGGCTGGTGATCATGGACGAGATCTACGGCCAGCTGGTATTCGGCGAGCCCGAGCGCAGTGCCGCGGCCCTGCACCCGAACGTGGTGGTGATCAACAGCTTCTCCAAGTATTTCGCCATGACCGGCTGGCGCCTGGGCTGGATGGTGGTACCGCCCTCGTGGGTCGATCCGGTCCGCCGCCTGGCGCAGAACCTGTTCGTGGCGCCCTCCAGCGTGGCCCAGGCGGCGGCGATGTTCGCCTTCGAACCGGACACCGAAGCGGAACTGCAGCAGCGGGTGCGCGAGCTCGAAAGCCGCCGCGACTTCCTGCTGCAGGCCCTGCCGGAACTCGGCCTGGAGGTGCGCGCACGTCCCGAAGGGGCGTTCTACATCTATGCCGACTGCAGTGCCCATGGCGCGGATTCCGAGGCGCTGTGCGCCCGCATCCTCGACGAGGCGGGCGTGGCGCTGACGCCGGGGACCGATTTCAGTCCATCCGATGGCGCGCGCCATCTGCGCATCGCCTATACCCAGAGCGAGGCCCGGCTGCGCGAGGCGGTGGAGCGTCTGCGCGGCGTGCTGACCTGATCCGGGCGTAGAACCGGGCCCGGCTCCGGGTCAGGCCGGATCCGGTTCCTGCAGCGCCGCGAGCGCGGTGCCCCGCGCAAGACGGGCAGTACCGACCGCGGCCTCGTCGTCCGCTGCCGTGCTCACCTCGACCCCGAGGATGCGCGCCCGGATCCGGCTCCAGGCGGGGCTGCGCGCGCCACCGCCGAGGGTCACCACGCGCTGCAGCGCGGGCGCGCCCAGTTCCCGCAGCCGTGCATAGCCATCGCGTTCGATGCGCGCGATCCCTTCGAACAGCCCCTGCAGAAAGAGCGCATCGTCCGTCGGGCGGGGCTCCATGCGGGGCAGCAGATCCGGATCGTTGACGGGGAAGCGTTCGCCGGGGCCGGGGAGCGGGAGATAGTCCAGGCCGCTGTCGCGCTTCGGATCCAGGGCCGCACCCAGCCGCTCCAGGTCTGCATTGTCGAAGAACTGCCGCAGCACGGCCCCGCCGCTGTGCGACGCACCGCCGGCCAGCCAGCGATCCCCGAGGCGGTGGCTGTACACCCCCAGTTCCGGCGCGAACAGCGGCCGCGGAGAGAGCTGCTTGAGCGCCAGCGTCGAGCCCAGGCTGGTGACGCCGGTGGCGGTATCCGCGACCCCGGCGGCGAGGAAACCGGCAATCGAGTCGGTGGTGCCCGCGACCACCCTTGAGGCCGGATTCAGGCCGAGGTTCGCGGCCAGGTCCGGGTCCACCGGGCCCAGCGGGGTGCCCGCCGGCACCACCTCGGGCAGCAGGCCGATCTCGTCGCCGAGCTCGCGGAGCAGCCATTCCGGCCAGCGGCGCCGGACCACGTCGTAGCCCAGCTTGAGGGCATTGTTCTCGTCCATGCGGTCGTAGCGCTCGCGCAGGCGGCCGGCCAGCCAGTCGGCCGGGTGCAGCACGCGGCGCACGCCGGAGAGCCCGTGTTCCCCGCGCAGCCACAGGAGCTTGGCGGCGGAACTGGAGGCCGAGTGGACCGCGGCCTCGGGCGGGGCCAGGCGCGCCAGGCGGGGCACCGCCGGGGCCGCCCGGCGGTCGTCGTACATCAGCGCCGGGTGGAGCGGGTGGCCCTGTTCGTCGGTACATAGCAGGGTGCCCGAGGTGCCGTCGATCGCGATGGCGACGGGTTCACCCTCCAGGCCGTCGGTCAGTTCTGCCAGCACCTCCTGCAGCGCCTCCCACCACCGCTCCGGCTCCTGTTGGTGCAGTGGACCGTCATGCCGGATACCGGCGGGTGCCAGCGCGCGGCTGGCGGTGGCGCGGCGCCCTCCGTCGGGGTCCAGCAACACGCCGCGCACCCCCGAGGTGCCGACGTCCAGTCCGATGGCCCGGGACGGGTGCACGGCGATGTCAGTATTCGGTGCCCTGCGGGCTGCGCGTCGGCGGCGGCAGGGTCACGCTCTCCGGCGGGGTCCAGCCCTCCTGACGGTGTTCCGCGACCACCGTGGTGTAGATCCCGCCGCGCACGTAGAAATTGGCGGTCAGGCGCATGAATCGCGGATCGGTCGCGGCCACCAGGTCGTTGAGGATCTGGTTGGTTACGGCCTCGTGGAACGCCCCTTCGTTGCGGAACGACCACATGTAGTTCTTCAGCGACTTCAGCTCCACGCAGCGCTGGTCCGCCACGTACTGCAGATGCAGCTCGGCGAAGTCCGGCTGCCCCGTCGCCGGGCACAGGCAGGTGAACTCCGGGATCCGGATGTAGATCGCGAAGTTGTTGTCCGGGGAGGGGTTGTCGAAGGTGTCCAGGGTCTTGCTCGGCTGGCTGGGCATGAATGCGTTCTCGTGTTTCGGCTGTTTTAGCGTGCGCGGTTGGAGAAGCGGGTCGCGCGCGAGTTCCCGTCGGGGTCACGTTCGACCTGTAAGCGTGTACCATTCTACGCCCGTACACCCCAGGCTGCGGAACACCCAGGATACCGACGTGCGCCTTGCCCGAATCAAGCTGGCCGGCTTCAAGTCCTTCGTGGACCCCACCACCCTGGTGCTGCCCGGCAACCGGGTAGGCGTGGTGGGGCCCAACGGCTGCGGCAAGTCGAACACCATCGATGCCGTGCGCTGGGTGATGGGCGAATCCTCGGCCAAGCATCTGCGGGGGGATTCGGGCGAGGACGTGATCTTCAACGGCTCCTCCAGCCGCAAGCCCGTGGGACAGGCCAGCATCGAACTGGTGTTCGACAACTCCGAAGGGCGACTGGGCGGCGAATACAGCGCTTACACCGAGATCGCGGTCAAGCGCGCGCTTACCCGCGACGGGCAGTCGAAGTACTACCTGAACGGCCATCGCGCGCGCAAGCGTGACATCGTGGATCTGTTCCTGGGTACCGGGCTGGGGCCGCGCAGCTACGCCATCATCGAGCAGGGCATGATCGCGCGGCTGATCGAGGCGCGTCCGGAGGACCTGCGCACCTATCTGGAAGAGGCGGCCGGGATCTCCAAATACAAGGAACGCCGGCGCGAGACCGAGAACCGCGTGCGCCACACGCGCGAAAACCTGGAGCGCCTGGATGACCTGCGCGAGGAGGTGGGCAAGCAGGCGGAGCGGCTGAACCGACAGGCGGCGACCGCGGAGCGCTACCAGCAGCTGGCCGCGGATCGCCGGCGCAAGCGGGCCGAGGCGATCCTGCTGCGGCTGCAGGCGGAAGAGGCCGCGCTGGAAAGCCGCCGCGCCGAGCTGTCCGCCGCCGAGACCGAACTCGCCCGGCTGCAGGCCGAGGCGCAGAACGCGCGCACCCGCTCCGAGACCCTGCGCCAGCAGCGCGTGGACCGCGAGGCGGCAGTGTCCGAGGCGCAGAGCGCGTACTACGACCGCGCCGCCGAGGTATCGCGCCTGGAGCAGTCGATTCGCCATGCCGAGGCTGAACTGGAGCGCGAGACGCGCGAACTGGAGGACCTGGACACGCGCATCCGCACGGCGGGCGAGCAGCAGGATGCGGTGGCCGGGCGCATCCGCGAGGCGGAGCGCGAATGCGAGCGCCTGCGCGAAGCGCTGGAGAATGCGGAACGCGAACAGCAGCGCCTGGAGGCCGCCGCCGAGGAGGCCGAACAGGCAGACCAGGCGGCGCGCGAGGCCCAGCAGGAATGGGAGCGCAACCTGGCCGAACCGCGTCAGGCCGCGCAGGTGGCCCGTTCGCGGATGGACAGCGCCGAACAGACCCGCCAGCGCCTCGCGCGCCGGCGGGAGAAGCTGGAATCCGAAAAGGCCGCGCTGCCGCAGACCCATCCGGGCGAGGAGGCCGAGCGCGTGGAGGGCGAGCTCGCCGGACTGCGCGAGGCCCTGGAGGCGGAGCAGGCGCGCAGCGCCGAGGCGCGCGCCGAGCTGGAGCGTCTGGAGGCGGAGCAGACGGAGGAACAGGAACAGGCCCATGCCGTGGAGCGCGAGCACCGCGAGGTCGCGGGGCGCCTGGCCGGGCTGGAATCCTTCGGTGGCGAGGCCGATCCCGAGGCGACTCGCAAGCGGCGCGAGGAATGGGCCCGGCGCCACGGTATCGATGCCGGTCGCCCGCTGGTGCAGGCGCTGGAGGTCGAGGACGGCTGGGACACCGCGGTGGAGGCGGTGCTGGGGAACTGGCTGGAGGCCGAGGTGCCCGAAGGTGCCGGCGATCCCCTGGGGCTGGAGGCCGCGGCCCTGGCCGATCTGCCCGAGGCGCCGCTGCGCCGCCTGGATGGCACGGCGTCCGCCGAGCCGGTACCCGACGACAGCCTGGCTGCCCGAGTGAGCGGTCCGGCAGCCGTGCGGCGCTGGCTGGCCGGCATCTACTGCGCCGCCGATGCGCAGGCGGCGCGCGAGCGGGCCCGGGACTGTGGCCCGGGCGAGAGCGTGATCACCCCCGGCGGGACCTGGCTGGGCCCGGGCTGGCTGGCGCATGGCACGCTGGAAGCCGAAGTCAGCGGGGCGGTCGCACGGGTGCGCCTGGCACGCGAGCTGGAGCAGCAGCGCGATGCCCTGCAGGAGCGCGGCCGGGCGCTGGAGGCTTCACTGGCGGGGCGCAGGGAGCGCATCGGCGCGGCGCGCGAGGCCCGCGACGCGGTGGACGCGCGGATCGCGGAACAGCGCAAGCAGGTGCAGGAGGGCGAGAACCGCGTGCAGCGGCTGCACGATCAGGCGCGGCAACTGGAACAGCAGCAGGCGCGCATCGACCGCGAGCTGGAAGAGGTCGCCGAGGAGGACGAACGGGTACGCACCCAGTTCGACGAGGCCGAGGCCGAACGCAATCGGGCACTCGAGCGTCTGGAGGGTCTGGAGGCCGATCGCGAAGCCGTGGAGGCCCGCGTGGCCGCGACCCGCGAGGCCCGTCAGCAGGCACGCGAGCAGGCCCGTGCGGCACGCGATGCCGCGGGCAAGGCACGCCTGGCCGAGCAGGAGGCGCGGCATCGGCTGGAGCGCGAACAGAGCGAGCGGGAACGCCTGGAACGCCAGCTGAGCGAGGATCGCGAGCGTCAGGAACGTCTGCGCGAGGGTCTGGAGGGCCGGCGTGCCCCGCTGGAACAGTGGAAGAAGGACCTGCAGGCGGCGGCCGAGGCGCGTCAGGCCGCCGAGAGCGCGCTGACCGCCGCGCGCGGCCAGCTGGACGAGTGCGATCATGCCCTGCGCGAGGTGGCCGGCGAGCTGACGGAGCTGGAGCAGCGGGTGGAGCAGCAGCGTTCCACCTGCGAGGAATACCGGCTGGACCAGCGTTTACGGGCCACGCAGCTGGAACAGCTGCGCGAACAGCTGCAGGAATCCGGATTCGACGCGCGCGAGCTGGCGGCCGAGCTGCCGGAAGACGCCGGCGTGGAGGCATGGGACCGGGCGATCGCCGAGCTGGACCGGGCGATCGAGAAGCTCGGGCCGATCAACCTGGCGGCGATCGACGAGGCCCGCGAGCTGGAAGAACGCCAGCGCTATCTGGAGGAACAGCACGCCGATCTGATCGAGGCGCTGGAGACCCTGGAGGCGGCGATGCAGCGCATCGACCGCGAGACCCGCACGCTGTTCCGCGAGACCTTCGACAAGGTCAACGCCGGGCTGGGGGAGAAATTCCAGCGCCTGTTCGGCGGCGGCGAGGCGCGCCTGGAGATGACCGGCGACGACCTGCTGGATACCGGCGTGGCGATTATGGCGCGTCCGCCGGGCAAGCGCCTGTCCACCATCCATCTGATGTCCGGGGGTGAGAAGGCGCTCACGGCTTCGGCGCTGGTATTCGCCATCTTCGAGCTGAATCCGGCACCCTTCTGCATGCTGGACGAGGTGGATGCGCCGCTGGACGAGGCCAACGTGGGGCGTTTCGGCGAGCTCCTGCGGGAGATGTCGGAGCGGATCCAGTTCATCTTTATCACCCACAACAAGTCGACCATGTCCATGGCGGAACAGCTGATCGGCGTTACCATGCACGAACCGGGCGTGTCGCGTCTGGTCAGTGTGGACGTCGACGAGGCCGTGGAAATGGCCGGGGCCTGACGGCGCCGGGCGCAACGAGCGAGGAATTTTCGTGGACTGGATGCGGTTGAGTCTGCTGCTGCTGGGAATCGTCCTGATCGCGGGGATCTGGATCACGCACCGCATGCGCACGCGTGCGCGCGAGCGTGACGAGGCCGATGACGCCGGCGACTGGGCCGATGATGCGGTTCACATCCGTGCCGGCGCGCCCGATCCGCTGGACGAGGGTCCCCGCGTAACCGGCGGACGGCGCGAGCCGCATCTCGGCGTGACCTCGCCGGGCCCGGATGCGGAGCCCGATCCGGATGATCCGTTCGAGGCCGCGCCGCGCGGCTCGACCTCCGCGCAGGAACCGGTCAACGACATCTACGGCGTGCTGGAGGACGAAGAGCCCGGCGCCGGGGCCGCCGACCATGGTGCGTCCGGTCCGCGCGGGTTCGAGACCGATTACGGCGGCGACCTGCGGGCGGAGCCCGAGCCCGACCCCGACCCCGAGCCCGGGCGCGGGACGGCCCCGGCGTCCCAGCGTCGCCGGAATGCGAAGCCGTCGCCGATGGAACGCCTGATCGCCGTCACTCGCCAGGGTCTGGATGCCGTGCGCGCGCGCATGCCGGGAGCCGGACGCAAGTCGCGTGGCCCGGTCGGCGAACGCCTGGACCCGGACCACGAGGTGGATCCCGATCTGATCGAGGAGCCGGACCGGCCGGATCCGGAATCGCTGGGCGAATATGTGTCCGATCCGTGGAAGGCGGGCGAGAACCCGCGCGCCGCGTCGGCGTCGCTGCAGGAGAAGATTCTCCTGCTGCACGTGGTCGCGCCCCGGAACAAGCCGTTCACCGGCGTGGCGCTGGGCGCTGCGCTGGAGCGCGCGGGCCTCAAGCCCGGGGCGATGGACATCTACCACTACCATGAACCCGAGAGCGACAAACGACAGCCGCTGTTCTCGGTGGCCAACATGGTGGCGCCCGGGACCCTGCGTGACGAGGACCTGGCGGACATGATGACCCCCGGCGTCACCCTGTTCACCCAGGTGCACTACAGCGCCCATCCGCAGCGCGCGTTCGAGGCATTGCTGGAGAACGCGCACGCGCTGGCACGCGACCTCGGGGGCACCATCCTGGACGCGCAGCAGTCGACGGCGACGAACCAGACCCTGGCGCACATGCGCGAGGACCTGAACCAGTGGCTGCTGCGCAACCGGCCCGACATCCTCCGGCGCGGGAGGACGCAATGAGCGCCGACCGCGAGCGCCTGGAGGCGCTGCGCCGACAGATCGAACACCACAACCGGCGCTACTACGTCCACGACGACCCCGAGATCTCGGATACCGAATACGACGAGCTCCTGCGCGAGCTCGAGGCGCTGGAGGCCGCGCACCCCGAATGGATCACCCCGGACTCGCCGACCCAGCGCGTGGGCGCGCAGCCGGCCGAGGGCTTCGAGCCAGTGCGCCACCGGCTGCCGATGCTGTCGCTGGCCAACGGCTTCGAGCCCGGGGAGATTCACGACTTCGACCGGCGGGTGCGCGAACGCCTGGCGCGCGACACCGGTGATCCGGCACGTGCCGAACAGGCCGTCACCTACATGGCCGAGCCCAAGCTGGACGGGCTGGCGATCTCGCTGCTGTTCGAAGACGGAGTGCTGGTGCGCGCCGCCACCCGCGGCGACGGCGAAACCGGCGAGGACGTGACCGCCAACATGCGCACCGTGCGCCCGGTGCCGCTGCGCCTGGATCCGGCCGGGGCGCAGGCCGTGGGCGGGGCGATCCCGGCCGTGCTGGAGGTGCGCGGCGAGGTGTTCATGCGCCGGGCGGATTTCCTGCGCCTCAACGAGGGGCTGGAGGCCGAGGGGCAGCGCGGTTTCATGAACCCGCGCAACGCCGCCGCCGGCAGCCTGCGCCAGCTCGACCCCAAGGTGACGGCCCGGCGCCCGCTCAGTTTCTTTGCCTATTCCGTGGGCCATGTCGAGGGCGGGGCGCTGCCGGGGCGGCAGTCGGCGGTGCTGGACGCCCTGCGTGATCTCGGCCTGCCGGTGTGTTCCGAGCGCCGCGTGGTGACCGGGGTGGAGGGCTGCCTGGGCTATTACGACGAGCTGGCCGCGCGGCGGCGCGATCTGGATTACGAGATCGACGGCATCGTGTACAAGGTGGACGATCTGGCCGACCAGCAGGTGCTGGGGTTCGTGTCGCGGGCCCCGCGCTGGGCGATCGCGCACAAGTTCCCGGCCGAGGAACGCACCACCACGCTGCGCGATGTCGAGTTCAACGTGGGGCGCACGGGGGCCCTGACGCCGGTGGCGCGGCTGGAGCCGGTGCTGGTGGGCGGGGTGATGGTGTCCAACGCCGGCCTGCACAACATGGACGAGGTGGAGCGCAAGGATATCCGCATCGGCGACCGCGTGATCGTGCGCCGCGCCGGGGACGTGATCCCCGAGGTGGTGGGTCGCGCCGGAGGCGAGCGGCCGGCGGAGACCCGCGCGATCGAACTCCCGGCCACCTGCCCGGAATGTGGCTCGCATGTGGAACGGCCCGAGGGCGAGGTGGTGGCGCGCTGCACCGGCGGGCTGGTCTGTCCGGCGCAGCGGCGCGAGGCGCTCAAGCACTTCGTGTCGCGTCGCGCCATGGACATCGAGGGCTTCGGCGAGAAGCTGATCGAGCAGCTGGTCGACAGCGGCCGGGTACGCACCCCGGCGGAGTTGTTCGCGCTGGATACGGAGACCCTGCAGCAGCTGGAACGGGTGGGGCCGAAACTGGCCGACAACCTGGTGCGCGCGCTGGAGACCGCGCGCGAGACCACGCTGGCGCGCTTCATCTTCGCCCTCGGCATCCGCGAGGTAGGCGAAGTCACCGCGCAGGCCCTGGCCGCGCATTTCCGTGACCTGGATGCCCTGATGGCGGCGGATGCCGAGACCCTGCAGTCGATCCCGGACGTGGGGCCGGTGGTGGCCGAACACATCGTGCATTTCTTCGCCGAGCCGCATAATCGCGAGGTGGTCGAAGCCCTGCGTGCGGCCGGCGTGCACTGGCCGGTGCCGGAGCCGTCCCCGGCCTCCCCCGGTGACGCCGGGGATGAGGCCGCGCAGGCCCCGCTGGCGGGGCGCACGTTCGTGCTGACCGGCACGCTTGAGGAGATGACCCGCGACGAGGCGCGTGCGCGTCTGGAGGCGCTGGGCGCCAGGATCACCGGCTCGGTGTCGAAGAAGACCAGCGCGGTCATCGCCGGCGCCGACCCCGGATCCAAGGTAGCGAAGGCCGAATCCCTGGGCGTCCCGGTGCTGGGCCCGGAGGAACTGCCGCGGCTGCTGGCGGGCGAGGATCTGCTGGCCGAGGAAGCCACGGAAGGAGGCAGCGCATGAGCGACGGCCTGCTGGTGACCCCGCTGCGCGACGCGGCCGCCTCGCTGGAGCGGGCGCTGGCGCAGCCGAAGGACGAGTTCATCCGCGATGCGACCATCCAGCGCTTCGAATACAGCTTCGAGCTGGCGTGGAAGCTGCTGCAGCGGCGGCTGGTCGAGGATGAGGGGCGCGAGGTGGTGATGCCGCTCAGTCGTCGGGAGCTGTTTCGTCTGGCGGCAACGCGGCGATTGATCGAGGATCCCGCGCAGTGGTTTGCCTTCCACAGGGCCCGCAACATGACCTCGCACACGTATAACGAAGCCGTGGCGGAGGAGGTGTACGAGATTGCGCGAAGCTTTCTGCCCGCCGTGCAGGCCCTGATCGAGAAGCTGGAGCATCCGGGTGGTTGACCTGACGCCCGCTCAGCGGGAGGTGGTGGAGCGTCTCGTGCACCGGCATTTGCCCGCGGGGACGCGGGTGTGGCTGTTCGGCTCGCGCGCCACCGGGTGCAGCGCGCCCGCTTCGGACCTGGACCTGCTGGTGGATGCCGGCGAGGCCCTGGATTTCGCGATCCTTGGGGAACTGGAGGCCGACCTCGCCGAGTCGGATTTGCCGTTTCCGGTGGATGTGGTGGATCTGCACCGCATATCGGAGGCGTTCGCGGCCCGCATCCGGCCCGAATGCGTGCCGCTGTCGGAGACCGGGGCCGGGGAGGCCGGCTAGCGTCCTTCGCGCGATCGCTGTTCCAGCAGGTTCTGCATCCGGGACAGGCGTTCCTGCAGCGCGCTGGTCTCCTCGTGCAGGGCCTGGAGTTCGTTGTGCAGGGCCTTGTTTTCCTCGTGAACGCTGTCGTGGATGGCCTGCTTTTCGATTTCCACCGCGCGGTCGTGCATGCGCTGCATCGCATCCACGATGATGGCGATGAACAGGTTGAGCACGGTGAACGTGGCGATCAGGATAAACGGCACGAAGAATGCCCACGCCCAGGGGTGCTCCTCCATGACGGGGCGAGCCACGTCTTCCGACCAGCCTTCCAGCGTCATCACCTGGAACAGGCTGTACATGGTCGCGCCGAGAGTGCCGAACATCTCGGGATGCGTTTCGCGGAACAGCCCGGTGGCGATGATCGCGAACACGTAGAAGATCAGCAGCAACAGACCGATGATGGAGATGATACCCGGGATCGCGCGCAGCAGCGCCTCGACGATGAAGCGCAGCTTGGGCACCAGCGAGACCAGACGCAGCAGACGCAGCACGCGCAGCACCGAGAACGGGCCGGTAGCCGGGATCAGCGCGATGCCAACGACGAAGAAATCGAACACGTTCCAGGGGTTGCGCCAGAACCGCAGGCGGTAGACGAACATCTTGGTCAGGACCTCGACGGTGAAGATCGACAGGATGATCACGTCGGCGCTGTTGATCACGGGGCCGATCGCCTGCATCACCGCATGCGAGGTTTCGAGCCCCAGGGTCAGGGCGTTCAGCAGGATCAGTCCGATGATGAAGCGCTGGGTGTAATTGGCTTCGATCAGGGCCGTCAGGCGGCCGCGCAGGGTTACGGTCTCGGTCATGGTGGCCTGGTCGTGAAAACGAACGTATGAAGAAGCAATCGGGTGACTGCCGGGCGCGCAAAGAGTAGGGCAAACCCGCGCGCCCGGCAATGGAGCCCGGAACATGCAAGGAGTTGATGATGTGGGATGATCGTTATTCAACGGAGGAATTCGCCTACGGCACCGAGCCGAACGACTTCCTGCGCGAGGCCGTGGCCACCCTGCCGCCCGGAGATGCGCTGTGCCTGGGCGAGGGCGAGGGGCGCAACGCGGTGTATCTGGCCGAACAGGGCTTCGACGTGACCGCGGTCGACAGCTCCCTGGTGGGCCTGCGCAAGGCCGAACGGCTGGCGGCCGAGCGCGGGGTGAGTATCCGGACCGAGGTCGCCGATCTGGCGGACTACCGCATTGATCCGGAAAGCTGGGATGTGATCGTGTCGATCTACTGTCACGTGCCACCGGAGATCCGTCGCCGTGTGCATGCCGATGTCGTGCAGGGGCTGCGCCCCGGCGGGACTTTCATCCTCGAGGCGTACACGCCGGCACAGCTGGCGCACGGCACCGGTGGCCCGCCGGTGGAAGAATTGATGATGGACCTGAACGCGCTCAGCGAGGAACTCGATGGCCTCGAGTTCGACTACGCCCACGAGCTGGAGCGCGAGGTGATCGAAGGGGTTTATCACACCGGTCGCGGCGCGGTGGTGCAGGTCGTCGGCCGGCGTCCGTCCTGAGCGGGCTTGCCCGCGGGGATTACAGCAGGCTCTCCACCGGGAACAGGATGGTGAGATCCGAAAGGATCTGACGCATGTGGCCGGCCTTGGGATCGCGCCGCCACGTGCGGCCCTGGTCGTCGCTCCAGATCAGGTTGTCCTCGGCGTCCAGCTCGACCCGGTAGGCGAACTCGGGCTGGATAATCCGCTCGTGCAGGTCCACGACCTGGCCGACCAGCGCCGGTTCGCGCAGGAACACCCCGGATTCGGTATTGCTGTAGGCCGAACGCGGATCGAGGTTGTAGGAGCCGACGAACGCCTCGTGGCCGTCCATCACGAACGCCTTGGTGTGCAGGCTGGTCTGCGACGAGCCCAGGCCCCAGCGCCTTGCCCGTTCCTCGCCGTTGGGCAGGGCGGTGGGACGCAGCTCGTGCAGCTCCACGCCGCCCTGCAGCAGGGTCGGTCGGCGGCGTGAATATCCGCTGTGGGTGAACACCACATCATTGGAGGCCAGCGAGTTGGTCAGCACGCTGATACGAACCCCACGCTCCGCGATCTCGATCAGTTCCCGGGTGCCCCGCCGCTGTGGGACGAAATAGGGCGTGATGATGCGCAGCTCGTTGCGTACCCCGGAAAAGCGGGCCCGCAGCGCCGGGGTGACCCCGCCATCCCGCTCGGGATCGAAACCCGCGGTATCCAGCGCCTTGGCGGGCGGGTCCACCACGAAGTCCGCCGCCGCGGTCCAGACATAGGCCTCGTCATCGTCGATATGTCCGGGGGGCAGGCGCCCGGCCGGGGCCTTCTGCAGCAGCGGGTGGTCGTTCTGTGTCGACAGCCATGCCTGCAGGGCCTCGCGATGTTCCTGTAGCCGGGGCGGATCCGGGAGGCGCGAGACCACGCGCTGGATGCCGATCGCACCCTGGCTGTTCCAGAAATCGTGGAACGAGGCCTCCACCTCGGCGGCCATCGGCCCGACGATCGCCACGTCCAGATCCGCGAAGTTGTATTCCGGGCTGGCCTCGAAGTACTCGTCGCCGATGTTGCGCCCGCCGATGATCGCCAGGTGGCCGTCGACCACCCAGGCCTTGTTGTGCATGCGCCGGTTGAGCTGAACGCCCCGGGTCAGGAACTCCAGTCCCTTGCCGAGCATCCCGTGACGGGTGCGGAAGGGATTGAACAGGCGGATGTCGATGTTGGGGTGCTGATCGACGGCGGCGAGGATGTCGTCGCGGCCGCGGGCATCGATGTCGTCCAGCAGTACCGAGACGTTGACCCCGCGGTCGGCCGCGCGCAGCAGCTCGCCGAGAAGGGCCCGGCCGGCGGCATCGTTGCGCCAGATGTAGTACTGAATGCTCAGCCGATCCTCGGCCTTGCGCGCGCTGAAGGCCCGCCACTGGAAGGCCTCGACACCATCATCCAGCAGACGGAATCCGGATTCCCCCGGGGATGCGTCCACCCGGGGCGTGATCCATTCGGCGAGGGGGCCTTCGTCGGCCGGTGCGGCGGGCGGATTCGCGGGGCGGTCATCGCGTGGTTCCAGCGACGCACAGCCGGAGGCCAGCAACAGCACCGCAAGCCCCGTTACCAACGCCCTGAGCCTGGACTCCATGTCTGACCGCCCCGATCTCCGGCAGCCCGACCCGATTTGCGGGTTCCGGGCGAAAAAAAGGCGAGCCGGACCAGGTCGGGCTCGCCTTTCACAAATCTGGTAGGCGCGAGTGGACTCGAACCACCGACCCCCACCATGTCAAGGTGGTGCTCTAACCAACTGAGCTACGCGCCTGTCGTGTCCGAGACGCGTATTCTACAGCGTCTTTAGGGTGTGTCAAAGGGATCTGCAAGGTGTTGTCTCTGCGAGTGTTTTTCGGGTAGACGCAAAGCTCTCGCGGAGTCCGTCAGTCGATGTCGGGGACGGCAGAAGTGAAGAAAGCGCGCTCAGCGCGAAGCCTCTCGAACGGCTTTGGCCCATCTGTAGCCCACATGTAGCCCATTTTGTGGCCCACGCCCTTCGACAGGTCCTGGAAACGGCTCGCCAAAGTGAGCACCACCCGGAACGGGCCCAAGAGCCGCTCTTCGGAGCACCTCACGATTCACCCTCGCCACTCGCATCGCTGTCCGGGACGTATTCGGCGAGGTCCCCAACCTGGCAGTCGAAATAGGCGCAGAGAGCGTCAAGACTGTCCGTGGTCGCGTTGTAACCCCGCTGATTCGCCATCTTGGAGAGACTTGTCCGGTTCACGCCAGTTGCTTTGGAGATCTCCTCCAGCGTGATGCGCCGGCCCTCCTGAAACGCCTTGTCCGCTATTCGTTCCTTCAGACGAAATCGGATCATTGTTCGTGCCTCTTGGCTAACAAACGTTCTTGACAGGAACGTTCGTGTTCTGTAGTATTCGTTACGTATGGTTAACATACGTCAACAAAAGGAGACTTCTGTGAATCAGAACACGTATCTTACGCCAGAGCAGGCTGCAGCGCGACTGCAGTTCAATACCCGGTATTTCCGGAACGTGATCATGAAAGAGCATCTGGTCGAAGGCGTGCACTTCGTCCGTGCCTTTGACCGCCGCAAGTACCTCATTATCTGGGAGAAGGTCGAAGAAACGCTGCTGGAGAACCAGCCCGTGACCCAGACCGAGCAGGGCCTCGGAATCCCGATGGCCCGGGGAGGTGTGTGCCATGCCTAGTGTTCGCGTACACCACAACGGCAAGCTGTTCTTCGATTTTCGGTATCGGGGCCAGCGGTGCCGGGAGTATTCCCAACTGCAGGATACGCCGAAGAACCGGCGCGCCATGGAACGGGCGCTCAAGAAGATTGAGGCGGAAATCGAGCTGGGAGTCTTCGATTACGCCAAGACCTTCCCGAACAGCCGCAATGCGCAGCGCTTCGCGCAGCCGGACGCGGTCGTTTCGCAGGAGAGCGGTCCCGAGGCATCTGCGGATCAGCCCACGATGCGGGAGTTCAGTGACACCTGGTTCGCGGAAAACGCTCCGCTGTGGAAGCCTTCGTACCAGACGAAGGTGACCGACATCCTGTCGAAGCACGTGGTCCCGCAGTTCGGGGACCGGAAGGTCGGCGACATCCAGAAATCCGAAATTCTCCAGTATCGCGCACAACTCGCCAAAGTGAACCGCGATACCGGGAAGGGGCTGTCAGCCTCTCGGATCAACCAGATTCTGAACGTAACGAAGCAGATTCTGGAGGAAGCCGCCGACCGCTTTGACTTTAACACGCCGTTTCAGGGCATCAAGCCCATGCGGATCGGGCGTTCGCAGGTGGATCCGTTCTCGCTGGAGGAGGTCCAGCGGTTTCTGGATGCCGCGCCGCCGGAGTGGCGCGGGTATTTCCTGGTCCGCTTCTTCACCGGCATGCGGACCTCGGAGATCGACGGGCTGAAGTGGGACTGCGTCGATTTCGACCGTCGGGAGATCCTGGTTCAGTCGGCCCGGGTGCAGGGCGAGGAGACCACGACCAAGACCGACGGTTCGACGCGGACGATCCAGATGTCCGACGTGGTGTACCGGGTGCTCATGGAGGAACGCGAGGCCATGCGTCAGCGCCCGGAGACCCACCGCAGCCGCTACGTGTTCTCCACCCGGTACGGGTATCCGATTGCGTACCGCAACGTGAACAACCGGGTCTGGTACCCGACGCTGAAGAAGGCGGGACTCAAGCGCCGCAACCCCTACCAGACGCGCCACACGGCCG
>NZ_KB906177.1:23414-51496 GCF_000381205.1 Thioalkalivibrio sp. ALE11 | reverse complement strand
CTCGGTGCGCCGGCGGCGCCACTTGCGCACCGTCATGCGACTGATGCCGTAGCGCCGGGCCAGTTCCGGGTCGCTGACGCCGGCCGGCGCCTCCTGCAGTTCCTGCCGGATCCGGGGTGTGGTGCGGGCGTTGGAATGGATCGTACTCGCCATGCGGTCAGCCTCCCGTTCGCTCATCGGGCACAATACTCATCCACTCCCGGGCATGAAACAGGGGTGCCTTCTCTCGCGGTATGCAATCAGGCGAGACCTGACACCTAGACCACGATCGGCTCCTGTTCTGCCGTCGAAATCGTCTTCGGACGATGAGTCCGGTCTTCCACCTAGGCGCGCCGACGGCGCTCCTTCCGCACCGTCATGCGGCTGATGATGCAGTCGCGCCGGGCCAGTTCCGGATCGCAGGCGCCGGCCGGCGCATCCTGCAATCTCTGCAGGATCCGGGGAGTGGTGCGTGCGTTGAATTGGATCGTCCTTACCATGCGATCAAATCCCGTTCCCTCATCCGGCACACTACTCATCCACTCCCGGGCAAGAACCAGTAGTGTCTTTTTTCGCGGTATGGAATCACGCGACACCTGGCACCGATTGGCCCTCAGTGCTCGCTTGGGCCTCTGCCCCATCACTACTCACCCGCAAGCACCTCCTCGATATGTCGCTGCGATGCCGCCCCTATCTCTCGCACCTCTCCTCCTACGATGCGGAGATGGCCATTTCTTTTTTTGCACCTAGGAACCCAATGGATGGACACGGTCGCCCAAGCCTTTTGCGCCTCCAGAAGCCATTCTCTTATTTTATCATTACTATACGTAAAGGTCAGCCGCCGGCTCTCCATGCCCTCTAACTTATGCGAGAAGATCAATATCGCTGTCTCGTCTTCGTTGTCGACGTGCTTAACCGAGACGTCGTTCACCCTCCACTCAGACTCGCCCAGATAAACGCTCGCATCGTCCATGTAGACGATTTCCACCCCCTCCCCATCACCAAGCACGAGCTTGGCCTCGATTTTCCGACCGGAACCTCCATTCGCGTTTTTTCTTATGGCGTCCGCGGCTCGAGCGACGTAGTGCGGCGCTTGCACGACCCGATTGTTAATCCTTCGTACCGACCCTCCTCCACCCTCGATCACGACATCGGAGGGACGCGAATGAGACTGAGACAGCGCTAATGCCTCCGCTGTGTATCGGATCATGTCTCGGAGTTCCGCCCCTACTGTCTCGCCGCCATCAATCCAGTCGCGAGCATATAGCACTATTGCCAGGTACAGCGCTGTTCCCTCGCGAACGACATCCTCGAGCTGCACCGCCGACTCGTCGCCTTCCGCAGCACTTATCGTGGCGCGACACGCCATGAGCAGTGGCTCCATAGTCTTTCTGCACAATTGCAGCTGTCGCCGGGCCCTTGAATCGCTGTAAACCACATCCAGGTCCGTGGCACGACAGTCCATCACGTACTGTTCCGCCACTACGTAGTAGGTCTCTTCTTGAGCCTTGCCCATCGCGCAATCCCTCTTCGATATAAAGACGTCCCCCACCGGCTATGTGAGGCCATAGCCAGGGGATCCCAAGTTATCCCGAAAAAATGTCCCGACCATCACTGGGACATGTGGAATTGCGCAATACGATGGAGCGCGACGCCTTTACGTTCTACCGGATCATGAATGAAGTCCTACCATCGATCGCGCTTGGCTGGCTCTGCCGACCACCCTAGCCCCAGCCAATAGACTGCCCGTATCCTGCAGCTCGCTGATAGGGAACAGCCTTCACCTTCTTGAGGCGCCAGACACGTTTGTCTCACAGTCCAAAGCCAGAGTCAATATCACGACCGAATGCAATTCGACATCCGGCTCACCCAACGAGGATCAAGAGCGTACCTCCCACCGGACAATCCTCCCGGTTCAAAACTCACCTTGCAAAACCACCCCGGTCGCCTCTCGCCAATTCAACCCAACACGGACGCGCACAAATACGGCGAGGTGATATAGGGCGCGATGCAGCGTCTGGTGCGTACACGACTCGCTATTTGCCAGATCCGGACTGAGGCATACGCGCGCCTTTCGTCTTGAGGCAACCCCAGCAGCAGACAAGGGCAACGGAGCGTAACCCAAGAATTCCAGACCCAGTTCTTCAATCTTCGCAGCATCTAGGCTCTCTACACCATCATCCGGGGCGAGAACGCTACACGTAACGCTCCTATCAACGAGTCGAATCAAGTCGCGCAAGGCGCGCAGGTCCGACAAGTTTGTAACCAAAAGAAAATTAGGAGCCCGAAAAGAGTGAATCCACGCTTCCGTCCCTTGTCGCAACTCACGCCAGTCGGCAGCCGCAAGGTCTTGTGCGCACATCCGGTCCAACAGGCATTCCACTCGACGGTTCTCCTGTCTCGAAGGCCTTTTGGGCGCATCCCGTTTTGATTTCGGGACTGTCGACAAAATGGGGTCGCTGGAACGGCGATAAAGTCTGTAACGCTCATAACCCGATTCCCGCTCAAGGGCGTTCGCTGCGGCAACTACGGCTTGAACAGTCTCTTGGCTCATCATCAGTCGATCAGCAATTTGGGCGATCGCATAGTCGCTATATGCGTACTCTGTGACGATGCGATAGACGTCCATAGGTGTAACCGAATCGACAGCCGCGCCATCAGGAATATCGTCACAATCACCGTACGGAGCAGTTTGAACATCCGGAGTACCCACGGAAGAGAGCATCCATCTATGATCATTGCCCTTCCCACGGTTATGACGCACTCGGAGAGTCGAGTCGGAAACGCCGAGGGCGTATGCTGCTGCCGGTTCCGGCAGGCTTGGCGCTCGTCGTTGACTCCACTCGGCCGCGACGGAATCTAAACAGTGGACGTATGAGGCAATCGTCGTTTGCTCACTCGCATGCCCGACTGCAGTCGTGACCGACCGAAACGGGTGCCCCTTTTCATCACCGACCATCACGGCCACGTTTATACTCTGGTCCGGCCCTCTCAGCAGGGTTGGGCCATCGGGTCGCAGGACACCCTCAGCCATACGTGTGACCCATGTATGGCGTAGGTGATGATAGCGAATCCGCCAATCGCCCAGCACGGATCGCATCACGGAGTGGATCATTTGGGTCGCATCATGCCGCCCAATGAGTTCGCGCGTTCCAGCAGTCATACCCATCAAGGGTGTCAACGGATCACCCTTGAATGCCTGCTCTGAGGAATCGAGCAGTTTGCGCAGAACTCCGGCTTCAACCTCTGTTAGCGACTCCAACAACGGGATGACACGCACGCCCGAACGCGATTTCAGATCTCCGAAAACGTTGGGGCGGATGGTGAGAAATACTTCGGAAAAATCTTGGTCACCTTGCCAATCACGATACTGTAGGCGCCACGCCTCCGAAAAACGGAGATTAAACCTGTATCCGAGCAAGACAAGAACGGCGTATTGGGTTCTCAATGCTTCATTCAGACCAGAAAGCTGATTCAGGCACTGAAAAATCCGTAGATATTCTTCTTCCGTCAGCAGGTTGGCGTCGGAATATCTAGTCTCCATGCTGCGACCGGCCGATGCAGCGACAACGGACCAATCGGGCTCATCGACAGAGTACGCCTCGAAGAGGTAATCGTGGAACTCCAGAAGGCGCCCGAAGAGGTAATCGGCTTTTCCGCCGGGGGCATCGACCAGCGTATCCAGGTAGATCGTCTCGTATTGCAGAGAGTCCAAGGATAGAAACTCTCCATATTGACGGTTTGCATAAAGCGCGGTCGCCACAGTCATCAGATATTTCGTGATCGTGGAGTAAGCCAGATTGGCCTTTGATCGGGTACCTCTTTTGCACAAGGCTATCCCCCAGCTGGCGATTGAAAAGGCCAGCTGCGACCAGCCCGGAGCATGAATGAAGGATTCCTCCATACGCGCGGCAAGTGCCGCCTTCTGGGCTGAGTTCGGTCGGACATTTCCGACCGGGTCAGGCCTTCGAACTTGACTCGTACACGCACGAAGTGCGGATAGGAAGCGGCCTCCTTCGCCGGCTCGGCTTTTACCGGCCGCTGTGGCGACCGATGGCGCGCTTGCTGCGAATGACCGTTCCGGGGTACTGGGAGCAGGGGGCACCGACTCATGGAGGGCTTCCCCTCGATGCAGGCGCACCCATTGCGGCAGAGGCAGAGATACGGAAGGGACAGACCCGGTCACCGCCGCCGCGACGAGCCCGGGCATTTCGAGAGTCAGACCGCTCTGGACCAGCCCAGCCAGACCTTTCGTTGTGAGCCCAGCCTCCAAAGTATTGAGGAGGGCGTCGTGCGCCTTCGCAATTTCCGGATTCGTGGGCCATCGCGGGATGTCGTCGGCCGCAGTCCAGCTCGCCAGGCCCGCGAGCAAGTGCGTGCTGACCGGATCGGGGAACCAGCGATAGGTGGGCGAGCTCTCGGCTTCGGTCAGGGGTAAGTCAACGAATAGCTGCTGCTCGATCTTGTAGAGTCTCGAGGGAAGGGCGCGCTGGAGGCTATTTTGTCGGTCCTGGGGGAAGAGCCCCGAAAAGAGAGCGGCAGAGAGCCTGATTTCAGCGATGCGGCGTGCCACAGAGCAGCTGGCCCCTTCCTTGCCTTTGCCTTTCAGATATTCGACGAAGGCCTGTCGAAGTCGCTGCAGGCGCCGGTAACGGCGCAGCGTATCCTCCGCGAAGGGCGAAGGTTCCGGGGTCAATGATCGTACCGGGCGAGCCCGACGGAGTGCATCGGACCCACCGGGTAGACGACGGATGTAGCGATGGAACACCGCAATGCAGTGATCAGGTGGGATGCCGTGCGACTTGGCCAACGCCAACAGTTCCGACCAGGCAAGCTCGATCTGCTGCCGAGATGGACGCCCCGCCCCCTCATCAAACATCGACGAGAGTAGTTGGCGTACGATCGGTGCCGCTCGGGCGCGCCTCTTGTCTCGATCCATCCTTCGGCGGTGGTGACCGAAAGGCGGGTAAGGTGAGCCGGTGGGGACAGCATCGCCGTCCACCTCACGCCAGGCGGTTTCAGCACGGGGAGAGGCCTTGAGCGGCGGTGGAACACACTGCCAACCAGACCGCTGCAGCGCCTCCTCCAATGCCTGAGCGATGGGCTGCAAGGCATCGAGGACCGACACTGTAGAAGTTTTTCCGAGGGGGTGGTCCAATCCTTCGATGTGACCCAGTTGGAGTTCGGCCCAGTCCGCTCGGCGTGTCTGCCTGAAGATTTCTGTTGCTGTCGCATGCCGCCACAGACCGATGTGCAGGGGCCAAGAATCCGCTAGTCGGGTTTCCAGTTCGCTGGGTGAGGCCCGCCGCCAGGACCTCCCATCGGCCTCCAGGTAAAAAAACAGTGGGAGACCAGCGCGATTACGGTCCGTAAGGTCTCGAATCTCACTCGGCAGGCGGGCGTCACGCGTCTCGGCCAGCAACCTCGAGGGCATTTTCTTAAGGTGCTGGACATAAGCCTTGAGCTGGCCGCAAGCAATCGGCGGCAATGCAACCATGCGCCATTCCCGTTCATCGGCAACGACCTTATCGGAAATCAGAAGGAGCCCGAGCTTCGTCGAGAAGAGATCCAGATCGGGGAAAGGATCGATTACGGGCCGGTGCCCAGAAGCCAGAAACAGCAAAGTGAGGCAATAATCGACGTAAGCATTGTGGCGAATCACCACCGACTCGTTATGGTCGATGGCTTCGCGTAATCGGTGAGAAAGAGCCCTCTGAAGCGCCTCAAAAGCAGACCGAGACGGGTAGTAGCCTGTAATGCCTTCATTCATGACCGGTCCAGCATTCTTTTGGTGACCAGGCAATAAAGATCCACCAGATGGTCGACGTCGTGGGGCACATAGTAGGAAAGGATCGGGGGTGCGTCGGTCCGCTTGGCTGAAAGTTGGTGAACCGCAACGGAGTCTCGCGTCTCCAGCGAGATTTCCAGGCGTAACGCAGCCGCAATCCGCTCGAGACGGATACGGTTGTATCGGCCGCTATCACGCGCGATTTTCAGCTGTTGCCGAGTCTCGGCCATCAACTCGGCTTGGGAATATCCCAGGCTCTCTATCAATGGTGCCTCGTGGCCCGCACACCTTGACGTCAACCAGTCCTCCAAGGGTTGCGGCAAAGGCAGCTGGATTTCTTCTGCGACCGGCTCGAGGAAATCCTGCAGGCCTGAAGGCGGACGATAGCCATTTTCCGGAAGCTTCACCTCGCGCCGGTAGATGCCTCCGTCCCTCAAGTCCCCTGTCGGCCCAACCTGAAACTCAAGCACCGCTTCGATCAACTGGCCCGTCACATAGGACATCAGCAACACCGCGGACGCATCCGCCGCCAGCCTCGAATCCTCCTGCATACCCGACATCAAAGTCGTCACAAGACGCCGTCGTTCGTGAGGAGTGAATCGAGTAGGATCATTCGGCACCAACCGTTGCTGGCGAGTGATCCAGTGCCGCGATTGGCGCGCAACGGCATCCGCCACGGCATCAGAGAGATCCGGTTCCGCCTGATCCTCATCATGGAGGTCCACGGGCAGCGCAGTATATGTTTCCTGAGGAGGCTCAACCGAGTCGGGATCCGAGGGTGTTGGGACTCGTCGGGCGACGACCTCGGTGCCCGCCGGCGGTCTCAAGCCTGGCGCCGCTGTTCGACGCCTTTTGCGACGAGGCGTCTGGGTCGGACCCTGAGTTTCCTTTCGCTTGCCACTCCTTGCGGATCGTTTCTTGGCATGCCCCACCGCACCAATCAGGGAGAGGACATGCCTGGCGATCTGCTCGTGGGTATCAGGGATCCCAGCCTCGATCTTGGTGGTCAGGTGATCCTTGAGGGCCTGCACATTGGCTGGATAAGGAGACTGCTCAACGGGGAACCCACTGATGAACGCGCGGTGTTCGCTTTTCGGCGCGATCGCCTTACGTAGCTCATCCGCACTTTCCGCCGTACAGGCACGGGGGTCCGATAAAAGAGCCGCAATGTATAAGTTGCGCAGCGCTTCGGCCTGGGCCCGAATCTGTGGATGGGATCGCTGGAGAAGGAACGACGCGACAGCATATTCACTCACGCGGCCGTAAAGTGGATTCGCACTTCCTCCGCGTGTATCCCCCGCCGCTAATTGCCATCCCCTTTGCTGCCCTTGCTCCGCAATCCCGCGTAACGCCTCGGACCAGTGGCGCCGGGTGGTGGCGAGATGCTCTTCCCACTGAGGAGATTCGACGGCCTGAAGGAGCGTTTCGGTGAGATTCCGGTCGCCGGGAAAGTCATTGTCGATCCGACACACTGATGCGATCGTCTGCGCGACATCCGAAAAGTCAGGGTGCTGCATCGCATCGAGGATTACGGACAGCTGGGGCATAGGAAGCGCTCACTCTCTGCTATCCTCATTGTGCACCGAGCGCTTCCCCAATGCACACAGAAAAACCGCTAGTTGAACACGGTTGTCCGACCAACAATGGAAGGCCGGCAAAGCCCCTATTCAAAAGTTATTTTATCCATTATTGCAGCACCACCACTGGCACCCTTCGTGCCTAATACTTCCCGCTTCACCCGCGGCATTCCGCCAATTCCCAACTAAGATCGAAACCTCCGATGCCTTAGGAACGCCGTTCTTCAGAGACCCATCAACTATTCGACCCCCAGTGACTTCACGACCGCATCGACAGGGTCCGAGTAGAAACTAGTCTGGAACTTGGTGAACAACTCAGCAGGCACCGTTGCGATGTCTGCTGCACTGGTCATCGGCAAAGTCACCCGCTTGCCGCCTGCATCGAACGCGACTTGCAGACATTCCGCCAAGCTTTCCACGGGCTTGAGACTACCCCCGAGGCTGATATCGCCAAGGACCACCAGCTGGGTTTGCGGTGGCCTGCCCAGCAAACCAGATGCAAACGCAACGAGACTCGATAGCGCGAGGTCACGTAGAACACCCGTGTTTTGGAGATCCACCACGTGCAAATGGAAATCGTGCTCCAGCACTTTCCCGGTACCGCTGATTCGACCTGCGTTCGCCTTGAAGTAGTCGAACGCCATCTTCACCTGTTCTTTAGCCGAACTGGAGTTCCACAGGCCGGACATGGCCAGCTTGCCGTTTCCGGCAGTTACCTGGAGTTCGATCCGATAAACGCCAGGCATACCCTTGTCGCTAAGACCGATGGTGTGGACCACGCCGGGCTTGCCGAGGCCTTCAGGGATCAGTCCGCCCCCGCCTTGCTCCTTCACGGATACGAAGTGCTCTTCAAGAGACTCCTTGTCGACATAGCTGAAGTGGACGTCGTAGAACTCCATACCCCCGATCTTCTTCAGTTGCTCTTTCACCCGGCGGCGTACTTGCAGGGCATACTCCAGACAGTTGCGAACGTCGTCCTTGGCGTATTCGCCATGGGGAAACAGTAGCTTCAGAAGACCCGACACCGTCTTGCGCACCGCAATGACATCGCGTTGATTAAGATTATCGCCCAACCTGAAATGCTGATCAATCGCATCCGCGAAACTTCGTTTGCGCATCTCCCGGAGGAACTCGGCGAGGTAGTCGACAATGAAGCCATACCGCTGGGTGAAGAAGGACGGCCGCATCTTCGGGACTTCCCAGCCGGGGATGTAGCTATGGAATCGATCGAAAAACGCGGCGTCGATCATCGCCTCGGGGAATGGCGTAAGGAGGTGGCTGGTTTTCACCAGTGACTCAACGCTCTGGTTGATATTGCCAACGAACACCATCGATGCAGATGCCTCAATCTGCTCTCGGCCGCGGGCGAAAGAACCTGAGGCCATGTAATCCTTCATGATCTGCACCCCGTCCTTGTCTTTGAAAGAGATTCCGGCAACCTCGTCGAATGCAACCAGATCCCACATGCCGATAAGCCCGATACGCCGCGAGCTCATGTTGTAGAACAGGTTCGCGACCGTAGTCTGGCCACCAGACACCAAGATGCTGTTCGGAGAGCATTCTTTGTAGATATGGCTCTTACCGGTGCCGCGAGGACCCAGCTCGCAGACGTTGTAGTTATTCTCGACGAAAGGAACCATCCGAGCGAGGAGATGCCACTGCACAGCCTCATCCAACTCGGCCGGCTCCATCCCGATGGACCGGATGAGGGACTCTCGCCACTGCACGGTGGAAAAGGCCCTACGCCCCTCGAACAGCTCGTCCATGTTCATGTGGGGCATCTGAATCGGCTTGAGCTGGCTGACGCCAAACGGTGAACCACGCTGCCCTTCCTCGTGGTAATAGCTCAAGGTGGCGATGACCCAGATGCCGCCCACCAACAGCTTCTCGTGTTCTTTCACGAAGCCGGCTGAGATTTCAGCATCCTTGATTCCGAGGTTGCTGAACGCCGCCTCGTAACAGTCGTGCTTCTCGTTCAAGCGCACCGTCACACGATCGATGACCTTGAAGCTGCCACGTTCGCGCACCAGCGACTTGACCTTCTCGGCCTCATCCGGCCGGACGTAGTTGTCCGCCAGAATGGTCTTCACGTTCTTGAGCCCTTCCTCAATCACCCCCGGATCGTCGGAGGCGCAGTACATACCCAAGAGGTACTCGAGGACATACACCGGAACGTTTGCGCCTTCCTTCACCTGCTGGGTGAGATCCTTGCGCACCACCCGGCCATCGAAATGGGTGTTCAGCAGCGCATCGAGGTCAGCCTCAATTTCGAGCGGACCGCTGGAGGAAAGGTCAGGTTGCGGATCATTGTCCATACTGAGGGTCACGACAGAGGCTCCAGAAATAGGCGGTGAATCCGTGTCGCCAGGCGGGGGCGATCAGGCTTGGACACGACCAGGAAGCTTTCCCTAGAAGAAATCATCCGTGATCGCCAGGTCGATGACCACCCGGTAACGCTCCAGCTCGGTGCCCAGATCCTTGTCCCGCAGCACCAGAGCGTAATCTCGCTTGCGGTCAAAATCGGTTCCCGAAAGCGACAGGCACACCGACTTCATGCGCTCATTCATATCACTGCTGGTACTGTCGAAGGTCAGCGTCTCCTCGCTGGATACCATCTCACTGCCCTCGTATATTGCTACTGCTACGGTGACAGGCTGGAGCCGTTCGCCGACCGCCTCGGTCTGCAGCAGGTCGAAACGCTGGATATTGTTGACCATCTTCAGCGAGGCCCTGGGCGAGATCACCTCGACCTTTCGGCTGGTGCGCTTCGCCGCCTTTTCCCCGCGGAGCTGCTTTACGGTGAGCACCGGCACAACGATCTCCTGGGGCATGATACCGCCATGCACGAAACGAGCGCCGCCGACGAAATGGAAGCGGTGAGCACCCTTGGGAATCCAGAACTCGGTCTCGCAGGTGGTTCCGGCAGTCTCGCGCGTGTGGCCGTGCCATACACTGGGGTTGTCGGGCAGGGCCGTCCCGAGTACGTAGCGCTTCTTGCTCTTGAAGGCGCCGACCGGCTTCTCGGTCAGGCTGGTCCGATCGGTGGCATCCAACTTGCGGCGCTGGAACAGAAAGCCATGGTCCGCGGTGACCAGCACGGTGCTGGTGTTGAGGTGCATGAGTATCTTGCGGGTGAGCGTATCGAGCTCCTCGATGGCGTCCTCCACCGCAGCGAAGGTCTCGCTCTCGGTGCTGGCGGTATCCCCTCGCGCATCCACTACGTTGTGGTAGACGTAGACCAGCTGCATGCCCTTGAGCGCCTCGCGGCCCTGCTCGCGGGACCAGCCCCTCACCTCATCAGCGGTCACGGCCATGGCCTCACCGCCCACGGCAGCGCTCAGACGCTGGCTGCGGTTCTCGGTGCCCTGGCTGGACTTCCCATCCACTAGCACGCTGTCGCTGCCCGGCTGGTAACTTAGCTCGCGATGCGGCAGCAATGAGGCCATGCCCAGAGTGGTGTAGCTCGGCACCACGCCGAGCTGGCTGCTCAGGGTCGCTTCGCTGTAACGCTTGGCGTTGATGCGCTCTCGCAGCTCCTCGGCGGCCTCATAGCGAAAGGCATCGCTGATGATCACCACCTGGCGCTTGTTACGGTGGGGGTCCAAATGCGGGCGCACCACATCGCGGAAGAAGTGCTGCTGATTAGGGATGCGCGGCAGTGTCCAGTCGTGTAGGCGCCCCTCAGCGTCGATGCGCTCGCTCCAGTTCCGGGTGAGCTGGCCTAGGAACCACTCGTCATAGCAGCGTTCCACCGCCTCATCGAGCTTCTTGAGCAGCTCCACGCCGGTGCTGTCGGAGGCCACCGCGTAGTGGCGATAGGCGGTATCGAAGCAGTAGAGCTCGGTGCTGTAGGCATGGTAGAGCGCCTCGACGCTCTCGTAATGGAAACCGTTGGCGTGCTGCTGTCGCAGGGCAAACAGGTCAATGGCGGCGCTCAACGCGGCATAGAGCTGGCGATAGCGCGCCCGGCGCTCGTCGTTCTTGTGACGTGAGGCCCAGTAGCCATCCAGGCGCTCGGCGATGATGCCGCGGAACATCTCCAGGTCGCGCTCGTCAGCCTGAGGGATATCCTGGCAAAGTTCGACGATGATTTGCTTCTCGACCGCCTCAAAGGTCGCCACGTGGACCAGACGCTCCACGGGCACATCACGGATCTTGTCCTCGATGCGCAGCGCGTCGGCAACCCAGGCGGAGATCACATCGAAGGCCGGGTAGAAACGCGAGCTATCCCGCCAGCGAGAGAGCAGCGCCCGCGAGGTAGCCCGGGCATTCGCCGAGGATATTGCATGGCTCTGCGCCCAGTCAGGGATCTCGGAGATGCTCTCGCAGTACCCGGTGGTCAGCAGCCGCAGCATCAGCTGGCCGAACGACAGCGCTGCCTCACCGCTGAGCTCCGCCTCGCTGGCGGGGTACCCTACCTCCTGCTGAAGCCCCCTCACAAAGCTGGGTACCAGAGCATATTTGGACATCTCTACGAGCGAAGGGGGATCGCCCTCCAGCCCGGTCTCTTCAGCCACCGCCTCATCGCCCAGGTGAAACAGCAACGTCGCGATCTCGTTTGCAGGCGCACCCACGACCGCTGCGGCCATGGCCAGATCAAGGCCATCCTCGTCCATATTCGGTGTCACCAAACGCTTTAACGCCTCGATCCGCTTCCGGCTCCCCAGGAACGCCTGCCGCTGAGCCAGGTGCTCACGAAGCGAATGCCGCGTGAGTCCCAGCTCCTTGAAGACCATCGAGAGCTGATCCGCATAGAAGCGCCCGGAGTAGAGCTTGATGTCCAGCAGCCAGTCATCTTCCGGCGTTGGTTCGGAATAGGGAAAGTAGAGCAGCGTAGGCGTATCCGACTCCTGAAGCTCCAGCTGCAGTTTCACGCCCAATGTGGATTGCCCCGCCATATTGAGGATCTGCACGCCATCCAGGGACAGGTCATCCAGCACTTCACCGAAGTCGCCCGGGGCGTCATACCAGAAGACGAGACGGTTGCCTTCCCTGACGAAGGATTGCGACAAGCTTTGGCGCAGCTGTTTAATGTCCATCCGACTTCCTATTGACTACTTGCTCGATTCTTTTCTTGAGTATCTCTTTTCTCTGCTTGTAAAACGCCTCAAATTCCTTGATATCATCAGGCAAGAAATCTATTCCTTGAGAGTGTAGGTGACGCTGACGTGCCTCAGGGTCGGGCCAAGCATCCTCATACCACTCTGACGGCATCTTCCGGCGTTTCTCATTATTAATAGTACCTTCAAGCAATTGCAGGTTCGGCAACCGGTTTGCCCATAGCTTGAAATCCTCTATCTTACCCTCCGGAATCCCTGCTTTTCTTAGCTGCCCCGTGGAAAACAACCCTTTCGGATAAACATGATCCACATGAAAATGCCGCGAAAAATCAAATCCTGGAAAAAGGAGCGAAAGAAGAGCAAAGGTCCTTTTTCCACCATACTCCAGTTCGGCCAGCTCATCGATTTCCTCATCGACAAAATAAAGTGACTTACCTCGGGATGCCATCACGGAACCCAGCCTCTCCGCAGGGAATCCTGACTGCCCTTCTTCTTTTAGAACCCTTCGCAAGCTAGTAAGAAGCGTATCGAGCCCACTACCCCAGATTCCAGACGCCTTAAGCATTGATCTAATAAACCAACACCTTAAGGCCTCGCGATCTTTCGAAAATTCCGATCGGGACAAATAGCCCTCACCCAGCTTTCTCGTATAGAGGTAATAGGAAACGGGCAAAATAGAGCTATCTGCTCGAAGGTTTTGGGAGTTAAATCCAAAAGTCGCCAATAGTTCGGCCGCCAGCAGAAGAGCGCGACGAATACCCGACCAGTTACGCTCAAGAATCGCCATATTGTCTTTATTGAAGTTCTCGACCTTGAAGCCCACGCTACCAATATCTGACAACATCAACCCAGCTTTCAGAACGAGATCCTTGCTGTAAGAAAAACCGTCCCCTGTCTTGTTCATTTCATCAACGAGCGAACGGATCTCTTCTCGGGCGTCCAGGCTACCCCATTGAGCGACGGCTATCGATAGCAGCAGGTCCGAATAAGAGAGGATGGTTCCCCCGCTGTTCATGCGGATGAAAATATTCAGAACCCTTTCCAGATCTTGGTCTTTTTCCTCATAGTAAGCGATTTTATCTTTGTCAAAGATAGTGGTCACCAGCTGCCTGAGGACACTCCGGGCAAACTTCAAGGACTCCCTGCCACCCTCCCAACTGTCGTTGAGTTCGTCGTTCAGGTCATCCCGGTCCTCTTCTAGCACCCTACTAACAAGAAACCAATACTCATCCCCACACCGATCAGCAGCCTGTTTAGCCGTTAGAAACTCAAACTGATACCGGCTACCGGTTTCTTCCCTCGGCTGACCAAGCAGGTTGATATAAAGGCTTTTCAAGGGGAATGCATCCGAACTAGACCACCACTTTCCGTGCGTCTTTTGACTGTAGGATCCCCGCAGACCAATGTTCAGAGCGGTTATCCGTTGTTGGCCATCGAGAACCGCAACAAGCTCACGGTCGGGGACATCTTTTAGTGGTTCGCAATGAGGGTTGTCACGCTGATGATATGCCGTCACAAACTCATAGAATTGGTACTTATCCCGGTTCTCAGGCTGTATACGCCAAAAAAGAAAAACTCCAAACGGGTAACCCTGAAGAAGGCTATCAAACAGGTTACAGATCTGCTCAGGCTTCCATACAAACTCCCTCTGAATCGCTGGAAGAATCAGATCATTACTCTTCACTTGATCCATCAGTGACGCGATAGTACCGCCTGCCTGATACATAACTACTCCGACTTGTTGCCCGTGATTTCTTTTACGTTTGCCAGCAGATCTCCAAAGTACCCATAGTTCGCCTTTACCCCATCATCCAGATCCAGTGAGATCCGCTGGTCGGCATAGTGGCGTAGCTTCTCATCGAAGGCATTAAGCTCGGTCTGCTGCTTGTAGAGCTTGCTAAGTTCCTTCTCGATGCGCTTGCCTTCGGCGGCAGAAGCGCTGGCTTCCTTGTCCTGCTCCAGCTTTTCGGCATAGCTAGCAAGCTTCTCCGTGAGCGGGATCACGTAGTCGGTGCGCATCTCAGCCAGGGTGCTTTCATTGTAGCGGTGCAAGTACACCAGGCACTCGAAAGCTTTCTGTTTACCGGAGCTGAACAGCCAGTAGATGGGACGCTTCTTGTAGGTGCGTAGATGGTCCTTGAAGAACTGGGTGCTCAGATAGCGGCGGATGGTGTCCAGCGCGGCCTCGCCCCTCTTGGGCTTGATGGCGTGCAGGCAGAGACTTTCGGCGACGAAATCGAGATTTTCCTGCAGGTGATCCTCGCCCCAAACGATGCGGACGAAATCGCGGAAGCGGTTGGTGGCGTCGTCAGGGAACCACTCTTGATCTGTGACCGGTATGATGGCGTTTTCATCCGGCGCGAAGCTGGGTTCGGGGATCTGGGCGAGATAGTCGCGGGCGGTTTCGCCCTGGCTGGCGAGAATCAGGCCGGGCTTGTCTAGCGAGTAACGGCCCATCATGCAGCCGATCGCGTAGCTGACCAGATCTTTGAGAGTGTCGCACTGGAGCAGGGTTTCCAGCTCTTCCTCGCATCGACTGCGGCCGAAGCGGTAATGGGGATTACACGTCAATGTGATCTCTTCAATGGAGACCTTTTCAGTTAACTCTCTCTCTAGGCCATAAGCCTGAACAAATATACGGTTGCCCTTCTCCTCTAAACGCTGCATTTCCAATGTTTTTTCTTTTAAGCAGCATCGCAAATTTCCATAAGCCGTTCCTAGCTTTGAAGTTTGTTTGCCAAATCCCAAGAGAGGAGAAACAGTAAAACCTAAAGAGTTTTCATAGCAGTTCCAGTCATTTTTGGATATCGATATGCATTTTTCAGACAAACCAAGGAGATCTTCATTATTTTTTAGCTCCTCTGTATAAGGAAGATTTCTTATGTCCCTCGTTTGGAACTCAATGGTAGGGTTAAGAGCCATTAACAACCGAGAAACCACTTTGCTACCAAGGTAAGCAGTCAACACTTTTGGGTTTATTGTTTCTGAAAAACCAGATGTCCCCTTAACATCAAAGAAAAATCCGGCTTCTGTGTAACGACATCCAAAATATGATGAGCTAGTTGCAGCCCATGACACCCCCTCTTTAAGCATAAACTGGAGGTTTTGAATATATCTAGACCAATGCTTTCCATTATTTCTTTCTAGAGCATACTCCTTAACCTCTTTGCCATCCCTCTCCCAATTTAATACATAAAAAATATTACCATACCACTTGCGATACGGGCCTCCTTTGTTGTAAGGAAACCATTTTAAACCAGACTGAAAAGCATCTTCTAAGCTCGAAAACCTTAATCCCACTTTGTCAAATGAAACTTCACTCCACAGCCTTAAAAATCGGTCATTATCGCCAGTATTTTGGCCCACCGCCGGTGTAATATATTTGCCAAGACTCTCATTCTCCGAAAAAGCCAATATTACGTTCTCGCTAGCCCAATACGCCACCGGGCTCCCCGGAATTTTCTTGAAATCATCCGGCTTGGCTTCGTAGCACCAGCCGCAGTCTCGATTCTGAATAGCTTCCAGGAGTGCGGCCTGTTTTTCGGCTTCGGATTTTCCTTCTACCAGCCTCAGATAAGCCCCCCGATAATCCGGCCTGGAGGTTTTCTCCATTACAAACGCGGTGGCAGAGACGACTTCACCGCTGATGCTGTCGAAGGCCCTACCACCTAAATGCGCCATAGTGATTATGGTGGTGTTATCCAGCAGCCATTCGCGTAGATTTTCGTAGCTTGAGAGGAACATCCAAGACTGCATATTGATCTGAGCATTATAGCCGAGCGGCGTGAGCAAACTGAAAGCTCGGTCCAGAAAAATCGCGAACAGATCGGACTTGCTGTTGGGATAGGCGTTTTTGGCGTAATCTTTCAGCGCCTTGTTCATCCCCTTGCTACCCATATAAGGGGGGTTGGCAATCACTGCATCGTAGCGTTGCGCCAGCACCCATGCCTGCTGCAAAACCGGCGCCAACTGCTTGACAGCAGTCTTCTGCATTGTATCGCCGATGTCGGCGAGCTCACTGATTTCTTCCAGCATAGACTTGAGCTGCGTTTCGAAGCTGTTCGGCACGTCGATCAGCGAGCCCAAGGTCTTGGCGTCCTGGAAGCGTTCGATCAGATCAACTATGGCCTTATAGGTGCTGTCGTTGCTGGATAGCTCCTTCTGCTCGCTCTCGAATAGGCTCTGAGACTGCCCCCGATGCCAGTCACCGGTCAGATTGAGATCCCGCCACAGACTCCCGGCATCCAGGTGCCGGGTGCTCTGCAGGGCCATCACGTTGAGGCGAACGCCTCTAGTAAAGATCCGGGAATCGTCTTCTCTGGCCTTCATCAGCAGCGCGAAGCCGGCGAGCTGGGCGGCGCGGTCGTCGATATCCAGGCCGAACAGGTTGTTCTCCAGGACCAGCTTGGGGATGTCCCGGGAGCGGTAGCCGCGCTCTTCGTAGATGGCCTTCAGCACGTTGTAGGCCTCGACCAGGATATGGCCGGAGCCACAGGCGGGGTCGAGTACCTTAATGGTCTCGGGGTCGATGCTGGCCGGGGTGATGGCATCCAGCTGGGCCTGCACCTCGGGTTCCTGCTCGGCGGGCTCGATGTAGTACGGCATCTCGCCCTTGAGCGGGGAGTCGGGGTAGGTCTGCAGCCACTGGCGGCCCACCGAGTTCTGTACCAGGTACTGGACGATCCAGTTGGGGGTGAACAGCTGGGTGGCGGCGGGGATATCCTCGCTCTTCACCACCTTGCCGATCACCTGGTCCTTCTTCTCCGAGATGTAGAACTGGTAGAGCCAGCCGATCACCTCGACGTCCTGCCAGTCCTCCTCGGGAATCGCCTCGACCAGCTCGCGGATCAGCGAGTTGGTCTTGGTCAGGTTGTCCGGCAGCAGCAGCTCGCTGGCATCGTCCAGCGGCTCGAACAGGAACGGCATGGCCTCATGAAGGGCGTGACAGTGGGCCAGCAGCAGCTCGCGGTAGAGCACCTCGTCCTGGGTGCCGTCGAGCTTGAGCTCGCGCACCCGGGTGGGATCCAGCCCGGGCAGGTCGATCTCCAGACAGTCATCGAGGATCTGGAAGCCACCCTCGTGGTCCGGGTGGGAAAGCACTCGCCGGCCATGCTCCAGATAGCCCTTGAGCTCCATGAAACGGATCGCACACAGACGGTTAAACCAGCTGTAGGCTGCCTGCTCCATGGCCTGGTCAAAGCCCAGTCGGGTCACCCACCTGGCCAGCGCCTCGCGCGGCTGCCGTAGTGCCTTCGGAAAGGTGTGGGTCTGTCCATCCGCGCTGGAAATGAGCATCACATCACCACGGACCTCCATGGGCGCGACATGATCCTCGGTGATGCCATAACTTGCGGCCTGACGCCTCATCGCCTCGATAAAACGGGTGCGAGCTTTGGGAGCGTATGCCTTGAGGTTCGCTGTGTTCATGCTGGATTCCCAACCTTGATGATTACCCTTTCTGGGCGCGCTGCTCTGTACCTTCCCTTGTCCTCGGACACAAGACCGTCCTCCGTAACAGGCTGTTGCAAAAAGCTAGTGCGGCCCGGTGGCTACCAATTTAGCTCTCCATCGGACTGTTCCCCCTTCAGCTCCGACAGGCATTTTCGACGCCATACATTGCCCCAACGACCCGATTTCAACACCGATATCCCTTTACCGGGACTAAACCGACACGGACGAGAACAGCAGGGCGCCCACCAGGCCCTGTTGAGGTTCCTCTACACACCAGCGTGGCCACGCATCGCCGTACTCCATTGAAGGAATTTCTTCCGAGAGCCGAGGCACAAAACGTCACGTAGAGCCTGATAGGATATGTTTACCCCTGAATCACTTGGTACCGAACTGGCCGAGCCAGCTTGACCACCAAGCCATCTTCCGCTGCCCGCTTCAGCCAAGCATTTACCTGTGTCTTATGCAGGCCGGTCTCGGCTGAAATCTCGTCTGCTGTCTTGGGCTTGGGCCCTCCCCGCTGCAGCTCTCTCAGGAACAGCTGGTAGAAATCTACCTGCTCGGAATGGAAGGCGGCCTCATCGCTTTCGATTGACGAATCGGCCAGCGGCTCTTCACGGTCTGTTTTGGTAGTTGTCTCAGCCATCGCCGTTTCAGGCGCTGCTGACTGAGTGGCCTCATCCATCTCTTGGGTTGTCGCGGCGTCATCAAAGGCCAAACCTAGCTGAGATTCCCCACTCAGGCTCAAAATGGCTTCCTCGCTGTCTTCAACGCCAACCCCACCGGGAGTCTCCAAAGACCCTGACGCATCGATCTCGCAATCCTGCTGAACGTCGCTTCCAAGAACGCCGCCCCCCCCAATCAGGGAACGGACCTCTAGCCGAGCGACATCTTCTTTGCACCAGGCCCCGCCAGCTTCTACCAACACTCGATTGCCGGCTTCCGGATCTTGAGTTGGCTTAACCCAAAGCGGAACCCAGCCCTTCTTGAGATTCTCTTCGGCGCCAGCCTTCGTTCCACCACGGGTACCCGAGTGAACTACAACTGCAGCATCTGCCAGGCAGTAGATATACTTGTTGCGCCCCATGGCATTTCCGGTGTTAAAGCGAGCTTCCGGGTAGTAAGGCGAAATCAGCACCAAGCCACCACTCAACAAGCCCTCGCGCCACTGCCTGGAGGTCGCAGCCCTCAGCAGCCCCTCACTGAGAACACCAATGACGGGACCTCCCTGCTCCACAGCACCCCGCATGGCGGCTTCATCAATACCCTTGGCGCCACCAGAGACGGTACCCATGCCCGCTTGGGCCGCCATTGCTCCCAGCTCGTAGGCATAGGCCAGATCGGGACCGCTTGCCTTGCGCGAACCCACCACGGCCACGCCCCCGGCATCGAGGAGTTCAGCATTACCACAGCCATACAGTATGGGCGGAGCAGTCTGCTTCAGGCGTTTCTTCAGCGCCCTGGGGTATGCCGAATCTGATCGGGTAATAATCCACAACCCCGACCGCTGCCACTTCTCCACGGCCAGCGCCATGCTATTTCCACGCTGAAGCAGGGCCTCCAGTCGTTCCTTGGTGACCTTGGCGTGTTGCCACCTCAGGAGGATCTCGTGGCGCTCCTGTCCCAGAAGACCGGCGGGTGTATGGCCCTGCTCATGAAGCCATTGCGCAAAGAGACCCCATTCGGTGGGGGTCAGCGGCTTGGCGGCTCCCTTGGCTGGCGCGGCAAAGTAACCGGCGAGCAATAACGTAGCCTGTGCGGCGGCGGAGAGGGTCATCAATCATTCCCCGAGCTGGACGCCAGCGCTACAGGAAATACCTCGCCTGAACCGGCACGCCGCAGCAGCGCGGCAACCACGGTCATCGTCCAGCCGGAGTCCACAATATCGTCGACCAGTAGAACGGCAGCTGACGGCAACTCTTCATCCACCTCGAATACGCCGTCCAGATTACGGCACTGGTGGAAACGGTTCTGCTGCATCTTCTGCGGCTCGTTGTCCGCGACCTTCCTCACTGCTTCGACGTAGCGGATTCCCAAGCGGGCCGCTAGCCGCCTGGCGAAATCCGGCACAAGTTCAGGATGGTTGAGAGAAGGCACGGAACACAACCAGGTAGGCGGTGGTTGCGGCTGCCAACGCTGCTCAACCATCTCGGCCATAGCCTCGACCAACTCGTCACCGAAGGTGCCTTGCTGCTTGCCCCCCTTGACCAGCCCCCCCCAGCCGCCATCGTTCCAGCGCGACAACACACGCCCTTCTTGCGCCTGCAGATTCGCCGGGAGATTGCCCCTGAAACCATATTGCTGAAAGGCTTGGGCTGCGACTTGTTTTTTCGGTTTGATCGGCATCTCGGCCTGGCGCTGGTAAGTCGCGGCTTGGTGGGCTAGCTGGCTATCCACGTCGTTCGGCACCAGCGACTCGCCCAAACAATTGGCACACCGACCGCATGGTTCGCTCTGTGGATCGTCCAAAGCGCCACGTAAGAAGTTCATCAGGCAGCCGCTGGTATTGATGTACTCATTGACCTGCTGCCACTCGCGCTCACGCATCTCCGTCAAATGCCGTATTCGTTCATAATCCGGCCGGTAAGCCACAGGTGTACGACGCCATACGCTGCCTTCCTTGATCACAGGAGAAGGGCACTCGACGCTGAGGATTTTCAGGGTCTTATCGATCTGCTTCCGCTTCAGATTAGCGTTCTGTTCGATCCCACCAATCGATAATCCATCGGACTCTTCTAGGGTCGCGAGAACCGTGCGGATCTCATCGTCCGAGGGACACGCAGAGCGCCGGAAATACTCGTGAATCTCATCATCCTCATGACCGGCGATTAATATACCGAGAGCTGAGTCGATTGCCCGCCCTGCCCGGCCAACTTGCTGGTAGTAGGCGACGATAGAGCCGGGAGCCTGATAATGGATCACAAACCCCAAGTCGGGCTTGTCGTAACCCATCCCCAGAGCCCCTGTGGCAACCAACACCTTAAGCTCGTTACGGAGAAGCTGATCTTCCAAGTATTCACGGTATTGGTTGCGGTCATTCGGGTACTTTTTCTGGAACCACTCGGGAGGGGTTACATCGGCATAGTAAGCTCGAGCCTCGATCCCATGCTGCTGTAGCCAGTCCGCTACCTGCTGCGCATCGCGAGTAGTGAGCGTATAAACGATACCGGTACCGGGCAGCGTCGGGATCACTTGTACCATCCAGGCCAAGCGAGAGGCTTGATCTGGTAGCCTTAGCGCCTGCAGCGCCAGGCTTTCACGCTCCAGTGAACCACGCTGAATCACAACGTCACCCAGCTGGCTGCGAACATCCTCGATGACCCGATCGTTGGCGGTCGCGGTTGTTCCCAGCACCGGCACGCCCGGGGGCAATTGCCGAAGCACGCCCACGATACGACGATAGTCAGGTCGAAAGTCGTGCCCCCAGTCGGAAATGCAGTGTGCCTCATCCACTACAAGCAAACCGATTCGATCAGCAATAGGCATCATCACCGACTGCACAAACGTGTCGTTCGCCAGGCGCTCGGGAGAGATTAGAAGGCAATCGACCTGACCTGCGAGCAAATCCCTCTTAACACTTTCTTCTTGGTTTTGGTTTGCCGAGTTAATGGTAGCGGCACGAATCCCGAGGCGGCGCGCTGATTCTATCTGGTTCCGCATCAGCGCCAACAGAGGCGAAATGATAATGGTGGCCCCGAAGCCACGGTCGCGCAGAAGACGCGTACTGATGAAGTACACCGAGCTTTTGCCCCAGCCAGTCCGCTGCACCACCAACAGTTTTCGGCGCTGATTGACCAAAGCATCGATAGCTTCCCATTGCCCGGGACGAAATGTAGCGGAATCGTCGCCAAGTGCAGTTTTGAGTAACGCCTCAGCGTCTAGCTTCTCCACAGCCCTGCCTCCTTGTACCCAAGTATATCAGCGCAGCCGAATTCGCCTATTGGCCTCGATGGCACCTTCAAGTTCTCGCCTGAGTGCGTCGAGAAACCCATCGACTTCGTTCTGGGTTTCCAGATAGACGCCAGCATGCGTACGGCCAAGCACCTCGACGACGTCTACGTTCACTACCGGTTTGGGGAGGGTCACGGCGGGCGAAGCCTCCTCATTCTGATCCGGGACAGCAGAGATGCCGGCCCCATCATCCCCGTTTTTGGCAGTGCGCACCGGGCCGTCTTGGCCACTACCACCCTGTCCAACAGCGCTCTGGCGCCTTGCCTCTTCCTCCTGTGCACGATGTAGGGTATCGAGGCTTTCCTGTTCGCGCTCGGCCGCGGTTTCGCCGCGCAATAGATAAATTTCGGCGACACTGGTAGCGCTCTCGACATCGCTCTTTAGCAGTTGAAGAGGGCGCAGCAACTGATTGCTGAGATCGGGCGTTCCAATCCCGCTCTTGGCAATCTCCGCAGTTACGTTTGCGATACGATCGTCGATTAAGCCTATGGCCTGCTCGCGCTTCGCTTCCAACAGCCGCTGGTTGGCCTCGTCCACCGTGTCGATCAGGCCAGCAACGCTCTGCAACATGCCGTAAGGCTCGTCGGAAGCGAAGATACGGTCCATCTCGGCCAATGCTTTTCTGGCCTGCTCGTCCTTCTCCAGCTCTGCACGATTCGGTTGGAGCCGGACGAGCGCCTGATCCAACCGCTGCCAGATGGTGATCTGCTTCTCGAAGAACTCATGGAGGTCGCGATACCGCTCTTCGAGATCCAGCAGGCTCTCCTTATTGCTGGTGACTTCCTTAAAGAACTCGAAGCTATCGTCGATACGGAGCAGACGCTCCACCTCTTTAAGGGTGCTGGCGATTACCGCACCCCCAGGGAATCGGCCTACCTCTGTTTTGCTCTTGTAGCCTTCAAGATCCGCACGCCAGATCTCGAACTGATCTCGGTAGAAAGCGTACAAATCCTTCTCGGAAGCCGGTCCGAGCTTGGGGAAGAGTTCCTTGGTCAGGTTCCGCGCCTGCCGCAATACGACGTCGTCGGTTTGACGCTTCTTCTGCACCGTCACCTCGGGACGCCGACGCGAATTATTCAAGAACTCGAATGCGTCCTTACCCGACAGCGCGGGTCCCGCCGTGTGAAAAGTGAGACGCCCTAGCGCGAATAACCGACCCAAGATCAGCAGCGTCTCCTCCAACGGCCAGCCAAACGGACGATTATGGAACCGTTCCAGCAGGGGATTGAGCGACACAGGCTCCCCGCTGTGAAGGGCGATGTACTGTTCGACCTCCCGCACGGCCTGGGCATTGCCTTCCTCTCCATCGAGCTCGATACCAAGCTGCTCCACGTTATCGGCGGTGAGCACCGCCAGCAGCTCCCGCATTGGCTCCGGCGTTAGCACCTGGAGGTAGCCCAATTTGCTGTAGGTGTTTTCCAACAGGTACTCACACGCGCTCTCCACGCGGGTACTAACCTGAGCACCCTTTAGTTCCAGCTTCTGCCCCAAGGCGTAGATATCCGCCTCGAGGAGCATCTCCTCCAGGCGAATCCGCAGTCGCTTGCGGCGCTCCTGGTTCTCACGCCCCCGGTCGGCCAGGATCCGCTCGACGCTGCGATCGCCGGAAGCCGCATTCAGGCGGACAAACTTTTCGGTTTTCAGGTAAGTTCGCAAGTCCTCGAAAAAGGCCTTGTCATCCGACAGCTTGATAACCACCTGGCCGTGATTTTCGCCACTCTTGCGGATGCATCCCGCCTCACCATATTGGGCATAATGAATATCCAGCGGCGAGACGACCTCGACGCGCAGTTGAGCTTGCAGGCGTCCATCGATGGTATGGCCGTCTAGGTACCGACCGATCGTGTAGTCGGTCCCATTCTGCGGATAACGATATTTGTTCTGGTCCCGGAGAAGATCCTTGTAGATCAGCGTGGAGAGCTCCTTGTTCTCGTCACTACTGTGGATCTCGGTGGATTTGATTTGACGGGTGATATCTCTTTCTTCGTTGGTGAGGAAAAGGTACTCCTCCCCATTGCGCGTCACGAGGCTCTCTTTCTCCAGCCGCGCAAGGCTCTCTTCGAGCCGTTCGCGGATAGCAAGCCGGTCGTCGTCGATGCGCGTAATTGAGAGCGTCACAAGGTTATCCACGGTGCCCTTGATCAGGTCCACATACCGGATCATGAACAGAGTGCGGAGAATCTCCACGTCGAATTGGTCGAGCGCAGCGTTCTCACCCGCTTGATCGATCGTCCGTTTGACTGCAGTGTCCAGAAAGCCTTCCACCGCCCGATAGAAGCTGTGCATGGGGATGAGGACACCGACCTCCTGCTCGGATGAAGCGGTCAGCGCCATCTGAAAAGCATCCAGCATGGACCGCTCACCGTAGGCCAAGTGCGCACCTGTGGCGCCCACTTTTCGGATCTCTTCGAACACCTTCTGGACCAACTGAAAGTGGTACGGAACGAACGGGTAGTTGGCCACGAAGCTCTCTGCACTATCCACACTCTTCAACGTGGGACCCGACCGATCAAAGGTGAGCTGGTTGCGCAGGACAGAGCCCTTGGCCTCGAAGACTCGGGCGAGCTCTTCCCGGGCTTTGGGTGTCTTGGCCAGGAGGCGCTTGCGGATGACCTCGTCGGAGTTGGAACTGGAGAGCGAGAGACGCGTCTTGAACCGCCCGGCAATCTTGGAGAAGTCGTTCGCCTTGGTGGCCGTCATCTCTCCCAACACTGCGTCCATGTCGGCTTGTGAGGTCACCACAATCCACGCTCGTCCCTTGCAGATGGTGCCGAGATTCTCGGTAAGGGTCTGCAGGGTCAGCATCCGTTGCGTATGGCTGCCAACGAACTGTCCGACCTCGTCGACCATAAAAACAATACGCCGAGTCGCGGATTGCGCATCCAGATATTCCTTTACCCAGCGACAGAAATTCTCCACGGATACGCTGAAGGTCTCCTCAGACTCCTCAAACCACTTGTGGGCAGCATCAGGCGAGAGATCCAGCACCTGACTGATCGCCTGTTCGATCGCATCCTGATAGAACTGATAAGCGTCGCGCTCGTCTTCCCACGCTACGCCGCTGACCTCCAGAAAAACTGCCTTGAAGCGATCGAAGACCCCTCGCTGTGCCAAGTGACGCTCCATGTGCGCGATATGTGGATGGTCGCCACTGAAGCCTTGGTACTCGTTGAACACCCTCAGGAAGACATTGAGGATCGCGTTGCCGGTATCGTTGGAGCTGGCCTTGCTATCGATGTTGAACAGGATGACATCTGCCGGTTCTTGGGCCGCCTTGGCAATGTCCGCCCGGATCATCGCATCGTGGAGTTTCTGCTCATCGAAAAAGTCGGCAGCACAACGAATGCGGCCGCTCGGGTCTTCCGCCTCGGTGTTGGTCAGCAGGTAGGAAAGCGCCTTGAGGAAATGTGATTTCCCAGACCCGAAAAATCCAGAGATCCAAACGCCGATACGCTGGGGAATAGACGGATCAGAGATGGGCGTGGCGTAGGATTCGAAGAAGTCCCGAAAATGCTTCTCCAACTCATTGGTGACTACGTACTCGTCAAGTTCTTGATAGATCGTCTCGCGATCCCTCTGGTCGGCTTTTACAACACCGTTGATAGGGCGTTGGGGGGGCTTCTCGAAAAGATCCTGGATGCGCATATCGGGTCGATTCCTTGAAAACGAATAATGCGGGCGTCGGAACGGAGGTGCGACCTTGATCGACTATGCCTCAGGGAACGAGTGCGAACGCCCGGTAGTAATGGTCGCTTTTGATCCGGTTGAACAGAGTCAAGCTTTGGCCATCGAAGCGGCCCGGATAAAAGAGAACAAGTGGTTTATGGCCCAGCCGGCTGTGTAGCGCATTCAGCAGGCTGTGCGCCCGGATGAGGGGCCAAACACTGCCAACGCCCGAAACCAGGACAATATCGGGATCAGCCGATAGTTCCTCGCGGATGAAAAACGGCGCGAATCGGTCCATGTGCAAAGGGCCTCGGAGCGCGTTAAGAAGCGCCCGGTCACCCTTGTCAGCCTGGATGGCAATAGCCTTTTCGAGTATGCCGCGCTTATGGAGATAATCACGCAGGACGCGTAACAAGTGGATGTGGCGGAAACACACGTCGCTGTGCTGACGCTCAAGAACCCCCTCCAGAAACGAGAGGTATTCGCGTACCTGTAGTTCGTATTCCGCGGGATAGTCGAAAATCCAAAAGCCAACCTCGTTACCCAGTCCTTCTCCAGCCAGGAAATCCGCGCTCGTAATCTTCTCGACGACCTGGTTCAGTCGGTCTTGGAGATGAGGGTCATTGTCACGCATCAGGGATTCGACCTCCATTTCAAGGCGTGGGCGACTCGAATGGCGACTTCGAGTCGAATGGCCATCGGCGCGAGGTGGGGCACGTTACTTCCGGGAGAAGAAATCACAAGGCGTCAGTTCGTAGGACCCAGGCGACGCAGACAACGACGGACACGGTGCATACCACACGCCTGCAATAGTCGCTCGACCTCCGGAAGAAGAGGTTGCGGGCGCAGTCGGCGTGTGCGCGTGCTGTCGATCAAACCCGCCTCACTGAGCATCCGAAAGACTATCTGCCCCATTTTGCGCTGCGACGATGCCGACCAATCTTTGATCTTCGGGTAGCGATCCGCGCGTTCGGCCAAGAAATCCCGCCACTGATAGGGCTCCAAAACCTCCACCCGCGTGAGCAACGCATCCGTAACGATGGTTTCCACAAATTCCAGAAACAATAGATTACGAGACAGGCAAGCACAAAACGCGATCTGCGTCGCTTCCGGCTCGTCGCTGTCGCGCAAGGCCTTCCAGAACGCAGATGGCAAGGGCCTGAGTCGACGGTCGATAGCGCGCGTGATTCGGCGTGCGGTTGCTTGTGACGGCTTCTGCAAGCGATTTTCCCGGTAAATCGCACGGTGCCAGGTATCCTCGCCAGCGTCCGTCAGAAGAAGGTCCGCGATGATGCGACTCTCTCTCACCATCAATGCCCCGCCAAGGATGTCGGAATCATACGATAGGTGTGCTGGAGTGGATTTCATGTTCGTCATTTTTCCGAGCGGCGGCCAGACCACGTGAGTCGGGGCTCCCACAGCCAATACACGCGGTTTCGAAGGCCTAAAATGCGTCAAGAACTTTCCGCCTCGAAACGTAAGCCGACCCCCATGAGTGGAGCAGTCCCCCAATTAGATGGCAAAAGCATGATCAACCCCATCCAACCGAACCTCCGGTCACGACCACGGGATGCGCCGAGCGATTGACGAATCTGCTTGTGGCCGTCGGAGGCGTTTGCCTGTCCGACTGATCCGCGGCTTACTCCCCGTCTTGGTACATGGTTGTGCTGATGATAATGCCCAGCTTGCGGGATAACTGCGAGAAAGCTCGAGGAGCTGGCACAGCCAACGCGCACCGTTCCGTCTGATGGCCGTGCTCGGGCGTATTCAGCGCTGCAGGATACTTCACCCTTGTCTCCCGCGGCACACAAATCTGCCGCCGACCCGGACGGCGCCGCCATCATTTCCGCATGCCGGGTGTCAGTACTTCGCTCATGTTTCCCCGTGTCCGTGAAGCCCCGGTCAGGCGCCCATGGGCACCGTACCCCAATTGAATTGTGTGAATAAAGCTCGCAACGGCGTTCCGCTCCCATCCGGGCGACAGCCGCTGTCGCTTCACTTGCGCACCAGCCTCCCCGAACCATTGCACCTCCGCGCACGATGATCCACGCGTCAGGTCGCACCGTGCTGGTAACGCTCGAAGGCCTGGCCCAGCTCCTCCGCGATCGCTTCGCGCAGATTTGCCGGCCCAAGCACTTCCACCCCCGCGCCCAGGCCCAGCAGCCACCATTTCAGGTGCGCGGTGTCGCGTACGGTGGCGGTAACCCGGGAGCACACGCCGTCGCCTTCGGGCTCAATGGTCTGGTCGTCGGACAGGCGAGCCTCGTGCAGGTGGTACGCCAGTTCCGGGCTCACGCGGAGTTCCAGCCGGATAGTCCCGCCCTCCGGATAATCGAATACGCCCTCCTGGATTAACTGGTCGAGATCGAACCCGGCTTCCGGATCGTGCGTCGGCACCTCGGTCAGCGCCGCGGCCTCGATCCGGTGCACGGCCAGATGCAGCACGTCCTGGTGCGGTTCGATCGTGGCCAAGAGGTAGGTGACCGGCTCGCGGAACACCAGCGCCAGAGGGTGAATACGGTGGTCTCGCACCCGCTCCTTCGAGCGTGAGCGGTAGGTGATGTCGAGGCAGCGGCGTTCCAGCAGGCCCTGCTGCACGGTCGCGAACACGCC
>NZ_KB906177.1:0-23244 GCF_000381205.1 Thioalkalivibrio sp. ALE11 | reverse complement strand
TCGGGCCACAGACTCAGGCCGGACGACTGACCCGTGGCTTCCAGCACCTCCCGCGCCCGCGCAACCTGCGGTGCCAGCCGTTCCCGGGCGGACGGCGGCAGCAGGCGTGATGCATGAGCATCCAGGATCTGGAGGGTGAGCGCCGTTTCGGGATCCAGGGCAGGCATGTCCTGCAGCGGGGCGTCAGCCAGCCAGTACCAGCCGTATGGACGGTCCCGCTCGTCGCGCCCAAGCGGTAGAAATGCCGAAAGCGATTCCAGGTCCCGTTCGATGGTTCGCAGGGTCGTATCCAGTCCCCGCGCCTGCAGGCGTTCAACCAGTTCCGGCGCACTGATCCGGCGGGACTGCCTTGGCACCATGCCCAGCAGCAGCATCCGCCGCTGCAGCGTCGCGCGCATTCCGTTGCCCTGGGTCATTTCCCGTCCATCCCCTGCTCGTCGGTTGTCCCGCTCACGGTGGAGCCTGCCAGCCGGTCATCGGCCGTGCAAAGATTCGACGCCCGCACCCCGAAGCTGAGGAACGCCCCTTCAACGTAGCTCATCGATTTCATACCGAATGCGTCCGTCCGTATCGCGAACCCGCGTCGGTGCCGAGCCAGGGCCGTCCTCCACAGTGCCGAGGATCCGGCCGTCCGCACCGCGGATGTAGGTGGGCCCCGGGGGCTGCTCGTCGATGTAGCCGGTGATGCGCCCGTCGGCATCCCGGATCAGCGGCTGCCCCGGCGACGGGACGTTACTCCCAAATGTCGGCGCGACGGCACAGCCGGACAATGCGATGCCGAGCAGGACAGCAAGACAGGCGCTCGGATAATCCATCACGCACCCCTGATGAATGTGGTCAGCACATCCTCACCCATTCAGGCGTCCATTTGTGTCGCCTGCGACATTCCGAGCTCCCCGTTACCGGGATGCTGACTGCCGACCTCGTGGAACTCCGGGTTGGCACCGTCGTTATCGAGGACCGCCCGAAACGCCAATCGATGCTCGATTAGGAGCAAACGCAGGTTCGGCCCTGATTGGCCGGCCCGCAGCCCGCGAAATCCTTCACGACCCACCAAAGATCCGGAATGAAGCGGTGTCCGTCGATACCTGCGAATGCTCCCCCACCTGCTCGCCCCATGCATCGAGAACGGCATCCAGATATCCATCCATTGACTCACTTGCCCGGCATTTCACGGCCTCCCGTTCCGCGAGTAACGCCCATTCGAGTTCCTGAGTGAGTTCCGCGGCCCTCACCTGCTCCTGCCTATAAACTTGCACACCCTCGGCGCCCGTCGCGAGCACAAAGGTTGTGCCACCTACCACGCCCATCATCGGACCGCTCTTGGCAGTGGCAAGAGTGGCAAGGCCCGTTTGTGCGAATACACGCTGTGCAGGTTTCTTCAGGATGTCCACAAACGCCCTGATACCCCCGGCACGCGATGCCTGTACCGTCGAGGAGCGCTTCAGCACGCGCCGGCTCAGGGGCAGGGCACCCGCAGCGGACGTGGCTACTAAGGTTTTACCGGATACCCAAGCACCGCTCTGCGGAAGCCGTTCGAGGTCCTCACTGACCCACTGCTCAAGCTGCGCCGACAGTCCCGACAACTCAACGTCTGCTTCGACCTGTTCATCGACGCGGGTGGCCGACGGTTCCCGATCCAGTACGTCCGCAAGGTGGTGCGTCAGGCGTGCTCCCGATTTCGCGATTTCTGCGGGCAGCACCTGTTCCCGGAGATGCCGGTCCGCCCGATCCAGGTGTTCCTGGATCCGGGATTCTTCCTCCAACAAGGTCTGCGCCTGTTCATCCAGATACTCGTCGAGATCACCAAAGAAAGGCAGCGACATTCGTGTAGCCCAGCCGCCGAACGAGTGGTATTCATCAACGAACGCCGGAACCTGATCGATTGCTGCCTCGAAGGCCCAGTCCACGCCGGTGTGGTACTCATGCTGCAGGACCCGTCGAATCCGGGCCTGCTCGGATTCAAGGCTCGCGCCGGCTTCCGCGCGCACCCGATCGAGCGCGTCTTCGCCTTCGATTTCCCAGGCCGCCCCACCGACCACCACCGTCAGGGTCTTCGATTCCACGGCCTCGTCGATGCCTGGCACCACAAGAGCCAGAAAACCAACAGCGATCACCGCAAAGAAGGCCCCCAGGACAAGACTGATTCTTCGGCTTCGAGCATCGTCCTCCGTCGGCGCCGTCGGTTCCTCGGGGGATTCCGACTCGGTTTCGGCCCCACCGGAGTCATGCTCCCCCGTCTCGCCGCCTTCTTCCCATTCCCGCTCATCCATCCTCTACCTTCCTTCTGCGAAGTAACACAGTCCCATCAACAGCCGCGACCACGCCCAGGCCGCCCCCAGGCTGGCCAGGAAGAGCAGGATCCAGGCCACCAGCACCCATGACCCTCCTGTCTCGACGCTCCCCACCAGGTTCTGCATGGCCCAGTAGCTCAGTTCCGTTACGTAGACGATGGCCCGCAGGACGGGGTCCAGTAGATGACAGTTCCAGCCGGGCGAAGCCGCCACCGTTTCCAGAACGCGTTCGTATGGCTGCCCGCGGTAGTCCGTCTGCTCGGCCAAGAGATCCAGAATCACCAGGAAAGGCGTCAGGATCGCGACGTTCAGGCGCACGGCCAGCACCCTTGAGAGTGGCTCGAGCCATTGGGGAAGAACCTCACGCTCCAGCCATCGCCGGGCCCGTACGGCCAGAAACAGGAACACCGGGATATTGAGCGCAAGGAGGCCCCATTGAGGGATCGCCCAGCGATGAAGCTGGACCAGCAACAGAATCGCGAGGAAGAACCCACCCCCGGCACTGACAAAGCGCATGAGCGACCCGGGCCGAACCCACCGGGCGAGGGCTCCATCCTCTCGCAGGTACTGCCGCGCCCAGGCCCGCCGACGCGTCTTTCGGAACTCGAACAGCCCGTGCCCGATCACGCCGGCCACCACGGCCATCGGCAGGATCGCCAGCCAGCATGGCAGGACCGGGAGGAGATGAACGCTCCCACCGAGCAAGCCCGCAGCCGCCAGAATCAGCAGCGCAGATCGCATCGTGTTCGGGCGTACCCCCGTCATCCCGCCGCTCCTGGCACCAGCGCCCTCGTCATGTTGCGGAGTAACCATCGTCCGTTATGCCCGGAACATGGGCAAGGCTTGGCGGCAGTACGGGCGCCGCGCCCGATCACCCGGTGAGCCGCGCAACGAGCACACGTCAAAAACCGTCGCCTGGCTGTGCAAGGCTTGAGCTCCATTCGTCGAGGAGTCCTGGCCATGCCCGTCAGCAAACGCCGCCGCTCACGCAAGTCCTTCCGCTCCGCCCGCCGGGGGGAGCTGCCCGGCAACCTTGGAGGCATCCGGGCCCTCTGGGCCCTGCGTGTCCTGCGCCATGCCCTGACCATGGACCTGACCGGGACGCTCCTGCGTTCGCTGGATGACGATATGCTTCAGGCGCTGGGCGTGGACCACGACGGAGACGTCTGGGACGACACGGAACGGGTGGAGGCGGTCATCGAGCGGGCCGACGCGGTCGAGCAGCAGGCAGGCCCGTTGCAGCGGGATCACCCAATCGCCCGTAACGTCCGCCTTTTCGGGGAGCCCCTGGGCCTTTCGGAATGCGAACGCGAGGTCCTGCAGATCCTGGCACTGAATGCCTCACATCATCCTTTCGCCTCGTTGCTTTCCAGCGTGCGCGACGCGGTGGACCTGACCGCGGAGGAAATCGTGGCGGTCGCCCTCGCCCGTTCACTGCGCGAGGTCCGGGAGGCCCTGTCGCCCCGCAACACGCTGGTGCGTTCCGGCCTCGTCGAGACCGAGGGCCGCGGCATGCTGATGTCGAACCAGCTCGGTTTCGACCTGCTCGGCGATCTGGCGTCGGAACTGGTCGGTCGGATGGAGTCGGCCGAGCCGGTCTTCAGCGCGTTTTTCCGCCCGATGCCCGAACCGGAGGGAGATCAGATGGCCCTGGCCCACCTGGAGCAGCCGCTGGCACGGCTGCGGGCCCTGCTCGGCCAGGCCGCTTCGCAGAACGTTCCGGGGGTCAATATCCTGCTCTACGGGCCACCCGGCACCGGAAAGACGCAGCTCGTGCGGCGCCTCGCACAGGAGCTCGGGCTGGAAGGCCGCGAGGTGAATCACGAGAGCCCTGACGGAACACCCATGGACGCGCAGCACCGGCAGCGCGCCTATCAGCTCTGCCAGTATCTCCTGAGGCGGGCTTCCCGCTCCCTTGTCGCCTTCGACGAGATCGAAGACGTGTTCGGGCAGGATCCGCTGGCCGCCCTGTTCGGCAACACCCGGCGGGGACCCCGTACCGGCGGCAAGGCCTGGACCAACCACATGCTCGAGGATAACCCGGTCCCGGCGATCTGGATCACCAACCACCCGGAGCAACTGGATCCGGCCTATCTGCGGCGCTTCGATTTCACCCTGGAGGTCGGTCATCCCCCGCGCTCGGTCCGCCGCGCCCTGATGGCGCGCGCTTGCGAGGGGCTGGAGGTCAGTGACGAATGGCTGGACCACATGGCCGGCATCGAGGGCCTCACCCCGGCCGAGATCCAGCGCTCCGCGCGGGTCGCGCGCCTGCTGGATCAGGCCGCCCATGGCGAATCGGCGGAATCCGTCATCACCGACCATCTGTCCGAGCAGGCCGAACTCCAGGGGCGGCCCCCGCTTGCCATGCCCCGGGCGTACGCCGAGCTGGAATACGGTCTCGAGAACCTCAACACGGAGGGAGACGTCAATTCGGTCCTGGAGGATCTGGTCCTCGCGGGCTCCGGCTCCCTGCTGGCCCACGGTCCTCCGGGGACCGGCAAGACCGCGCTGGCCCATCACCTGGCACAACGGGCGGACCGCCCCCTGCGCAAGCGCACCGCTTCCGAGCTGATCTCCCCCTACGTGGGCCAGACCGAGAAGAACCTCGCACGGGCCTTTCGCGAAGCGCGACGGGAAGGCGCGGTGTTGCTGCTGGACGAAGCCGACAGTTTCCTGACCGACCGTACCGGCGCCCGCCACTCCTGGGAGACGACCCGCACCAACGAACTGCTGGTCCAGATCGAGGCGTTCAGCGGGATCCTGGTGTGCGCCACGAATTTCCTGGAAGCGCTGGATTCGGCCGCCCTGCGACGGTTCGACCACAAACTGGAACTGCGTCCGCTGACCATGGAGCAGCGGGTACGGCTGTTCGAGCGACTGGTGGACCGGCTGCAGCCGGTTGATGCCAGCGATGGCTGCGCCACGGAATCCGCCCGCGCAACCGTCCAAAGGCTCGAGGAGCTCACACCCGGCGATTTCGCGACGGTCGTGCGAGCAAATACCCGCCGGCAGGGTACCGGCGACCTGACCCAGGAGGCCCTGGCCGAGGCCCTGGCGGCGGAGCAGCGCATCAAGCCCGGGGCCGGACGCCGCGCGGCGGGCTTCGCCTGAGCCCACACCCCCTCGAACGGACCCCGGGGCCGGACGGCCCGTGGATATGGAGAGAACACATGGACGACATCTCGCGACCGAACCCGGATCATTTGATCCAGCGCCTGAGGGCCGAGCGCGCGAGTACACGGACGCGATCGATGTGGTACCGGTACCCCGTAGGCAATCACCATCACCGCCATAGAACTCACGTCCCCACCGTAGCCCTCTTCAGGAATCGACCGAGCCGGCATCTTTTTCAGAGAAATCAGGTTGCTCGCTTCTCGAGTGCCCCGTCTGCCCCCTTTTGGCCCTCCTATGAACGCCCCTTTCCTGTTGCACGACGATCATACAATAATCGATCAAGCAGAAGACTTGAGATATGAAACGCTACTTGAGACACTCAAGGCTTGCCAATAGCCCTCCCAATCTATTCCAGCAATTCACACCTCAACAGCCGGAACCACCACATAAAAACGACCACAAGCGATCTCAGCCAGGAGGCAAGCAATGTCAGAAACATTTGCTCAAAGACTAAGTAAAGCCATCAAACAGTCTGGCTTCACGCAAGACGAATTGGCGGCTCGAGCAAATGTCTCACAACAGACTATTCAGTACCTTTCCACACGAGGAACCAGCTCAAAGTATACGACCACTCTAGCCCGTATTCTGGGAGTATCCGCTATATGGCTCTCAGACGGGACAGGTGACATGCGAGCCAATGCGTTGCCCACTCGACTAAGAGAAGCCCGAGAGCGTGCAGGCATGACTCACAAGCAAGTTTCCCGGAAATGTACGCTGCCGCCCGCCTCCATATCCGCTATCGAAAACGGTAGAAAATACAATCCTGAGCACCTTCCGCTCTTGGCAAATGCTCTCGGAGTCTCTACCGAGTGGCTAGTTTATGGAGAGGGAAACGTTGAAGCACACCAAACCAGCGGCGTAGTCGGCGCCCGAGGTGGTCTCTTCGTGCCCCGCCTTACCTACGAGCAAGCGGCGAACGCCGAACAAAGGGCGGCTGCCAAGGATACTAAAGATTGGGTAGTCGACTGGGTCTCACCACGCAAGTGCTCGACTGATATGTTCAGCCTTGAAGTTAGAGATCGCGCCCTTCAGGATGCCATTCAGCCAACCGACATATTGATATTCTCAAGCAACTTAGAACCTGACCCAGGCGACATCATTGCCGCGATCCCGTCAGGACATACAGAAGTTATCCTAGGCCGATACCATCACATCGGTTTTAGTGATTCGGGATCCCCAATTCACATCCTTCGACCCGATAATCCGGTATTCCCGGCACTTCGGTTAGACGACGCCACCACTATCTCAGGTATAGCGATCGAACATCGAAAAAGTCTCATCTAACGGGCCATCAATCATTTCCTGGCTGAATTCGTAGCCCCCTCCACGAAGACCACCAGTGCCTGAATTCAGGCCCACACTCGCCACTGTCCGACTTACAGCCAGTGGAGGGCAATACGAAGCCGCGCCCGGACTGCGGCCCAGGATGGACGACTAAAATTAATCGGCGATCGCCTTAATTAGCGCATCGCGCGCGTCTGAGTAGAACTGGATGTCGACCTTCGTCGCCATATCGTCGGAGAGATCAAAAAGCTGCTTACGGCACGTGACCGGCATCATCACCACGGAAGCGCCCTTCTCCACCGCCAGTTCGACCATGTTGATGGCGTCGTGAACCGGCTCGATGGAACCTCCGAGGTTGATTTCGCCAACCACGATCAGGCCACCGCGCACACTGCGTTTGAGCAGCGATGTGCACAGCGCGATCAGGCCAGCCATGCCGACCTTTGCGCCCGACTTCGCAGCGTCGAAACCTCGAAGTTGGGCGGTGAACTCGTGTTGGCGCGGGTCCTTATCGCCCACGAGCTGGTTGGCGCGCGCATATAGATTCTGCTCGGCGAACCCCATGCTCTCCTTGAAGGCGGGAGGCACAGGCTTATTGAGAATCTTGACGCCGCTTCCGGGACCTTCGTTGGCCTCGATACGGAATAGGCCCGGGTATTCGTCGCCAGTCCCAGGGCTGATCGTCCACACCTGGCCGGGTTCCAGCGGATCGTCTCCGATCCCCCCTTCGCTTTGCAGTTCCGGTGTCGAGACGAACTGCTCGACACCATCGTCGCCCATCACATAGCTGAAATGCGTATTCCGAAACTCTGCGGCACCGATACGTTTTTGCTGCTCCTTCACGCGGCGCCGAGCTTCCAGGGCGAGACGCGCGGCCCATTCCAGATCTTCGTCCAAAACTTGCCCGTTAGCTGGGTAGAGTAGCTTGAGCAAGCCGCTTATCGTCTTGTTGACGGCATTGGTATCGCGCCCGGACAACGCCCCGCCGAAGCGCAGGCGGTCCTGGATGGTCGCCACCCGGCTTTGGGCGCGGAGCTGACTCCAGCACTCGGAGAGGAAATCGCTAACCAAACCAAAATGGTCGGTCAGGATATCCTTGCGCACCTTCGGTACATCCCAACCCGGAAGGAAGGCGTGGATGCGGTCCATGAAGGCGGTGTCATCCTTCATCTCCGGCGGCATCGGTCCGAACAGATGCCCGACGCGCTGCTGATGCTCAACGTCCACCTCGAAATTTCCGACGAGTACGATGCTCCCATCCGCCCGGATGCTCTCCTTCCCACGGCTAAACTCACCGGACTCCATGTAGCCCTTCATGATGTTCACACCGTCCTTCTGGTCGAAGGAGATACCCGAGACCTCGTCGAAGCAGACCACGTCGTACTGACAAACCAGGCCGCGCTGACCATTGGCATTGTTGACGAACATCTTGGCGACCGTCGCCTTGCCCCCCGAGATCAGATGCGCGTAGGGCGACACCTGCTGGAAAAGATGGCTCTTGCCCGTACCCCGCGGCCCCAGCTCCACGAGGTTGTAATTGCGCTCAACGAAGGGAACCATGCGCAACATCAGTGCGTCTTTCTCACGATCGCTCAGGCTATCGGGTTCGATCCCAGTCGAGCGGAGCAAGAAGTGCTTCCACTGCTCAGTCGTGAACTGTTTACGTGCCCCCCCTAACTTCTCCAGCACGTCTCGGCTGGAGAGCTGAATCTCGCGAAGCCCTTCGATGCCAAACGGCCGGCCATTCTGCTCCGCCGCGATGGAGGCGTCGTAGCTGAGCGTGATTTCGGCGTAGAAACCACCGGTGAACATCCGCTCATGCCCATTAGCCATTTCGGGCGTGATGCGAGCATCCTTGATGCGCAAGCTGGGAAGCGTTGCGACGTAGGTATCTGTTTTGGTGTCCAGGCGAGCCGTAATCATGTCGATCAGCTTGATCTCGCCTTCTTCGCGCGCTCGGGACTTGAAGAGCTCCTCCTCCCCCGCCTTCACCGTGCGCGATTCAAGCTGGCGCTGAACAATCTCCAGGCCTTCCTGAATCTCCTCCTCGTCGACGCTGGCGCAGTAACGCCCCAACAAGAACTCGACCACGTAGGTCGGCACCGGAAACTGCCGGCTAAACGTGCGCACAAGGTCTTTGCGTACCAGATACCCGTCAAGGGCGCTCACCGCCAGGCGGTCGATGTCATCAAGCTCTACGGTCATCAATATCCACCAATCACGACGTCACGCTGCTGCAGAAGCCGGCCATCCTCGTCGAGGATCACCAAGGTCGCCGTTTGGCCCTCCAGGCTGTCGTCCTCGACGAGGATCGAGCAGGTGCCATCGTCCTTGAAGGGCTTCACGGCGTTAACGATGCTACTGGCGGAGTCACCCGCCCGCTGCCGAATGTCTGCTTTCCGGCCTTCGGCACCCCCCTCCACGGCCACCGTGCAGCGTAGTCCCTTCCAGCCAACCTCACGGATGGTGGCTGCAGTGAGCGACGGCATGCCATGGCGCACGGCCAACTGCAGTGTCAGGCATTCCTGCAAACTCAGGCCACCATGCGCATAGTCCTCGCCGTGCTTATAGCAAGCGATGCCATCCGCCAAGGCGAACTCCTGGTGCGGATCCCAGTACCACGGGAACAGGCGCTCCTCGGTTTTGGCTCCCTGCTTGATGGCCGCGCACCGGCCCCACTTGGTCTCGGCGAGCGCACTCGGTAGTTCGATCTTCGGCAGGCCACCGGGCATGAGCAACCAGCCGTGATCGGTCACCACCCGCACTTCTGCCCAGCCGGCCGCCAGTAGTTCTTCGATCCGCTCTCGAATCTCATCCAGCATCCCGTCCAGGTGCATCGCGAGTTTCCAGCCCCGGGAGTGGCCTTCGTGATCGATGTCGCCGAACTCGCACCAAGCCTGTCCCTGACCGGCGCCGGTCTCATGTCCTTTCAGATACTCCCAGCCCGCCTGGCTGAGGAGTTTCCTCAGATGGTAGGTACTCAGCCGGGCCCCGCTCTCGCGCGCATTTGGTTCAAAGTCCGTGCTTCCGGGCGCGCCGGTGATCTGATCTCGTACTGGTGACACCGCGGCCTTGCCCGTCGCAGTCACACTCGGCAGCGCGGTCCACGTCGGCTCTTCCTCGACTTCGAGACCAGCGGAATCCAGACGCTCTGTCAGTCGCTTGCCCGTATCAAAGCGCAACCCATCTACAAAGAGCACGCATTGATCCTTGCAAACATAAGGAGGCGGATCGTCTTCACGCGTACCACCCGGCGGGCTGACCTGGCTCACGATCTTTTGCAGGTATCGAGCTGCATCCTCACTCCAGGGCAGGTACACCGCGCGCACGGCCGCCGTAATGGCTTCGTAGTCCGGATTGCTTGAGGCGTGTTCCAGCGCCCGCATCACCGCATCGTCGGCCCTCCAGCCCTGGCTCGCGTAGGCTGCCTCGAGGTCGTCGAGCGAGCCGGCAGCCAGCGAATCTCCGGTCACAGTGGCCAGTGTCGCGAGATGTTGCAGCGCACTGGCCAGCGGCGCTTCACCCAGCTCCGCCCAGACCAGATTTCTCCGCTGCGTATGCTGCCTCTCCAGCGACAGAATCTGCTCCCGCGCCTGGTGGGGGGGCTTCTCCAGTAGTTTCAGCAACCCTTTTTGCAGCTCTTCTTCTTCGTGGTCATTCCACTGCGGCCACCCACCCATCGTCTGGGCATCATCGCCCAGGTCGAATGCCGGCGCATGACAGCGCCGGATCTGCTTCGGGATATTGGGGTAGCGCCGCGCGGATTCGCAGAAGCGCTGCCAGACATTCGCCCACGGCCCCTGCCCTTTCGCCAGCAGATCCGCGGCCGCCAAGGGTCCGTCCTGTACGTTAAAAGCGAACTGTGAACGGCAGACTTCCGCGAACGCCGCCTTTTCCTGATCGGTCCGGGCAGCGTCGAAGGCTTCCGGATCCTCCAGCCATTGCAGCAGATCGCGCGTCGGGTCACCACCTGTCAGCAACGTGTTGAAGTAATTGGCGTCCAGGCGCTTGTCGCGGAGCAGCGCAACGTCTTCGTCGATCAAATTGGACAGTGCCAACAACATGGCCCGCTTGCTGTCCTGGTCCTGGGCCACATCCAGGCCCAACCCACCCTGCTCCGACTTCAGAAAGGCCAATACCGTCCAGTCCTTAGTGTTGATCTGGGCCCAGGTCACACCGCGATACTGCAGCTCGGCCAGCGGCTTGAGCGACTCCGGGCAGCTCTCCACCGCGCGCAGATCCTGGCGCCCCACGCCGGGCAGGTAGATCACCGGCGTCTGTCCTGGCGGCAGCGCGGCCTCGTCCAGCGTGCCGGCCATGGCACAACGCAGCCAGATAGCAGGGCCCCTGCGGCGCTCGGGTTCGTACTCACCGAAGACCAGCAACTCCGGCATATCGCCCTGCAGTGCCGGGATCACGCTTTGCCATTGCTGCTCGCGATCCGTCCAGAGGATGCAATGCGGCGCGCTCTCCACATCCGGGTTATAGCGGGCGCTGCGCCGCACGGCGGCCACCAGCGCCTCCGCCACCGTCTGCGATTGTGGATCGGCCTGCTGCTCGCTCATGCCTGCACTCCGTACACCTGCGCCAGACTATCGAGGATCTCGTCGCCACTCTCGTCGATGATATCCAGGGTCTTGAGGTAAGCCGCGTCTAGCCGCCCACGCTGTGCACCAAGGAACTCGCGCATATCGTCCCGAGCGATGCCGGGAAGCTCGACCGTCTCGCCTGGCACGAGCAGACGGGACAGACGGAAGATATCGTTGCGATGCTTCTTCACGTTCTTGGAGTCGACCGGCTCCCCGGCGGTCTTTCGCTTGCTCAAGTCCAGCCACGCGCGCGCCTTCAGCGGAATCAGCGCGTGCTCGGTGATCACGGGCACGCCCAGGAATTCGCGCTTGTGATCGTGGATCAGGCTGTAGTAGTCCGCTTCCAGCAGGATGGCAGACAAACTGACTACAGCCTCGTCGATCGGTACCGGCGTCAGATGGCTGTCCTCGATCAGCGGCAGATGCCCCGGCTCGCGGGCGAAAAATTCCAGCATCGCCGGGAAGCGGGGATCGCTGGGCTTGCTGAAGCGGTAGAAATTGCGCGGCTTGTCGCCCACCTGCCGCGACTCGTAGCCGCCCTCTTCTATGAATTCCCACATACGCTGCCCGAACTCGAAGGTCAGAGACTCGACGCAGAGCACGATGTCGAGATCCCGCGTAGCGCGAGGCTCCAGACCGGCATCCTCCTGCACGAGATAGGCCGCCGAGCCGCCGATCAGCACGTAGCAATCTTCGAAGCCGGCCAAGCGCTCGGCGAACAATTCCAAGCCTCTCACCACGGCATGGCCTCCAGCATTTCCTCGACGCCCTGCTCTACACGCTCGTCGGTGTGGTCACGCAGACTCAGATACAGCGATAGCGGATCAACACGTCCATCGCGCGCACTGGCTTCCGGCGGATAGCGCCATAGCTCCACGAGGCAAGTGCCTTCGTCCTGCACGGGAATCAGCTCCAGGCCCTGCCCGTGCCGGCGCCAGACGCGGCTGGCGATGGCATGGACCGGCTCAGCCGGCGGGCCCAGCAGCGAGTACTCGGCCAACGCCGATTCACCGGCGAGCGGCAGCGACCATTCCGCAATATCCGCCGCCATCACCCGCACTGTTTCTCGCACCGGGCTGCGCAGCAACGGCTGAGCCTTCTGCCATGCAACCTGGGGCGAATCGGCAAGTTGCACGACGCGTTCTCGCCCCTGCGACTTGGTACGCACCAGCCCGTTGCCCTCCAGTTCCTTAACTGCACGGCTCATACTCATCGCGGTGTAGCCCAGTGGCTCGGCCATCGCAGTCGCGCTGGCAGGCATGGGAATCTGGCCGAGCAGCATGGCCACGAAGACCGCCTGTGTGGCCGGGCTCAGCCGATCCGTAGGCGCAGCACCACGCCGCTGCGACCGCAGGTTGGTCATCAGATACCCGAGGCGTGGCCAGTAGATCTGCTCGCCGACCACCACGAAGGGCACCCGCACACCCACCAGCCGCCGTCGCAGATAGCTGGGCAACGCATCGGCCACCAGGCAGTACGCCGAGTCCGCCTCACCCGCCAATTCCATGGCCTTCTCGATCTGCGCGACAAAGGCGCGGGTGCCTCGAATTCGGCCCTCGTCGCGCAGCAGCAACGCCACCGCGCGCTCGCCGTCGACCGTGCATTTGTGCAGCTCGAAGAGTTGGCGTAGGTACGTGGGCAGATTGGCAGTCAAAGCCCGCCCCCAGGTCACGGGCAGCCCCGTCTCCTGCTCGAAGTACCGCGCAAATGCCTTGCCTAGCGTCATCGTTGGGCAACGCTAACACAATTCTCTATCGCTAACATTTTTTTTGTTAGCGTCCGGACATCCTGTTAGCTTCGCTCCCGGCCACCGAGGCAGGAAAGGGCACCCCCGCGACAGCCCTCATCCTCGGGCATTACACACCACGCGCCGCGCGCTTCTCGGCCAGGGTCAGGTGGTGATCGTTGATGCGCTCGCCGCCAAAGGTGTCGAACCAGGGGGCCGACTCGACATCCTTGCCGCGATCCTTATTCCAGTGGATGTTGGGCTTGTCGCGCAGCACGCCGGCGCCCTTCTTCTTGATGTCCGGCACGGACATGAAGGGGCGGATGTTGAGGCGCACGCCGTCGTCGAGGTCGGGGTTCCAGCCGATGGGCTGATCGGCCAGCGGCTTCCAGCGCACGAAGATGTCGTAGGGCTTCTCGCCTTCTAAGATCCGCAGCAGCCGCTTCTTGAGGGCTTCGGCGGCGGCAAGCTTTTCCTGGGCGCCGTCGACGCCGCCGCTGATGTCCTGCTTCTGCCGGCTAATCCAGTCACCGAGATAGGTGTAGATCAGCGTTTCCAGCGCCTTGTAGCCCAGCTTGTGATAGTTCAGCAGGGCCGAGAAACCATCGCGCAGTCCGTCCCAGACGTGCCAAATGAAGGGCCGGTTCTGGAAGAGCTTGCAGTGCTGAGTGAAGAATTTTTCCCGCAGCCAGCTCTCCAGGCTCTTGCCGGCGTGGCCGACACTGGCGAGCAGCTTGGCCTGCACCTGGCCAGACCACTGATCGCCGTAGGCGGCAGCCAGAAGATCGAGCAGGCGGTCCTCGGCGGCGGCCTCACCCCGCACCGGCGGGATGCAGACGATGCCGTCGCGGTCGGCATGCGGCAGCAGCGCTTCGCATCGTTCTACCCACTCGCGCTGCTCGGCCGCCAGCTCCATCTCCGGATCCAGCTCAGCCGGCCAGCGGTATCCGAGCAGGCGGGCGACCGCCACCTGCAGCACGGTGTCGTCGGTGCGCAACGGGCCGTGCGCCGTCCATTTGCTGTTGTCATCCCAGACGACCGAGCCGCAGGGGTGGCCATGGAAGATCCACTGGGTGGGGTCGTCCGTATAGGGCTGCGGTAGGCCGTGGGGGTATTGCTCGGCAGCGACGGCGGTCCAGTAGCCTAGATCGAAGGATACTTTTTCTAAATACCCCCCATCCACACTTAATGCTTGATTTGATTCCCTAATATTCTCGCGAAAATATCCGCCTTCGCAGTAGCAGAAAAAAGGAAGAAATACATCATCACTTTTTGGGACCAAAACTGGCATCAAATGCGAAAAGTATTCTCCAATATAAATCTGGTGGTTAAGTGACCCAACACGCGCTATGGCGATGCCCTTTCTACCCCAGGCGGCATTGCCATCGGGGCGAAATCCTGGCACGCACGCCCTCCAATCGCGCCTCCCATCCCAATAAATTAGCGAATCAAGGCCATTGTAAAACTGATGATCTGACGTGGCTGTTTGATACGCGGCCCAGCCACCCCTGAGCGAGGAGAACTCCCAAAAAAACCTCGTTAGCCTCAGATTGTCTCCGGTTGTTAAACCGTGCACCGACTGAAATGAATCACCGACCCTGTGCGAGATAACCTCAGAATTCATTTCGACCGAGTAGTCAGGGTTGGTCAGCTGCCCCGCCTGCTCCACGCTCTTGACCTCAGCACCAAGCAGCGCAGCAGCCTTATCAGCGGCGGTTTTGGGCTCGGAGACATCCACGCCGCGAATGCGGTGGGTGGCCGCCTCGCCGGTGAATAGGGCGCCGTGCTGGCTGGTGGCGTTGCCACGGGTCAGGGTGATCAGCTGGACATTGAAATCCCACATTGGCGTCTGAAAGCCCTTCGGGCCCAGCCGTGCAATTAGGTTCCAAGCTTCCTGCTTGAGCAGCTTCTCCCGGAAATTCTTGTAGCTGCTGAGGAACAGCCAGTTCTGCGGCAGCACGACGCTGCTGCTGCCGCCCTCGGCGCATAGCTCCAAGCAGCGGTCGAGGAAGACGGTCGCCAGGTCGCTCTTGGCGGCCGGGTAGTGTTTCTCGCAGAAATCGCGCAGGCGCTCGGACTGCTTGCCGCGCGAGAGATAGGGCACGTTGGTGACGACCCAGGTGTATTGGCCGGCGAGCAGCGTCGCGGCCCTGGCCAGGCCCTGGGCGACCACGGCGGCTTCCTGCTGGGCGTCGGTGCGTTCCTGACTGAGCGCCTCGTCCAACACGCCGGACAGCTCGGACCACTGCACCACCTTGGCGGCGTCGGTCTTGGCCGGATTCAGCAGGCTGCCCAGCACCGGGGCATCCCGAAAGGCCTCGTGCATCCAGTCGAGGGCAATGGAGAGGTTCTTGCGGCCCAGGCCGAGCTGCTTCCATTCCTCCTTGGCCACGCTGACGGACAGGCCGGAACAGGCCACCTGGATTTCCGGCAGCTTGCGGTAGCCGCCCGCGCCGGGATAACGCCAAGCGGTGAGCGCCAGGGCGAAGGCGGCCAACTCCACGCAGCGCTGGTCCAGCTCCAGGCCGTGCAGGTTGTCGCGCAGAACGGCGTCCACGGCCTGCTGCGGGTTGAGCCCTTCCAGCTCCTGGCGCATGGGCACGAGCATGAGCAGCACCGCCACCAGGAAGTGCCCCGAGCCACAGCAGGGGTCCATGACCTTCAGGTCCGCGAGGTCGTCCGGCCATTGCGCGAAGGTGCCGGCCGCCGGCATCCATGCGCCCGGCCCGGCGCCGCCTTCTGGCTGACCATCGCCGGCCTGTGCCTCAGCGGTCTCAATCTCCTCGCGCACAAAGCGCAGGTACTGCAGCAGCACGCCCGGGATGGCGGCCTTCTGGCGCAGCGTTTCCTCGCTTTCGGCATTGCGCAGGTCGTCTTCCGTCAAGCGCCGCGCCGCCCACCAGGCGCCCAGAGCGTTGTCCAGCAGGAAGCTGACCATGTAGGGCTCGGTGAAGAGTTGGGTGACCGCCGGCAGCTCCCGCGCCCCGATCTTGACCTCCGAACGGTTGATGCGCTCCTTGTTGCTGGTCTGCCAGAACTGGTAGACCCAGCCAAGGGCATCGGAGGCGGTGAAGACCTCCGCCGGCAGCTCCGCCAACAGACGCTCCAGCGGCCGCTGGAAGTTGGTGGGCAGTTTCACCTCGAAGACCGGGGAATCCACGCGGAAGATCTGCGGCAACATCTGCGCGGCATAGCGCGCGGCCAACTCCCACCCGTTAGCGGCCCCCTCGTCGACGGCAAGATCCTCACAGTCCTGCAGGCTCACCGGCACTGCACCCTCCGGGTCCGGGTACATCAACAGCTCGTTCTCCGCCAGGAAGCGCGCAAACAGCATGCGGTGCCAGTGCTCGTAAGCCACCTCCTCGACGAGGCGGTCCATGCTCTGTTCCTTGCCGCCGTTGAGCGGGTCGCCGAGCTGGCGGCCGTGCAGGCGCAGGCGGCGGCGCAGGTCGCGCTGGGCTTCGCTGAGGTGCGAGTACGGCGTGGCCTCGCCCACCCCCAGTTCTTCAAGCGCGGCGTGCGCGGCCTTCTCGGCCAGCTCGCGGGCCTCGACGACGGTGTCTTCGAGTTGGCTGCGGAGGTGTTTGTAGAGGGGCGTCATGACTCAGCCTTTGGATTTGAACGCATTGATAGACGGATGGAGCCTGCGAAAGTGCGGTCTTAGCATTCGCCTTCCAGGTCTTGCCAACGCTCCTGCCAATCCTGGCTCCGCGACTCCCAGTCGAAACGCGGCTCGTCATTGAACATCTCAGCCCAATAGGCGTCGGCAAGCTGACGGAAGAGCTGGTGCACCATCGTCATTACGAACTTCTCCAGCGCCAGCTGTTGTTCTTTTGTCCGCGCGTAGGCCGCCATCATCCCCCGATCCTCGCCGGCTGGATTCGTCATAGCTTGTTGAAGCCGGCCGTAGTCCATAAGTAGCGAAATGTTTCGGTCCATTTCGCTTTCGGCGAAGGCCGGGTTGGCGAAGTACTTAGCGGCCAGCTTGCGAATGAGGTCCCGCAGGAAGACCATTTTGATTTCTTCCGCGCGGACCATCTGAGAGATTGAGCCCGAGTCGTAAAGCTTTCGGCGCTGCTCACAGGTGTCGGACAGGAAGGCCTGTCTTGAGGCGAGCAGGGCTTCTAGCGCTTGCTGATCGAGCGGCTGTGCCGGCTCTGCGTCTTCGGACTGCGCCTCATGGAGCCTGGCCCGAAGATTTTCGGTCATGATCCTGCGGACAGCTTCCCTTTCTTCGCCCTGCAAACCGGAAAGCTCGCGTTCCATGATGCCCTCGGTGATTCGCTCTACCGAACCGTTACCCGAGGCCCGAGGATCACTTTCCTTGGCCGCATTATCGGAATCCGCTTCGCTCTGGCATCCCGCAGTCAATAGCAAAAGTGTTAGTGACATTCCTGCTAGTGCTCTCTTCATCAGTTGCTGCTTGGCCATGAAGACCCCCTATTTGACGCGAGTCGGCAACGACGGCGGCTCGAGCTCCGACAGGTGCGCAAAGCTCATCGTGGTATCACCGGGCCGTTACTCAGCGCGTCCTTGAGCTTTTTCTTTGCCACCTCAGCCCATTCGTCGATCTCGGCTTCGGACTGAAGCGTGGGGCGCGACAAGTTGATGAACTGAACCTCCGGCTCGCGGAGAAGCGCGGCTTCTTCCAAAATCTGGCCGAAGCGGCCGGACATGGCGGCGACGCGGTCGGCCAGGGTGCCGAGTGGGATGCGGTCGAGTGTGGCGAGAACATCAACGGTGGTCTGGACCTTGATCTCCGGTGCATCTGCATGGGTAAGACGTTGGGCCGCCAGGAGGCTATTGCGCTGTTCCGGCTCCAGGGCTTGCCAGTTGGCGTCTGCGCTCAGACGTGCCATACCCGTTTCGTGCTCCGTCTTATAGGCGGCGTCGAGCCGGTTCAATTCTTCGCGCAGGGCTTGGGCCAGGTTGTTGGCCAGCTCCGTGCAGGGCTCCGGCTCGGCAAGCAGCTTGCGGTGCTGTTCCAGGCTTTCCACCTGGGAACGCAGAGCCTCAGTGCGGTCCAGCGCCTCGGCGTGCCGGGCGAGCTGCTTGACGGTTAGCCATTGCGGCCAGCGCTCCTGGATCTTGTCGCGGGTGGCCTGCCACTCTTTGATGGATTCGGCAATAGCTTCACGCTGGTTGTAGATCGCCTGGAGTTGCTCGTTGCCCACGCACCGGCGCAACTCATCGAGAAAGCCGGTATCCGGCGGCTCCGGCTTGGGGGCTTCGCCGCCTGCCGTAGCCGCGAGCTCGCGCAGTGCCTCCAGGAACTGGGGCACGTAGCTCAGCTCCTCACCGGACTTGGCCTTGATGCCCAGGGGCTGCATGAGCTTGCGAACCTGGATCCGCTGCGCCGTCGTGATGGTGGCGGATTCGACCCGGAACTGGGTCTTCCCGATTGCGCGGCGATCCAGGCTCGCCGGATCCATGGGGTTTCCGCGATCATCCTGTGCGCGTGCGTGCCCTGAAACCATCAGGACATGCAGGGCGCCATCAACGGCGTCCCCGGACCAGCCATAAGGCGGGCCCTCGAAATGGGCCCGAATATCGGCACCGCTCTTTCCACCCGCGATGAAGCCGAGCACTTCTTTGCAGACGGGGTTCTTGTCCGGTTCGCCTTCGTCGCCGACAGCCTTGAGGGCGTCCGGCGCGCCCTTCTTGGCGTGCTCCAGGACCTTGCCCCAGCCGGGATGATCCGCCGCATCAAACTTTGGATAGAGGCGAATCTGGGCCGCTTCTGCCGCCTCCTGCATCATGGCCAACAGGTCATTACCGCCGATCTCGTTGCCGCCGCCCTGGAAGACGCGGGCCTCGGCGAAGCACTCTTTCAGCAAGCCCTCGATCCGCCCTTCGGCTTGACGCATGGTGGTCTCCATCGCCTCACGCGCCTCTTTGCCGTCCGGCGTGCTGGGCGCACCACGTTCGTCCAGGGTGTACTTGGCTGCCTTGTACTCCATGAACTGTTCGCGCAGTTCGTCGCCATGCCGCTTCGGGATGAAGACGAAGACGGTGGGCGAGTCGCTGCCGGCCTGGCGGGCCTCGGCGCGTACGGAGTTCTCGTCGGACGACCAGCCCTCGCGCACCCAAAGATAGATGCGGCTATGGGCATCCTTGGGGAGCTCCGCGTCGAAGCAAGACACGACCTCGCGACTGACATTCGATTGCCCCTGTAGAAGGCTTAGCCGTCGGGACATGTCACCGAACATCCTGCGTATGCGACTGTCGCGCTCATCCTCGACCACGTGCTGCTGGTTGGCGATATTCGAGCGGTGGTTAAGAAATGCGTCGTTCCAGGCCGTGCTTTCTTCGGTCTGGATGCGGTATTCCTCGCCCACCTTCATGACCAAATGGCAGTTATCCAGCAGCTTCGGCAACTTGCTGCGCAGACTGGCTGAACCGGCCGGTAAGTCCTCGACCAGGAGATCCGCGAGTGTGTCCACGGTGGGCGCGATACCGATCTGCGGTTGACCGCTGACGACCTTGTTGATCAGGAAGATCATCGCGCAGGCGCGCGCCTTCAGTTGCTCGTCCGCGGTGCCGCGCGACCAGGTCTGTATGGCCTCGTAGACCTTCTTGGGCAACATGCGCGCCTGGAGAAGCTTCTCGGCGCCGTCGAAGTAGATGTAGTCGGCGCGCACGACGCTGCCAAGTTCGGCGTCCAGATTGCTCTGAATGGCCTTGTGCACCATCGAGAGCTGGTTGCGAAGCTGGCTGTCGGTGCCGGTCTGGTCCAGCACACGCAGCGCGGTCTCCCAGAAGCGACGCCGCACCGGCAGGATGGGGTAATCCTGCACGAAGTACTCGCGGTCGTCCTGATTGTGGGCAATGGAGCTGCCCGTGAGGTGTCGAGAGATCTCCCCCAGGTTGGTGTTCATCACCTGGTCGAGGGTGTCGGTGACCTCGGGCTTCTTGGCCAGGATGACCTTCCGTATGACCGTGTCAACATCCGCATCGGAGAGCTGCACGCGGACGGTGAAACGGCCTTGCAACTTGGCGAGATTCGAGGTGCCTGTGATCGCCGTCTGCCCCGTGCCAATGAAGATGAGCTTGGCCCCCAGATATTTACAACAGGTCTCAATCGCCTCCTGAACATCCAGGGAGCGCTGCGCATCGGGGCCAATGTACTGTTGCACCTCGTCCAACACGACGAGCGTCAGTGGTAATTTGCCTTCACGGGTCAGCGCCTGCTCGATGGCGTCCAGCATCTCTTTGCTGGAGACATCTTTGACGTTTGGAAACATATTGTTGAGCGTTTCGACGCAGGCGCTTTGCGATGCGAAGCGCTTGGGCATCAGTTCGGTGAGGGCTTCGTGCAGGCCATCCGCTACATAGAAGTTGTCCAGCTCTTCTTCCCAGTCGTACCCCTTGTCTTCCACGGCTGCCTTGACCTTCTCAAGGAGCCCTTCGTGCTGCAGCCACATGACGAAACGGGCGTAGGGGTAACCTTCCGGCAGACCGACCGACTTGAAGATAATGCGCAGCAGTGCCAGGCGAACACTGCCGCTCGCCCCTGCCCCAAGCGTGCCGGAGGCTGCATGCAGGCCGCCGTGGCGTCTGCCCTGGGCCGTCAGCTCGGTCAGGTGTTCCTGCACCGATGAAGGGAGGTGTGCGATGCCGCGCGGGGTGGCGCCGTCCTGAAAGGGGGTATCCAACCAAAGGGCGCGGAGCATCTTCGCGAGGTGCGATTTACCGGAACCGTAGAAGCCGCTGATCCAGACGGCGGGCTGCTCCTCATGGCCCAGGTTCTTTAGATAGGTGTCCAGGATGTGGGCGACACCGCGCTCGTACTCGCCGTCGCAAACGAAGGTTTCCAGCTCGTAGCGCAGGACATCCAGCGCCGGAGCCGAGGTGTCGTCGTTCACATTTGCGACACCATTGTTGGCGAGGTTCCGCGTCGACGGATCCTTCAGGTAAATCTCCCGGTTCTGCATCCTAATCCTTTCCTTAATACGTCTTGTCAGCGGTGATCGGGATGGCGAGATAATTCCAGCCATCATAGCCATCCAACAGACGGTAGTTGTTGTTCTCGAAGCTGCCCGGAAAGAACACGAGAAGCCGCCCGCTCACCAGGGGAGCGAAGCGGTCTACGACGTCCTTCACCTTCACCAGGCCAAAGAGCGAACCCACACCCGACACCGCCACGACGCTGCGGGTGTGAGCCCCCTGTTCGGCAACAAAGCGTTCAAAGCCCTCGTCGAGGTAATCCAGATAGCGTGGCAACAGGTTGCCCAGGAGTTCAGGCTGGGCGAAGTACTTCTTCGCGTACCGCTGGCCTGACAACCAGCACGCGAAGGTATCGGTGAGATCGAAGTGGCGCCAATCGTAACCGGCTTCGCGCGTGACCAGGTCGAACTCGTCCACCTTAGCGCGAAGAGTACGTTCATCGGTCTCACGGTAGACGCAGAAAATGACGCGCTGGGCAGGCGCAGCATCTTCGCGCCAGGGGACCGCGATGTGGTCGCCGTAATTCTGCAGAAGCTGCCTAATCTTGCTCATGCAACTGCTCCAGGTCGGTGGCGTTGATGATGTCCGGGAAGGCCACCTCCATGACCTCCCCGAGCCGTTTGAAGCGCATCCAGCCCCTTCGGCTGGCACCTTCGGCCAACACGATGGCGTCTTCGATCATGCAGTCCAGAGCCTTGGCGTAAAGGGTTTGGAACAGGGCCGGGCCAAGCGCCCCAGAGGCCCAGCTAAGCAAAAGCGCGTACGCGACAGCGCCAGACGTGGGTTGCGCCGTGACGCGAACCTTCTTGACCCGCCCCCGAAGGTGGCCGGATTGCGTCAGCGTCGCATTGATATTCTGCGCCACCGATTTCCGCGTGGCCGCGCTGAAACGCCCAGGGGCCAGCGCTTCAATCTGCTCTTCAACCCACTCCCGGGTGACGAGCGCGCCAGGCTCTGCTCCCCAGATGCGTGGGGCGAGGTCCGCCAGGACCCTGTCGCGGGCCAGCGCGGCGCAGAGCGCCATGAGCGGGCGACCGTCCGGATCCTTGTCCCAGAAATAGCGCAGCCCACGAAAGACGAGCTGTGCGTCGCTTAAACCGTAGAGATCCACCAGATGGCGATACGTCAGTGTCCTCGATTTCGCCGAGCGCTTACCGAGGCAGTTCTTTTCCTCGATCGCCTGTCGGAAATCCGCTGGCTCGACCGCGCTCTCACCACAGTAATCCAGGAGCTCGCCCAACTCGGCCAGCATCATCGTACGTGCCGTATGGGCTCCCCCGCGCTGCACGCCCTTGAAGCCACTCGTCTCAATGTTCAAGTGGAATACCTTCCTTATCCTCTAGCTGTTCGACAAAGCGACGCAGCGGTGAAGCGTAAGGTTTTGAACTATCCAATTTAGTTGAACAGAACAACGGCCCACGCTTTGGCGCCTGATCCATACGTCGGTGGTGCACTGATGCTTTCTTGAGTATGCCGAAGACCGCCTCGCATGCTGCTTTGTACGTCTGCTCATCAGTCCACCAACTGGAGTACACGCTCACGGTATTCGTCTTCGGACAACACCCCCCGATCCCGAAGGCGGCGCAGAGCTTCTATGTCCGCCTCCAACTCGCTTGAGGGTTGCGTTTCCGAGGGCCCTTCGGCGATGGCCCTGTGCATACGTTCGTCGTCCAGGGCTTCGTCGATGGTCTCCCACAGGGTCCGTGTCAGGATCTCTTCCAGCTTCTCGATGGACGCAAAGACGCCGCCACCCGCACCGCCCTCGACATTGCTCGCACGAACCGAATTCTCGTGGGCGATCTGCCGGGAACCGGGCTCCAACAGTGTGACATTCAGTCGGGAGTGCGCCTCACGCCGCATCACCTGGTTGGAATCCAGGTGTTCGATGTCGACCTCCATGACGAAGTCACCCTCTCCTTCCTCCGCCAGCATGCCGCGCTGTTCCAGCCCCGTAATGAACTGGTCGCGGACCACATCGGATACCGGCTCTTCGGTCTCGAGCGTCTGCAATGGATTGCCGAAACCGCCCCGAATCGCGCCCAACCAGTTCGCCCCGTGCTGCCGGCTATCCGTGACGGGCCCCATCTCCACGTTGGCCTCGCCGACCGATTCCAATTCGGGGCTTGAAGCCGGATCCAGCGTGACCGGTGTGGTGGTACATCCAGCCACCAGAAAGCCGCCCAACAGGACCACTGCCATTCGCGTGATGCTCACCCTATTCCCTCCCCCC
>NZ_KB906176.1:0-54740 GCF_000381205.1 Thioalkalivibrio sp. ALE11 | reverse complement strand
CATGACCTGCCCCCTCGATATTGGCTCTGTGTTGAAGGTGGTTGTCCCAACCCCGAGAACATAACCCACGCTCTCGAGGTCGGGCAGGTCAATCCATCATGTCTACGGACCGCACCCTGCCACCGGCAGGACACCGGCCCTCCGGCCGATGGTGCGTCCGGACAATCCCCCGCGCCGGATCGGCTCCTGCGCCGGATCGGCCAGAGGCTGGCCTCCTACGGGCCGCACCCTGCCCCCGGCAGGAGGCCGGCCCTCCGGCCGATTGTGCGTCCGGGCAATCTCCTGCGCCGCGTCGGCTCCTGCGCCGGATCGGCCAGGGGGCTGGCCTCCTACAGGGCGAACCCTGGCCCCCGGTGGGAGGCCGGCCCTCCGGCCGATTTCACGGCCGGGCGTGGTCGAACCAGCGGCGCAGGGTGGCCACGTCCACCACGTCGCCGGGCAGCTCGGCCCCGGCCAGTGACCGCGCCGGGGCGCCCGGTTCGCCAAAGCCGTCCAGTACCGCCAGCGCCCCGCTGAACCCCTGATCACGGGTGTAATCGTTGGTGGTGACGACCACCTCCAGCCCGGCATCACGGGCCGAGCGCACCCCGTTGTCCGAATCCTCCAGCGCCAGCGCGTCCGCGGCCGTCAGGCCCATCTCGGCCAGCGCATGGGTGTAGATGTCCGGGGCCGGCTTTTTCGCCGGCACGATGTCGCCGGCGGCGATCACCTCGAAGCGCGCCGGCCCGTCCTCGCCCAGGGTCGCGCGCAGCAGCGCGGTCACGTTCGCCGGGGTGGTGGTGGTCGCGATTGCCAGGCGCAGACCGGCCGCGGCGGCCTCGTCCAGCAGGCGCTCCACCCCGGGGCGCAGCGGGATCGCCCCGCCCTCCAGCATCGCCACGTAGTGCCGGGTCTTGGCCTCGTGCAGGGCCCGGATGCGGTCATCGATGCCCGGTTCCTCCAGCACCCGGGGGTGGTCTTCCGTCAGGTACTGGCGGATGCGTTCCTTGCCGCCGGTCACGCGCAGCAGCTCGCCATAGCGCTCCACGCTCCACTCCCAGTCCAGACCGGCCGCGGCAAAGGCCCGGTTGAAGGCTACCCGGTGGCCGTCGCGCTCGGTGTCGGCCAGGGTGCCGTCGACGTCGAAGATCAAAGCCTGCAGGGATGCCATGAAAAAACCGCCTCCGCACGTGAATCAGAACATGTTAATGGGATGAAACGATGGCACACCACTTGCTCGTGCCCCCCTTCTCTGGTACTAAGTGCGCCTTCATTTCGAGCCGGAGAACACCCAGCATGGCTGAAGACGCCAACGCCAAGCCGTCCACGAAACACATGGTCGCCGGAGGCATCGCGCCCTACGAGCCGAAGCCGGACGAAGAGTACATGAATCCGGACCAGCTCGAGCATTTCCGCCAGCTTCTGGAGGCCTGGCGCGAAGAGCTCGCGCAGGAAGTGGATCGCACGGTGGGCCACATGCGCCAGGACGCGGCCAACTTCGCCGATCCGGCGGACCGCGCCACCCAGGAAGAAGAGTTCGGTCTCGAACTGCGCGAACGCGATCGCGAACGCAAGCTGAGCAAGAAGATCGACGAGGCCCTGCGCTCGATCGAAAGCGGCGATTACGGCTACTGCGAGGCCTGCGGCGTGGAGATCGGTATCCGTCGGCTGGAGGCCCGCCCCACGGCCACGCTGTGCATCGACTGCAAGCAGCTCGCCGAGATCAAGGAAAAGCAGATGGCGTGACGGGTCCCGGTGCGACCCGCACCGGGTCGCACCCCCCGTCCCCCTGCCCGCCCGGCATGTCATCCGCGCCCGACCGCCCGTACGTCGGCCGCTTCGCGCCCACGCCCTCGGGCCCCCTGCATGCCGGATCCGTACTCGCCGCCGTAATCTCCTGGCTGGATGCCCGCGCCGCGCGCGGGCGCTGGCACCTGCGCATCGATGACATCGACCTCCCGCGCGTCCGGGCCGGTGCCGAGGATGCGATCCTCGCCACTCTCGACGTCCTCGGCCTGGGCTGGGACGGTCCCCTCACCCGCCAGTCGAACCGGGACGAGGTCTACGCTGCAGCCGTCGACCACCTGCTGCAATCCGGCCATGCCTTTGCCTGCGCCTGCACCCGGCGCGAGATCCGGACCGCCGGCGTCGCCGGCTGGGAAGGCCCGGTCTATCCGGGCACCTGCCGCCCGGGCCTGCCCGCCGGGCGCGAGGGCCGCACGGTCCGTGCCCACGCTGCGACCCGTTACTGGACCGTGGAGGACCGCTTCCAGGGCCCCCTGTGCCTGGATCTGGAGGCCCTGGGCGGCGATTTCGTGATCCGCCGCGCCGGGGGGCTGCATGCCTATCAGCTGGCGACCGTGATCGACGATCACGAACTGGGCGTGACCGACGTGGTGCGCGGCGTCGACCTTCTGGGGTCCACCGCACGCCAGCTGCAGCTGTATGCGGCGCTGGGGCTGGCCCCGCCGGAGCATGCCCACCACCCGGTGCTGGTGGGCGGCGACGGCGACAAGCTCTCCAAGCATACCGGCGCCGCCGGGGTGCATGGCGATGCGGCCCGCCGGATACTGGCGCGGATCCTGGAGATCATCGAGCTGACGCCCTCGGATCCGCTGTACCCCGATGCCCCGGAGGTCCAGCTGCAGGAGGCCCTGGACCGCCTCGCGCGGCGTGCGCTGACCCGGCGCCTGCCGCCTGCCAGCCACCTGCCCTGGCCCGACGGAGAAGCCTGACATGGACACCTCGCACGGCGTCCTGATCACGCTGCTGGGCGTGCTGCTGTTCCTCGGCCCGCCGGTGCTGTGGCTGGCCGGAGCCGCGCCGGCCTGGTGGTGGCCCTTCGCGATCTGGGCGGGTTTTGTCGGAGTGGTGGCACTGGCCACCGGGCGGCGGCGTGACCCTTAGTCTGGGCCTGATCTATGCGGTGGGCGTGGCCTACCTGGCGATCCTGTTCGGGATCGCCTTTGTCGCCGACCGCAGCACCCGGGTCGGCCGACTGGCCGCCAGTCCTTGGGTGTTCAGCCTGTCGCTGGGGGTGTACGCGACCTCCTGGACGTTCTACGGCAACATCGGCTTTCTCGCCGAACAGGGCTATCTGTACCTGACCATCTATCTCGGGGTGACCCTGGCCTTTGCCGCCACCCCGTGGCTGTTGCGGCCGCTGCTGCGCCTGACCCGCGAGCAGCAGCTCACCTCGCTGGCGGACCTGTTCGCGTTCCGCTACCGCAGCCGTCTGACCGGCCCCGTGGTCGCGCTGTTCATGCTCGCCGGGGTGCTCCCGTACATCGCCCTGCAGATCAAGGCTGTCACCGAATCCGCCGCGGTGCTGACGGCCGAGACCCCGCCGCACCTGCTGGCGCTGGCGTTCTCGCTCACCATCGCCGCGTTCGCGATCCTGTTCGGAGCCCGCCACATCGCCCCGCGCGAGAAGCACGCCGGGCTGGTGCTGGCGATCGCCTTCGAGTCGGTGATCAAACTGATCGCGATCCTGGTCATCGCCGCGGTCGCGCTGTTCGCGGTGTTCGGCGGGCCGGCCGGTCTGAACGCATGGCTGGACGCCAACCCCGGGGCCACCGAGGCACTCTACGCCCCGGTGCGCGAAGGCGGCTGGTTCGCGATGATGGTGCTGGCCTTCGCCGCCGCGTTCCTGCTGCCGCGCCAGTTCCACATGCTGTTCACCGAGAACATCGATCCGCGCGCCCTGAACCGTGCGGCGTGGGCGTTCCCGGCCTTCCTGCTGCTGCTGAACCTGCCGATGCCCGTGCTCTACTGGGCCGGGGAGGCGGCCGGGCTCGCGATCGACCCCAACTACTACGCCATCGGCATCGCCGGGTGGCTGGATTCGGCCACGCTGGCGCTGCTGGTGTTCATCGGCGGGGTCTCGGCGGCCAGCGCGATGATGATCGTGACCACCCTGGCCCTGGCGCACATGGGCACCAATTACCTCACCCCGATCGGCCGGCTGCAGGAAGACGACGCGCCCGGCAGCAACCTGTACCGCCGTCTGCTGTGGGCCCGCCGTACCTGGGTGGTACTGATCATCGGTCTGGGCTACGCCTTCTACGGCGTGCTGCAGGTGGTCGAAGGGCTGGCCGAACTGGGCCTGATCTCGTTCGCGGCCGTGGCCCAGCTGCTGCCTGGGCTGGCCGGGCTGCTGTTCTGGAACCGCGCCACCCGCATCGGCTTCCTCGCCGGCCTCGGTGCCGGCATCCTCGGCTGGCTGTTCACCCTGGTCCTGCCACTGCTGGACACCGCCGGCATCCTGCCCGGGCTGCCGGACCCGCGGGACTGGCTGCAAGCCGGCCATCTCGATCCCTGGACGTTCGCCCTGACCCTCAGCCTGGGACTCAACGCGCTGCTGTTCGTGGCGGTATCCCTGCTGACCCGGCCCAATGCGGAGGAGCGCGAGGCCGGCCGTGCCTGCTGCCCGGGCGACGCCGCCGCGGGCACCGCCGGCGGGCTGCCGCTGGCCGGTGACGTGGGCGAGATGGAGACCGCGCTGGGGGCGACCCTGGGTCCGGGACCGGCGCGCCACGAGGTTCAGCGGGCGCTGGACGAACTGGGCCTGCCGCGCCACACCCGTTCGCGCAGTGACCTGCGGCGCCTGCGCGAACGCATCGAGCGCAACCTTTCCGGGCTGCTGGGACCGGTGCTGGCACGCATGATCGTCGACCAGCACCTGCGCCTGGACGCCGCCGGCCGCCACACCCTGGGCGAGAGTCTGCGCCGGGTGGAGGAACAGCTGGAGACGCGCGCCCTGCCGCTGTCCGGGCTGGCCGCCGAACTGGATGCCCTGCGCCGTTTTCACCGCCAGATCCTGCACGAACTGCCGCTGGGCGTGGCCAGCCTGACCGCCAGCGGCGAGATCACCGGCTGGAACCAGGCCCTCGGCCAGCTCACCGGCATCCCGCCGGACACCGCCACCGGGCAGCCACTGGACAGCCTGCCGCGGCCCTGGCGGGGGCTGCTGACGGCGTTCATCGAGAGTCCCGACCCGCAGTGGTACAAACTGCACCTGGAACTGGAGGACGGCGGGCGCCGCCTGAACCTGCACAAGTCCGACCTGCTGGATTCGGACGGGCGGCGCGAGGGCCGCATCATCCTGATCGAGGATGTCACCGACCGCGCCCAGCTGGAGGCGGAGATCGCCCACAGCGACCGCCTGGCCTCCATCGGCCGTTTCGCCGCCGGGGTCGCGCACGAGATCGGCAATCCGCTGACCGGCATCGCCTCGCTCGCGCAGACCCTGCCGCTGGAGGACGACCCCGACGAGATCCGTGCGATCGCCGACGACGTACTGGCGCAGACCCGACGCATCAACGACATCGTGCAGTCGCTGATCACCTTTGCCCATGCCGAGGAACCGGCCGGCAGCCGGTTCGAAGACCTCGACCCCGGGGAACTGATCCACGAGGCCATCCGCCTGACCCGGCTGGCCGGCCGCAAGGACCTGCACTTCGTCACCTTCGGCCTGGACGCCCCGGGGCTGCAGGTCCGCGGGGCCCGCGGGCCCTTGCTGCAGGTCTTCATCAACCTGCTGACCAACGCCGAACAGGCCTCCCCCGAGGGGGCCACGGTGCGCGTGGGCGCGGAACGCCGAGACGGCCGCATCCGGGTCGCGGTGGAGGACGAAGGCGCGGGCATCGAGCCCGACAGCCTCGACCGGCTGTTCGAGCCCTTCTTCACCACCAAGCCCACCGGCCAGGGCACCGGCCTGGGCCTGCCGGTGGCCTACTCCATCGTGCAGGATCACGGTGGTACCCTGACCGCCAGCAACCGCCCCGAGGGCGGCGCCCGCTTCCTGCTCACGCTCCCCGGAGGAGATCCGTCATGACGCGCATCCTGCTGGTGGACGACGAGGCCCCGATCCGACGCGCGGTGAGCCGCTATCTGGTCCACCACGGCCTGACGGTGGACACCGCGGAGGATCTCGCCCGGGCGCGCGGGCAGCTGGCGCGCGGCGAGCCGGACCTGCTGCTGGCCGACCTGCGCCTGCCCGACGGCGAAGGCACGCAGCTGCTGGGCGAGACCCGCGCGCCGGTGGTGATCATGACCAGCTACGCCTCGGTGCCGTCGGCGGTGGAGGCGATGAAAAACGGCGCCGCGGACTACATCGCCAAGCCGTTCGACCACGACGCCCTGCTGCTGACGCTGCGGGCCACCCTGCGCCGACGCGCCGGCGCGCAGCCCGATGCGGACGCGGAGCGGGACACGAGCAGCGACGACCTGGGCCTCAAGGGCGACAGCCCCGGTATCCGCCACCTGCGCGAACAGATCCGCCGCATCGGACAGACCGAATCCACCGTGCTGCTGCGCGGGGAATCCGGCACCGGCAAGGAACTGGCCGCGCGGGCACTGCACCGTCTGGGGCCGCGGGCCGACGGTCCCTTCGTCGCGGTCAACTGCGCCACCATCCCCGAGGGCCTGGTGGAGGCGGAGCTGTTCGGCCACGCCCAGGGGGCCTACACCGGGGCCGTACAGGCCCGCACCGGCCTGATCGCGAGTGCCCACGGCGGCACGCTGTTCCTTGACGAGATCGGCGAGCTCGCCCCGGCCGCCCAGGCCCGTCTGCTGCGCTTTCTGCAGGATGGCGAGATCCGGCCGGTGGGATCCAGCGAGGCCCGGCAGGTGGATGTCCGGCTGCTGGCGGCTACCCATCGTGACCTCGAGCGCATGATCGCCGACGGCGGCTTCCGCGCCGATCTGTATTACCGCCTGCGGGTGCTGGAACTGGCGATCCCGCCCCTGCGCGAACGACCGGAGGACATCGAAGTCCTGGCCCGGCATTTCCTCGCCGAACGCAGCTCCGCCGGCGGCCCGGCGGAGCTGACACCGGCGGCCCTGGAACTCCTGCGCCGTCACGACTGGCCCGGCAACGTGCGCGAGCTGGCCAACGCGCTGGAGCGCGGCGCGGTGCTGGCCCCGGACGGACGTATCGAGCCCGCGCACCTCGGCCTCGAGGCCAGCACGCCACCCGCCAGCGGTCCCGCACCCCCGGAGGCCCCGGCAAACACCAGCCTCAACGACTACTTCCGCCAGTTCGTGCTGGAGCATCAGACGCGCATGAACGAGACCGAACTCGCCCGTGCCCTGGGCATCAGCCGCAAGACCCTGTGGGAACGCCGCCAGCGCGAGAACCTGCCGCGCCCGTGAACGCCATGACTGCCACACCCGCCGAACGCCGGGTCTTCTTCGCCCTGTGGCCGGACCCGGCCACCCGCGATGCCCTGCACGCGCTGGCCCGGGAACTGCCGGGCCCGGGGCGTCCGGTACCGCACGCCCACCTGCATCTGACCCTGGCGTTTGCCGGCACCGTGGGTGCGCCGGTCGCCGAGGCCCTGGCGCAGGCCCTGCCGGCGTTCCCGGAACATGCCGTGGACCTGCACCTGGACCGCTACGGGCATTTCCCCGGTCCCCGCGTCAGCTGGATCGGACCGTCATCCACCCCGCCGGGGCTGGAAGCCCTTGCCAGCGCCGCAACCCGGGCCTGCCGCGCCGCCGGGGTCCGGCTCGAAGAGCGCCCGTTCCGCCCGCACGTAACCCTGCGCCGCCACGCGCCGACGCCGCCCGAAGTCGAGGCACCGCCCGTCCCCGTGGTCTGGCATGCGAACCATCTGGTGCTGATCGAATCCGGTCGTGACGGCCACCCCGGCCCCTATCGCCTGCTGGCGGAGCGTCACCTGCTATCCTCAAGTAACCCATCTGACGGAGGCGACCGATGACACTCGACCATTCCCCGATCTCCGGCCCGATCTCCGGCCTGTCCCGCGGTCTGGCGCTCCTGCTCCTTCTGGCCCTGGCGCTGCCCGCACTGGCGGACAAGCCGGGCGATGCCCGCGCCATCGACGGCCTCGAGGAAGGACGCATCCTCTGGGACGTGACCCTGGGCGACCCCGAACGCCTGATCGCGCGGCTGGACGTGATTCTCGAGACCCGCGAGGACATGCAGCGCCAGGGCCTGGAACCGCACATGATCTTCGCCTTCCGTGGCGGGGCGGCCGGTCTGGTCGCGGACTCCACCGATCACCTCGACCTCGCCGACGCCGACGCGGTCGAACGCCTGCACGACCGTCTGCGGGATCTGCAGGGTCTCGACAACGTGCACATGGAGGCCTGCAGCATCGCCACCCGGCGCTTCGATCTCGGGCAACAGGACCTGCTGTCCGGCATCGAGCTGGTCGGCAACACCTTCCTGTCCATCATGGGTTACGAGCGGCAGGGGTACAGCACCATCCGCATCGACTGACACCACCCCGCCCAACCCTGTCTTTTCAGGGGTCATTCAGCGTCCCGGCCAACACTGGTATGATCCGGATGGCCGGTGGTCGGCACGGGGGGAAGACCTTGGCGCAACTGGAGATCACGACGCTCGGGACCGAGCGGGTCAGCGTGGACGACCGCGAGATTCCGGCCCTGTCCGGGACCAAGGCCGGACTGCTCCTGATCTATCTGGTCGCCGAAAGCCCCCGGCGGATCCCGCGCCGCGAACTGGCCGAACTCTTCTGGCCCGAACTCGATTCCAACAACGCACGCGTCAATCTGCGTCAGGGCCTGTTCCAGATCCGCCGCCACCTGGGCGACACCCTCGCCGAAAACCTGCAGGCGGCGACCCGCGACGTCGGATTCCGGGTCGACGATCGCTGCCATGCCGATTTCCTCCGGGTCGCTGCCGAAGACACCTCTTTCGGACCCGCGTTCGTCGCTCCTGCCGAAGCCAGCCCGGAGGATGCCCTGAACCTTGCCGACCGCGAGCTGGCGCGCCTGGAACTGTACCAGGGGCATTTCCTCGCCACCGACGCGGTGGCCGAAGGCCTGCCCCGCCTGGAGGCCTGGGTACGACAGCAGCGCGACGTCCTGTGGTCGCATGCGCGCGCCGCGGTCGAGCGCCTCCACGAATATCTGCGGCGGGCGGGCGAACCGGAACGCGGGATCCGCGAGATGCGGCGGCTGCTGGACCTCGCCCCGGCGGACGAGCCCCTGAATGCGGTGTTTCTGCGGACCCTGCTGCTGGCCGGCCAGCCGGCACGTGCCGAAGAACACTATCGCCGCGTGGAACAGCTCCTGGAAGAAACCGACGGCCACGCCCCCGGGCCGGCGCTGGCCGAAATCCGCGAACAGCTCGAACGCGCACGCGATGACGGCGTGCAGCGGACCGACCGCGCGGCGGCCTCCGCCACCGCCCTGCGCCAGGAGCGTCGCCGGCTGGTGCTCGTGGTCTGCGATCTGCGGGCACCCGAACACCTGGACATCGAAGAACAATGGGAGCGGATTCGTACGGCGCTGGAAACGCTCGACGCCCTGTTGCTGGCGCATCACGGCCACGTGGTACGCGCCCCGGGCCAGGGCCTGCTGGCGTATTTCGGCTATCCGGCCGGGCGCGAGGAGGCCATGATGGACGCGGTCAGGGCGGCCTGGCAGGCCCTGGGCACCGCGCCGTCCGGGGTCGAACTGCGTGCGGCGGTGGACATCGACACCGTGGTCACCGGCGACGACCCCGACATCCCCGACCCTGCCGGCCGTTTCACCGCGCGCGTCCAGGCCGTCGCCCGTTCCCTGCGCCCCGGCATCCTGTGGGTGTCGGCCGCGGTGCGGGAGAACCTCGAGGGTTTCTTCGAATTCCAGCCCTGGCGCGGACGCCCGGGCGGTTTCCGGGTCATCGAAGACCCGGGTCCGCGCGACCGCGTGGATGCACGCCCGGCGACCCGTCAGGCGCCGCTGGCCGGACGCGATGCGGAATTGCGCCGCCTGCGGGGCGAATGGGACCGGGCCCGTCGTGGCGGTTCCCGCTGGGTCCTGATCCAGGGCGAGGCGGGCATGGGCAAGAGCCGTCTGGCCCGCGGCCTGGCCGAACAGGTGGATGGTCACGGCGTGGTCCGGGCCCTCAAATGCCGCGAGGACACGGCCCGGCAGCTGCTGGCCCCGGTACGCCAGACGCTGGGACGATGGGCGGCCACACGCAACCGCCGGGCGGCGGCCGAACGCCTGCTCCGCAGGCTTCTGCAACGCCACGGCGAAGCCGCGGAAAAGGCCGCCACCATTGCCGGCTGGCTGACCTGTCCCACGACCCCGGACCATGAGCTGTTCCGCTCCGGGAACGTCGACCGCGACCACCTGCTCGACGCCCTCGTGGATCTGACCCTGACCGGCGTGCGCGGCCGGGCCCTGCTGCTGGTCGTGGATGACCTGCACTGGATGGACTCTGCGACGTCGGAATTCCTGCGGCGACTGCACCACCGTGGCCGCGATGCCGCCCTGATGGTGGTCCTCACCACGCGCATGAGCTATCGCAGCGAATGGCGCGACGTGGAGATGGAATCCATCGTTCTGCAGGGGCTGGACAATGCGGCGGCCGGGCATCTGGTGGCCGCGCTGGACCCCGGCCAGGCTCTGCCACGCACGGTACGCGACGAACTGGTCGCGCGGGGCGAAGGCGTACCGCTGTTCCTCGAAGAGCTGACCCGCTTCGCCCTCGAACACGGGCACCCGGGCACTCCCGGCGATGAACTGCCCCCCGGCCTGAACAACCTCCTGATCGCGCGCATGGAGCAGCTGGGGCCGGCGCGCGAACTGGCACGTGCGGCGGCGGTCATCGGGCGCGATTTCAGCGTCAACATCCTGGCCCGGCTGCTCGAACGCTCCACCGAGCACGTCCGCCAGCAACTGGGACTGCTGATGCGCAAGGGGTTCGTCGAACCGGCCGGTGCCTCCGAGGGGAACCTGTTCCGTTTCCGCCATGCGCTGTACCGGGAAAGCGCACTGGAAGCCATGCTGCGTTCGGAGCGCTCCCGGCTGCACGACCGGCTCGCGGATCTGCTGCAGGAAGAGGCGGAACGTCCGTACGGGGCCCCGGCCGGCGGCCGGGTCGCGCTGCACCTGCACCAGGCCGGCCGTTACCGCGAAGCGGTGACCCACTGGCTGCAGGCCGGCGAGCAGGCCTTTGCCCGCGGCATGCTGCCGGAAGCGGCGCAGCACTTTCAGGATGCCCTCGACTGCCTCCAGAACGACCTCGCCGACAGCGCCTCGCTCAACGAGGCCGACACCCTGCGGGCCCTCAGCGGGCTGGGGTCGGCCAGTCTGGCGCTGATGGGCTACGGCTCGCGCACGGTCCACGGCCTGTTCGAACGCGCGGCGGAGCTGTCGCGGCCCGAGCGCGACCCCGTGGAGCATTTCCGCGTACTGTGGGGGCTGTGGCACGGAGCCGGATCCTGTCAGGGCTTCGACGAAGCCGCCCGCCTTGCGCACGAAGCGGAGATGGTGGCGGAGCGTTCGGGTGATCGTCTGCTGCGGATCGCCGCCAGCTACGCCCAGGGCAACACCTGCTTCTGGACCGGGCACTTCCGCCAGGCCATGGACCACCAGACAAGAACCCTGGAGCTCTACCAGCCGCGTGATCACCCGCGTCTGATCGCCCGCCACACCGAGAACCCCGCCATTCTGTCACGCGCCTTTTTCGCCTGGACGCTGCTCTTTTCCGGCAACCACGAACGTGCCTGGGTGGAGATGGACCGGGCCTGCCAGCACGCCGACCAGCTCGATCACCGGCCCACCCAGGCCTTCGTCTACAGTTTCCGCTCCGCCCTGGGCTTCTTCGCCGACCGCCCGCACGAAACACTGGCGGCCTCGCGCAAGGCCCACGACATCGCCGAGGCCTACGACTACCCGCTGTGGCGCACCGGGGCCGTCGCGGTATCCGCCTGGGCGCGCACCCGACTGGGCGATGACCAGGCCGTGGACATCATCCGCGAACAGGTGGAGATCATGCGCAGCGTGATGGACGGCGTCAGCACCCTGTTCCGGCTGTTCCTACTGGACGCGATTCGGCGCGGGGCCCCCGATCCGCAGGAATGTCTGGCGATCGCCGACGCGGCCCTGGACAACTCGCTGCAGCGCGGCGACCGCTGTTTTCAGCCGACCATCCGGCTCCAGCGTGCCCGCAGCCTGCTGGAGCTCGCGCACGGGGCGGATCCGGAGGGTTGGCAGGAACTGGAACGGGCACGCGCCGAGGCGCGGGAACAGGGCAATCCCAACGTGGAGCGCCAGGTTCTGCTCGAGGTCGAACGGCATGCCCGCGAACCCGACTGGCGGCAATGGGCGGCCCGCAGCCTGCGCCAGGTCGACCAGTGCATCATCGGCAACCCGGGCGCCGAGGCCCTCAGCCACGACCTGCCGCGCGAAGCCTGATCCGCGCGGGTCACACCAGGTTGCGCAGCCAGCCGCGCAGCATGTAACGGATCAGGGACAGCAGCAGTACCGCCACCACCGAGAACAGCACATGCGGGAGCGACATCCCGAGGATGGCAAACGCGATCGCGTTGCCGGCCGCCGGCGGATGGGCGGTGTCGGTGATCAGCATCAGCAGGCTGGCACTCGCCAGTGCGGCCCCGGCGGCCATCGCGAGGGCCGCATCGCCGTTGCCGAAGACGCCCGCGGCGTACGGTACCGACCACAGCCAGCCCACTGCGATGCAGAGGACGTGCCCGCCGATCAGCCGGCGGGCGGTGGCGGTCGGATAATGCGGCATCGCGAAGGTAATGAACGCGCTGGAACCAATGGCCGCCACCACGACCACCTCGGTGACCATACCCAGTCCCGCCACCAGCCCCGCGATCACCAGAAATGCCACACCCACCTGCTGCAGGTAATGCTGCGGATGCCGGAAAAACTGACGGTCTATGAGGTAGAATTTCACGCTGCGGTTTCCGGGGGAGTGGCGGAAGCCGAAGTTTAGGCAAACACCCAACGGGGGTACACCTCCGGATTTTCTGGACGGCCACGCCGGTCCGGTCCATTATTCTTCCAAAGGGGGAATGGCGGGAAGTCCTGCCGGGCACGCGGATCGCGCGCGTGGCCGGTGGTCACCCCGCGGGGAAGGCGCCATGACGCACAGCAACGAGCAAGCCCGGGACGACCTGCTGGAACGCGTGCGCCGGCTCAACGAGATCGGGATTGCACTGTCGGCCGAACGCGACAAGCCGCAGCTGCTGGAACAGATCCTGAATCACGCCCGGGCCCTGACCGGTGCCGACGCCGGCTCCGTTTATCTGCTGGATTCCGACCGCCAGGAGCTCGAGTTCGCCCTGGTGCAGAACGACACCCTGAGCCTGCACCTTGGCGGCACCGGCGAGCCGGTCGACGGCCAGCTGCCGGCGGTACCGCTTTATCGCGAGGACGCCAGTCCCAATGACCAGGCGGTGGTCGTCTGGTCCGTGCTCAACGACCGCACGGCGAATATCGCCGATGCCTACCGCGAACAGGGCTTCGACTTCTCCGGCACCCGCGCCTTTGACCGGCGCACCGGCTACCACACCCGCTCGGTCCTGACCGTGCCCCTGCGCAACCACGAAGGCAACGTCATCGCGGCGCTGCAGCTGCTCAACAAGACCGTGGACGGCGAGATCCGGGCGTTCGACGAACAGGACCGGGACCTTGCCCGGTCACTCGCCTCGCAGGCCGCGGTGGCGCTCACCAACCAGCGCCTGATCGACGAGCTGCGCGAACTGTTCGACCACTTCGTCCAGGTCATTGCCACCGCCATCGACGCCAAATCGCCCTCCACCGGCGCGCACTGCCGCCGGGTCCCCGAGGCCACCCTGCTGCTGGCCGAGGCCGCCAGCGAATCCGGCGACCCCGCGGTCCGCGATTTCCGGTTCGGGCCCGACGACTACTACGAACTGCGCACCGCCGCCTGGCTGCACGACTGCGGCAAGGTCGTCACGCCGCATCACGTGATGGAAAAGTCGACCAAACTGGAAGGTATCTTCGACCGCATCGACGGAATCGGCGACCGGGTCGAAATCCTCGCACGCGACCACGAGATCCGGCAGTTGCGCGAGGCCCTGGCCCGCCAGCCCGGCGGCAGCGAAGCCCTGCAGGAGGTGGATCGCGCCAGCGCCGAACGCCGCGAGGGCCTGAACCAGGACCTCGAATTCCTGCGCCGCTCCAACACCGGTGGCGAATTCATGACCGACGAGGACATCGCCCGTATCGAGGCCCTCGCCCATCGCCGCTGGACCGCGCTGGACGGCACGCAACGTCCATTGCTGGACACAAACGAGGTCCGCAATCTGTGCGTCCGGCGCGGCACGCTCAACGACGAGGAACGCGGCATCATGGAGGGCCACATGACCGTAGGCATGCAGATGCTGGAACAGCTCCCCTTCCCGCGTCACCTGCAGCGGGTCCCGGAGTACGCCCTGGGCCACCACGAACGCATGGACGGGCGAGGCTATCCGCGCGGACTCACGCGCGACCAGCTGTCGATCCCGGCACGCATCATGGGCATCGCCGATGTGTTCGAGGCGCTGACCGCCCCCGACCGTCCGTACAAGAAACCCATGCCCCTGTCCCAGGCACTGACCATCATGGGACGCATGGTCGAGGACGGCCATCTCGACCCCGACCTGTTCCGGGTGTTCGTCGACGAGGGCGTGTATCGGCGCTACGCCGAACAGCAGCTCGACCCGCGCCAGATTGACGAGATCGACACCGACCGCCTCCCCGGGATCCGGCGTCCCTGCAACCCGCGCAAGGAGAAGAGCCCATGGCCGGGGATGAACGCCTCAACCGCTACGCGGCCCTGATCGACCGGATGCCGGGGTTTCCGGCGTCGGTGCAGCGCATCCTCGATCTGACCGGCGACCCGGACAGCGAGCCACGCGAGCTGGTGGCGGCCCTGGAACGCGACCCGGTGATCACCGTGCGGATCCTCAAACTGGTCAATTCGCCATGGTTCGGCCTGGCGCGCCCGGTCAGCTCGGTGCGCCAGGCCCTGGTGATCGCCGGGTTCAACACCCTGCGCAATCTGGCGCTCAGCATCGCGGCGGTGGGCATGCTGCCGGCGCGCAACGATGCCGGCATGGACACCGGCCGCTTTCTCGAGCACTCGCTGGGCGTGGCCACCATCGCGCGCCTGCTGGCGCGGCGCCTGGGGGTGCCGGAGAGCGAGAACACCGACCATTTTGTCGCCGGCCTGCTGCATGATTTCGGCAAGATCGTGCTGATCCGACACGCCGGCGAGGATTACGCTCCAGTCCTCGCGGCCGCGGCCGCCGGTCCTGTACCGCTGCATCGGGAAGAGGCCCGGCGTCTGGAGGTGGATCATGCCGAACTGGGCGGTCTGCTGATCGAACACTGGGGCCTGCCCGCCACGCTGGCCGGAGCGATCCGCTACCATCACGCGCCGGATCGCGACGGCGACTGGAGCCTGCTGCGCGACACGGTGTTCGCGGCCAACCAGATCGTGCGTCACCTGGACTTTGGCGATTCCGGCAATCCGGTGATCGAACCCTTCCCGCGACCGATTCGCGAGCGTTTCGGCGCCGATCTTGCGGAATTGACGGAAGCCCTGGACGACCCGGGCGCGGAGCTGGAAGCCACCCGCCTGTTCATGCAGAGCGAGGAGGACGGTCGATGAAATTCACCTTCTGGGGCGTGCGCGGTTCGATCCCCGTTCCCGGCCCGCAGACCGTGCGCTACGGCGGCAACACCACCTGCATCGAGGTGCGCGGCGCCGGCGACGAGCTGATCATCCTCGACGCCGGTACCGGCATCTTCCAGCTGGCCCGGCAGCTGCAGGCGGACATGCCGCTGGAGGCCAGCATCTTCATCACCCACACCCACTGGGACCACATCCAGGGGCTGCCCTTCTTCATCCCGATCTTCGTCGCGGGCAACCGCATCCGGATCCACGGAGCAGCGGACCCGGTCAACCAGCGCGACATCCACGAGGTCCTCGCGCGGCAGATGGACTACGCGTTCTTCCCGGTGCGCGACAACGAACTGGCGGCCAGCATGGAGTACGTCACCCTGCACGAAGGTCAGGCCACGCAGGTGGGCAGCGTGACCGTCACGCCCATGATCATGGGCCATCCGGTGCTCAACTTCGCCTATCGCCTGGAGTCCGGAGGGCGAACGCTGGTGTTCACCGGCGACCACGAATGGCCGTACAACATCCATCCCCCGGGCGAGGACGGCCATGCGGAATACGAAGCGATGGTGCAGGAGCGCCGGGCGGCGATCATCGATTTCTTCCGCGGCGCCGATGCCCTGATCATCGACACCGCCTACACGCCCGAGGAGTATCGACGCCGCACGGGCTGGGGCCACGGCACCTACGACACCAGCATCCGGGCCGCACGCGAGGCCGGGGTACGGCAGGTGTGGCTGACCCACCACGAACCGACGCGCGACGACGACGAACTCGAGCGCATCTTCGCCGAGGCCCTGGAACGCAACCCGCCGCCGGACCCCGCGGACGAACCGGCCATCCAGCTCGCCCGCGAAGGCGTCACGGTGACGCTTTAGACCGGCGGCGTGCCCACCGCCAGCCCGGTCTGCTGCGCCGCCAACACAATCAGCATCAGGGCGAGGCCCGCATACAGCCCGGCCACCACGTCGTCCATCACGATCCCGGTGCCGTCGTGCCATTTCTCGTCGAAATAGCGCGCCGGCCAGGGCTTGAGGATGTCGAACAGGCGGAACAGGAAGAAACCCAGCGCGACCCAGACCAGCCCGGCGGTGTCACCCGCGAGGGTGATCCCGGGCGGGATGAAGGCCAGGGTCACCAGCATCCCCGCCCACTCGTCCCACACGATCCCGGAATGGTCGTGCACGCCCAGGCGCCGTGCGCTCTCCCCGCAGATGTGGAAGCCGGCCATGGTCACGATCACGGTGATCGCCAGATAGGCCCACTCGGGGAAGTTCATGATCGCGAAATACAGCACCAGGGCGGCCAGCGAACCCGTAGTGCCGGGGGCCCAGCGCGACAGCCCGGAGCCGAAGCCGAAGGCCAGCAGATGGATGGGGTCGCCGAACACGGTGCGTGCCGACGGCATCGTCGTTTTCGTCATCCCTGGAACCATGCAGTCCGGCCCTCGTCTCGTTGTTCAGTCAGTCCGCGAAATGATCGTGCCCCGAACGCCCCGCGTCCAGAGGGGCGCCGGTGGCATCCACCACGCGGATGGCATCGCCGGTGGTGAACTCCCCGATCACGTGGAGCGCGACGCCGGCGGCCTCCGCCAGCGGTGCCAGCTCCACCTCCTGAGGCACCGCCAGCAGCAGTTCGTAGTCATCGCCCCCGCCCAGGGCGCATTCCCGCGCCAGCGCCGGATCCGCCCCGGCGAGTGCCGGATCCAGCGGCACCGCCGGCCAGTCGACGCGGGCCCCGCAGCCGGAGGCGGCGCAGACATGCCCCAGGTCCGCGAGCAGTCCGTCCGACAGATCGATGGCCGCGTGCGCATGTCCGCGCAAGGCCAGCCCCGCCGCCAGCCGGGGCTGCGGCCAGAAGAGTCGCCGACAGACCGGGGCGCTGGCGTCCGCCGGGCGCGTGCCCTCCTCGCGGCGCCGCGTCTCGGCCGCCAGCCCGGCCGCGGCGCCCCCGAGCTCGCCGGTCACCACCAGCCGGTCCCCGGGGCGGGCCCCGTCGCGACGCAGCGCGCAGCCCGCGGGCACCTGGCCGAGCACGGTGACCCCCGCGGAACACGGCCCGCGCACGGTGTCGCCCCCCACCAGCGGCGCGCGCAGCTCCCGCGCGAGCCGCAGGAATCCCTCGCTGAAGGGCCTCAGCCACGCATCTTCGGCCTGCGGAACCGCCAGCGACAGGAGCACGCCCAGCGGCTCCGCACCCATCGCCGCCAGGTCGCTGAGACTGGCGGCCAGGGCCTTGTGCCCCAGGCTCGCCGGGGGATGATCGGGAAAGAAATGCCGGCCCTCCACCACGGTGTCGGTACTGACGACCAGCTCATGGCCGGGGTCCGGGCGCAGCAATGCGGCGTCGTCCCCCACCCCGAGGACCACGCGCGCGTCCGCGACCGGATCCCCGGAGGGGCCGGCCGGCCGGAAATAGCGCCGGATCAGATCGAATTCGGACAGGGACGGGGACGCCATGCGCCGCGCACCGGATGGTGGAGTATCCGCCTCAGCGACGGATCTCGGCGCTGCGCAGCTCGGCAGCCAGACGATCCAGCACGCCGTTGACGTAGCGGTGGGACTGCTCGGCGCCGAAGCGCTTGGCCAGCTCCACCGCCTCGTTGATCACCACCCGATAGGGCAGCTCGATGCGCTCGGCCAGTTCCCACTGGCCGATCCACAGCAGCGCGTGTTCCACCGGGTCGAGCTGGTCGAGCTCGCGCCCCAGCCAGGGCTGCATGCGTGCGTCCAGTTCCTGGTGCGCCCGGGTCACGCCCATCAGGATCTCGCGGAAGTATTCCGGATCCGCCTTGGCGTGTTCGTCCTCCTCGCGGAACGCGAGCAGGATGTTCTTCGGATCGTCCCCGGTCAGCTGCCAGGAGTAGAGCGCCTGCATCGCGCGGCGGCGCGCGACCGAGCGCGCGTGCCGCGCGCGCTGCTCGGGCGTGCTGCGCGGCCGCTGCTTGCGCCCGCCCTTGTCGGCGCGGGTCTGTTCGCGCGAGGGGCGGTCGGGAGAACCGGAGTTGCTGGATTCAGTCACGGCGTTCACGGCATCCCGCTCAGGCACCGGTACGCAGGCGCGGCATCAGGCTGACCATCTCGATGGCCCCCATGGCGGCATCCGCCCCCTTGTTGCCCGCCTTGGTCCCGGCGCGTTCGATGGCCTGTTCGATGGAATCGGTGGTCAGCACGCCGAAGCTGATCGGCAGGTCGGCCTCCATCTGCACCTGGGCCAGCCCCTTGGCGGCCTCGCCCGCCACATAGTCGAAATGCGGCGTGGACCCGCGGATCACGCAGCCCAGGGCGATGATGGCGTCGTAACGACCGGAGCCCGCCATGGTGCGGGCCGCCAGCGGCAGTTCGAAGGCCCCGGGGACCCGGGCGATGGTCATGTTGTCATCCGCCACGCCATGCCGGCGCAGGGTGTCCACCGCGCCTTCCAGCAGACGTTCCACCACCAGGCTGTTGAAGCGCGCCAGCAGCAGGCCGAAACGGCGCCCGCCGGCGTCGGTAAACTTCCCTTCCAGGGTCTCGATCTCGTGCATGGGGTCTTCCCTTTTGCGTCGCGATGCGGCGATCGCGAAGGTCACAACGAAAACGCACAGTGTAGCACTGCCGCGCCGCTGCCACCGAAAGAAAACCCGGCCGTCGGAGCGCACAGCCCCCACGGCCGGGTCGAAAAACGGCTCGGACCAGTGGCGCCCGCGGATCATCACCGCGGACGCCGTCTGCCGTGGCTCAGGGGCTCAGCCCTGGGCGTCCGGATCGCACAGATGCTTCTTGTCCTCCGGCATGTTGTCCGGGCAGATGCCGCAGCCCTCGTTGCCGGGCAGCGCCCAGTCGATCTTCTTCGGATAGGGCAGATCCATCTCGTTCATGATCTTCACGAACTCTTCCTCGGGCTTGTCCTTGCCCAGACGCGGGTTACGCATCTTTTCCTGCCCGATGGTCGTGATCTGGCGTTCCTCGTAGTCGTGCCCGGGGTAGACCAGGGTCTCGTCCGGCAGGGTGAAGAACTTGTCGTGGATCGACCGATAGAGGGTGTGCGGGTCACCCGACTGGAAGTCGGTCCGGCCGCAGGCCTCGATCAGCAGCGCATCCCCGGAGAACAGCATCTTCAGCCCCACATGATCCAGCAGATACGCATGGTGGGTATCGGTGTGCCCCGGAGTGAACAGCGGATTCACGACCAGGTTGCCCACGCGGAAGGGCTCGCCTTCGCGGATGCCGATATCGCGGCAGGGCAGCTCGTCCAGCGCCGGTCCGGCCAGCTGGCAGCCGGTCTTCTCGCGCAGCATCTTGCCGCCGGTGATGTGGTCCGCGTGGATATGGGTCTCCACCGCATAATCCAGGCTCAGGCCCATGTGCTGCAGGACCTCCAGATCGCGATCCACGGTCTCCAGGACCGGGTCGATCAGGGCCGTCTTGCCGGTATCCGGGCAGGACAGGAGATAGGTGTAGGTCGAGGATTCGGGTTCGAACAGCTGCTTGAAAATCATGTCGTGTCCTCCGACGTGTATTAGGAGTTCCTGAAATACTAGCCCGTGTCATGAGCGCGTGACCAACCACCGACACCCCGAGTGCTGGCTTTTCCCGCCGGCCGGCACCACGCGACGTTTCCATGTGCGGTTGAGCCCTGCGGGCGGGCACAAGTTCCACCGCTCCGGGTCCCGGGTCTCCCCCCGCATGCGGGGGCTCTTCTGTCGTCCGCGGGCGACCGCTATCATCGCGGTCCGAATCCCGTGCCGACAGTGCATTCAATCAGGAGAATCCCCATGGAAGCCAGTCAGGTCGCCGAACTCATCCGCGCGGGCCTGCCCGATGCCCGGTCGGTCGAAGTGACCGGGGGTGAAGGCAAGTTCGAAGCGCGGGTCATCAGCCCGCAGTTCGAGGGCATGTCCCGCGTGAAGAAACACCAGACCGTCTACGCCACGGTGCGCGAGCAGATCGACAGCGGCGAACTGCACGCCCTGTCGATCGTGGCCCTGACGCCGGAGGAAGCCGAGGCGGAAGGCTGAACGGCCACCGTCGCCGTCATGCTGTCACCCAAGGGTCGCGAGGAGATCCAGCGCCTGCTGGAGGGCGGCCTGGTGGAAGACTGGGCCGAGGCGGAAACCACGCTGCGCAATGTCACGCGCATGCTGCTGACCACCCGGCCCGACCTGCTGCGCCTGTACTTCGAACCGCAGGCCTGGCGGGAGATCACTTCCTGGCCGCAGAAAAAGGCCGCGAACGCGATCATCGCCGCGCTGCGCACCGGCGTGGTCGATGCCCTCGGGCGTCCGGAGATCGTCAACCGGGAACAGGCGCGCTTCTACCTGCTGTGCTTTCAGGATGACCTGACCGAGCGGGTCGACCGCTGGTGCCGCGACCACCCCGAAGAGTGCCCGCGACGGGCCGCACGCCACCAGCGCGGGCTGGACCACGACGCCGATACATGAACACCGCGTCCGAAGACGAGATCCTGTATTGCGGCGACCCGCAGCAGGCCGGGGCACTCGCCGCCCTGCTCGAGGGCTACGGCCTGGAGCTGATCCTGCATCCGGCGGGGGCCGCGCTGCCCGGTTCCTGGTGGGGCGAACCGGAAGCCGGCATCGTCGGCCTGCAGGTGCACGTCCGCCCGGACACGCCGGTCCATTCGGCCCTGCACGAGGCCGGACATACCCTGTGCATGGACCCTGCGCGCCGCGCCACCCTCGACACCAACGCCGGCGGCGACGACCTCGAGGAATGCGGTGTGTGCTATCTGCAGATCCTGCTGGCCGACGCCCTGCCCGGTGTCGGCCGCGAGCGGCTGATGCGCGACATGGACGCCTGGGGTTACAGCTTCCGTCTCGGGAGCACCGCGGCCTGGTTCCGCGAGGACGCGGACGATGCGCGCCGGTTCCTGCAGCAGCACGGCCTGATCGACGCCGGTGGCCGCCTGACCGGACGAGCGCGCGGCACCTGACCCGCGACTAACGCTCATCTCACGGCAGACGTAAAAAACGATGGTACACTCCGGATTTGTTCGGAAACCGCACGGATTTCAGGCCTGCCCATGGACACCCCGACGATCAGCCCGCTGCTCGAGCAACTGGACCCGACCTCCGGACTGTCGCAAGGCGCCCGTGACGAAGTCGCAGCCCAGTGCGAAACCCTCGATGAAGCCGCCGGCAAGCGCCTGCGACCCGATGCGGCCAGCGAACACCACCTGTTCCTGCTGAGCGGCCAGCTGGTGCGCGTGGTCGGCGGTACCCCCGAGCGCATCCGCCTCGATGGCGAGGATGGCGACGTCCCGGTCGAACTGTTCGAGGGCAGCCCCGGGCATCAGGACTTCGTCCTCACCGAACAGCCCTGCCGCATCCTCGCGCTGCCCAAGGCCGCCCTGGAAAGGGCGTATTCATCTTCCGTGGTGGTCAGCGACACCGAGCTGGACGACACCGAGGGCGCGTTTTTCAGCGAGCTCTACGACCTGATCACCAGCAATCGCCTGGAGCTGCCGACCATGCCGGAGGTCGCGCTGCGCATCCAGGAACTGACCAACGACCCCGAAGCCAGCATGGACGACCTCACCGAGGTCATCCAGCGTGACGGGACCATTGCCGGCGCCCTGCTGCACGCCACCAACAGTCCACTGTTCCGCGGCGCCCAGCAGATCCAGTCGGTGCGTGAAGCCGTCACCCGTCTGGGCTTTCGCAACACCCGCATGCTGGCGATGAACATGGCCCTGCGCCAGACCTTCAAGGCGAAGCACGCGGCCACCCGCGAGGCCATGGCCGAGGTGTGGAGCGAAGGCGTGCTGAACTCCGCGTTCGCCTACCTGATCGCCGACTCGCTGCGCCTGCTCGACCGGGAGCGGGCCCTGCTGGGCGGACTGGTGGCCGGGATCGGCGCGGTGCCCATCATCCAGTTCGCCGAGATGCGCGAGGAGAACCCCGGCGCCGAGCGTCTCGGAATGCTGATCGAGCGCCTGCGCAACCTCGCCGGGGTCCTGGTCATCAACTACTGGGATCTGGGCCAGGACCTGGTGGCGGTGGCCGAACACGCGTACGACTGGTCCTACCGCGCCGAACAGCCGGACTACGCCAGCGTCGGCATCGTCGCCGAATGGGCCGCCCTGCATTACAGCGGCAAGCCCCATCCGGACGCCCGTGAGGTCGCGGCGTTCGAGGTGCTGGGCATCGACCCGCCCGCGCCGGGCGATCCCATCCCGTTCCTCGAGGAACGCAACGACGACCTGAACGAACTGAAGCTCCTGTTCAATGCATGAAGCCCTCACCCTCGACCCCGTCGTCCCGCGGCTGAAGCCGTTCGCCGACCTCGGCGAAAGCGGCCGCCGCGAACTGATCCGCCATGCCCGGATGGTCGAACTCAAGCCCGGGCAGAAGGTGTATGCGCGCGAGGAATACCGCCACCTGCTGTTCCTGTTGAAGGGCCGCATGGTCCTGGCGCATGGCGACAAGGCGCACACCGTGGAGGATGACGAACCGGCCGCGCTGGAGCCCCTGTTCGCCCCCCACGACTACCGTACCCACGCCGTTGCCGCCCGCCCCAGCACGCTGGTCCGCTTCGACCGCAACGTCTACGAAACCCAGCTCAATTGCGTCGGCGACGCCATGGAGGTCGGTGAAGTCGATCTCACGGCGCAGGAAGGCGAACTGCTGGCCACCCTTTTCCACAAGGCCCAGACCGGCGAACTGGCCCTGCCGCAGCTTCCGGACGTGGCCCTGCACCTGCAGGAAGCCATCGACGACCCCGATATCGAGTTCCGCCGGGTCACCGAGATCGTCGAACGCGACCCCAGCACCGCGGCCCGCCTGCTGTCGGTCGCGAACAGCCCGGCCATGGGTTCACGGCGCGAGATCACGCGCCTCGGCGATGCGATCGCGCGTCTGGGCCTCGAACGCACGCGCCAGCTGGTGCTCGCACTGGCCGCCCAGCAGGTGTTCATCGACCGGCAGAGCCCGTACCGGACCCTGATGGAGCAACTGTGGCGTCAGTCCACGCGCATCTCCGCCATCGCCTTCGTACTGGCGGATGAATCCGGTGCAGCCGATCGTCACCGTGCGCTGCTCGCCGGCCTGCTGCACCGGGTCGGCGCCCTCCCGATCCTCGGCGAGATCGCCTCGCGCGAAGAGCGGCCGGATGCCGTCGAGGTGGAACACGTCATTCAGCGCCTGGAATCCATGACCGGCGAGCTGGTTGCCCAGCAATGGGGACTCGCCTCCGATATCATGGCGGCCATCCGTGACTCCGGCGGGCCGGAACAGCCCGATGCTGCGCCCCTGACCGACATCGTGCGCATCGCGCGCAACGCCTGTCTGCGCGACGCCTCCGAGGTGGAACGCGCCCGGGCCATCCCGCTGGAAAACCTCCAGGCCATCCGGCGGCTCGGCTTCACGCTGGACGAAAACGGTGAACTGGCCGCGGTGGAGAAGGCACGGCCGAAGATCGAAGCCCTCATGCAGGAACTCGCCTGAGGCGTCAACCGGCAGGAACCGAACCATGACCGCAACGAACCGTCCGCAACCCGGGGAGAAACAGCGCGCCGCCGACAAGGTCTCGCGCATCCCGGTGAAGATCAATCCGACCACGAAACCGCAGCGCAAGCCCTCATGGATCCGCGCGCAGAGCCAGGCGCGCCCCGAGGTCCAGCGCATCAAGGGCATCCTGCGCGAGCAGAAGCTGGTCACCGTGTGCGAAGAGGCCAGCTGCCCCAACCTCGGCGAGTGCTTCAACCACGGAACGGCCACGTTCATGATCATGGGCGAGGTCTGCACCCGGCGCTGCCCGTTCTGCGACGTGGCCCACGGCCGTCCCGAGCCCCTGGACCCCGAGGAACCCCGGCACCTGGCCGAGACCATCGAGGCCCTCGGCCTCAAATACGTCGTCATCACCTCGGTGGACCGCGACGACCTGCGCGACGGCGGTGCCGGGCATTTCGTCGACTGCATCCGCGAGATCCGCGAACGCACCCCGAACACGAAGATCGAGGTCCTGGTGCCCGACTTCCGCGGGCGCATGGACCGGGCGCTGGAGATCATGCGCCAGGCCCCGCCGGACGTCTTCAACCACAACCTCGAGACCGTGCCGCGGCTGTACCGCGAGGCGCGCCCGGGCGCCGATTACCAGTGGTCGCTGGACCTGCTTCGGCGTTTCCGGGAGCAGCATCCGGGCGTCCCCACCAAGTCCGGGCTGATGCTGGGTCTGGGCGAGGAACGCGAGGAACTGCTGCAGGTCCTGCAGGACCTGCGCGACCATGGCTGCGACATGCTGACCCTCGGGCAGTACCTGCAGCCCTCGCGCCACCACCTGCCGGTCACCCGCTTCCTCACACCGGAGGAGTTCGACGAGCTGGGCGAACGCGCCCGCGAGATGGGCTTCCGCCAGGTCGCGAGCGGCCCGATGGTGCGCTCCTCCTACCACGCGGACCTGCAGGCACAGGGCGTCGCCGGAGAGACCGAAGCCGTCTGAACGCGCCGCTCAGTCGCCGCCCACCCGGCGGGGCGTTCAGGCCGCCGGGGCCTGCGGCCGCGCCAGGCAGCGCAGCAGTTCCGGCGGCAGCGTCGGCACCTCCTCGCAGGCCGACGGCGTTTCCTGCCCCCCGGTGGCCAGCTGCACGGCCAGCGCCCGCAGGAGCACGCGCCGCACCCGCTCGGGGTTCGCGGGTCCCCCTTCCGCGGCCACCGAAGTCGTCGCCAGTCCGGCATAACCACAGGGATGAATGCGGCCAAAGGCCGACAGGGCCGGATCCACGTTGAGCGCCAGCCCGTGGATGCTGACCCCGTGGCGCACGCGCAGGCCCAGTGCAGCGATCTTCGCATCGCCCGTGTAGACCCCGGGCGCGCCCTCGCGGCGGCCCGCGACGATGCCCCATTCTCCCAGGGCATTGATCACTGCCTGTTCCAGGCGCTCCACCAGCGCCCGCACCCCCAGCCCGCGGCGCCGCAGATCCAGCAGGGTATACACCACCAGCTGCCCCGGCCCGTGCCAGGTCACCTGGCCGCCGCGGTCGATCGCGATCACCGGCACCGCGCCGGGATCGAGCAGGTGTTCGGCACGACCGTTGCGCCCCTGGGTATAGACCGGCGGGTGCTGCACACACCACAGCTGATCGGGCGTGTGCGGCCCGCGCTCCGCCGCATGCAGGCGCATCGCCCGCCACACCGGCAGGTAGGGCCGTTCGCCCAGACGGTGAACCCGCAGCGTATTCAGAGGATCATCCGTACCCGGTTGCACTGCCCCAGGGCCCGGTAGAGGTTGTCCAGCTGCAGCTGACTGGTGGCGGTGATGGTCACCGTAATCCCGACAAAGCGCCCGCCACTGGATGCCCGCTGCTGGATCACCGCATCCCCGGGCTCGTCCACGTGGTCGTTCACGCAGGATTCCACCGCTTCCATCAATTCGGGGTGAGAGTCCCCCATGATCTTGATCGGGAACCGGCAGGGGAATTCGATCAGGGTCTCGCGTTCTTCTTCGTCACTCATGGTTCAAGGCCTCCGACTGTCGGCGCGCGGCACCGGGCTTGGCGGCCTGGTAGGCGGCGTGCAGCCGCGCCCACAGGGGACCCGGCCGACCGGTGCCCACCAGTTCACCGTCGATCCGGGTCACCGGCAGCAATTCACGGGTGGAACTGCTGAGCCAGACCTCGTCGGCCGCCCGCAGTTCCGCGGCGGTCACGCCCCGCTCCTCCACGGGCACGCCCTCGCCCCGGGCGAGCCCGAGCACGAAATCGCGGGTCACCCCTGCCAGCATCCCGCTGTCCAGTGGCGGTGTCACCAGCGTCCCGTCGCGCACCACGAACGCGTTGCTGGCGGCCCCCTCGGTCAGCCGACCATTGCGCAACAGCAGCGCCTCCACCGCGTCGGATTCCACGGCCTCCTGACGCGCGAGCACGTTGGCCAGGAGCGTAGTGGCCTTGATGTCGCAGCGACCCCAGCGCTCGTCGGTGCGGGTCACCGCGCTCACGCCCGCCTCGCGCACCGCCGGGCCCAGCGGACGGATGGGGCTGACCATCCCCAGTACCGTGGGTTCGGAGACGTCGGGGAAGGCGTGATCCCGCGGGGCCACCCCGCGGGTCACCTGCAGATAGAGTCCCAGATCCGGCGGCGTCGACCCGTCCGCCGGTTCCGCGCCGTTGTGGCGGAGCAGATCGCCCAGATGACGTTCCCATTGTTCGCGGCCGAAGGGGTTCGGCAGACGAATGGCCGCCAGCGACCGCGCGAGACGGTCCAGATGCGCGTCCAGCAGGAAGAACCGGCCCGCGTAACTGGGGATGACCTCATACACCGAATCGCCGAACAGGAAGCCGCGATCCAGCGGGGAGATCCGGACTTCCTCCAGCGGCAGGAATTCGCCATTGAACAGGGCAATGCTCATGTCCGCCTCAGAACGGCCACACCGACTGCACCCACAACGCCGCGCTGTCCCAGCCACGGCGGATGAACCCGCCGGTCTCGATCTCCTGCAACACGACCAGGGGCTGTTCGTGGACGGCTTCGCCGTCGAGGGTCGCAACCACACGCCCGACCCGGGCCCCTTCGCGCAGCGGCGCTTCCAGCGGATGGTCGATCTCCATGGAAGCCGACAGGTCATCCCCCTCGCCGGGCGGAATCACCACCCAGAAATCCTCCGCCAGGCCGACCGGTGCCTCCTGTTCGCTCCCCTTGTAGACCCGCGGCATGCCCAGGGCCTCGCCGGCACCGAACAAGCGCCGGGTTTCGGTAAAGCGCATGCCCCAGTTCACCAGTGCCTGGGATTCGTTCGCGCGGCGCGTGCCTCCGGTCGAATGGTCGGGGGCGTCGATGCCCATCACCACCGCCACCAGGCGACGATCGTTGCGTTCGGCGGACGACACCAGGTTGTAGCCCGCCGCCGAGGTCCAGCCGGTCTTCAGGCCGTCGAAACCGGCATCGCGCCAAAGCAGGAGGTTGCGGTTGTTCTGTTCGATGCCGGCGTATTCGAACGAGCGCTCGGAATACAGGTTGTACAGATCCGGGAATTCCCGGATCAGGGCCCGCGCCAGGGTTGCCATGTCGGCCGCCGTGGTGTACTGCGACTCCTCTTCCGGCAACCCATGGGGGTTGGCAAAGTAGGAATCCTGCATGCCCAGGCGCCGGGCCTGGTTGTTCATCATGTCCACGAAGGCACCCTGCGAGCCGGCCACGCGCTCGGCCAGCGCGGTGGAGGCGTCGTTACCGGACTGGATGATCATGCCGCGCAGCAGATCCTCGACCCGGACTTCCTCGCCGACCTCGATGAACATCCGCGAAGCGCCCTCCATCCCGGTACGCCAGGCCCGCTCGCTGATGGTGACTTCTTCCTCCAGGGACAGTCGGCCGTCCCGGATCTCGCCGAACACCACGTAGGCCGTCATCAGCTTGGTCAGGCTCGCCGGCTCGCGCCGCGCGGACGGATCGCGCTCCGCCAGGGCCACACCCGATTCGAAGTCCTTCAGCACATAGCTGGCCGCGGTGATGTCCGATGGCGGCGAAGGGATGCTGCCGGGGGCCGAAGGCCCGGTTCCGGCGCGTGGCAGTTCCAGTTCCACGGCGCTGGCCGCCACGGGCAGGAACAGCAGAAAACTGACGGTGATCAGGGAATTGCGAAGTAATGACTTCATGAACCGAAGGAGTCTCCATGAATGAGGACCGGGGGCTTGCGGGCGCACACGGCGGCCGGACACCGTAGGTTGCCAAAGATACCAGACCGGCACGCCGTCCGGGTTCTCAATCGGTCACGATACGGAAATCCCCGGGCGCCACCGCCTCCAGCCGCCGGGCCGTGTCGCGCACGGTGTCCTCGCCGTGCAGCGGGCCCACCCGCACGCGGTGCAGCTCCTCGCCGCCGGCGGTCTCCACGCGACCGAGTTCGGCCACCCGGAATCCGTCCGCCCGCAGGCTTTCGCGCAGGCGCTCGGCCGTCATCCGTTCACCGAAGGCGCCTACCTGGATATAGCGCGCGGGCTCCTGGCTGCCCCCCTTTCCGGACCCCGGGTCACCGTTGTACGCCCCGTCGCCGTCGACCGTCCCGGCCATCTCCCGCGTTGCGTCCGGGTCATTCGCGTCCACCGCCAGCGGCTCCGGCTCCGCGAGGGTGTCGCCACCCTTGCGATCGCGTTCGGCCGTACGCGCCTCGCCGTTCACGTCCCCGGGGCCGACCGCGCGGATACGCACCGGCGCCACGCCCGCATCGGTCATGCCCAGACGATGGGCCGCGGCATAGGACAGATCGATGATGCGGTCATCCACGAACGGGCCTCGGTCGTTCACCCGGACCACCACCTGCTTCCCGTTCTCCAGATGGGTCACCTCGACGAAGCTGGGCAGCGGCAGCTTCTTGTGCGCCGCGGTCATGGCGTACATGTCATAGGGCTCGCCACTGGAGGTCCGGCGGCCGTGAAACTTCGTTCCGTACCATGACGCCATCCCCTCCTCCTCGAAACCTTCGGAAGAAGACAGCGTCACGTAGCGCTGACCGAACACCTCGTACTCGGCCGGATTGCCGTAACGACTGGGCGGCTCGTCGGTGGGTTCGGCATCCGGCAGGAGTGCCAGATCCCGCGGTACTTCGTCGGGATCGGGATAGCTGTCATGGGCGGCATCCCCCAGCGGGCGGTCGCGCTCGGGCGTACCCGAGCAACCGGCAAGGATCATACCGGCCAGCAGCGCAACCGGCAGGGCGGCCCCGCCGATCGCACGCCCGTCAGTCGTACAGCGCCTGCGCCAGCTCATGGGCGGCCATCGCATACAGCGGACTCCGGTTGTATCGCGTGATCACGTAGAAATTCGGATACCCCAGATAATAGACATCGCCCTCGTCGGCCTCCAGATACACCAGCGAATAATCACCGTCCGGGTCGACCGTTTCGCCTTCGGCCGGACGCACGCCGTGCTCGGCCAGCTCGTCCAGGTCGAAGCGCGCGGTATAGCCCTGCTCGACCAGTTCTTCCGGATGGTCGTCGACCTCGGCGCGGGCCACCACCGGCTGCCCCCAGCGCCAGTCATGCTCGGCGAAGTAGTTCGCCACGCTGCCGATCGCGTCGGGCCAGGAATTCAGCAGATCGCGCCGCCCGGAGTCATCGAAATCCACCGCGTAATGACGGTAGCTGGAGGAGATGAACTGGCCGTAACCCATCGCTCCGGCGTAGGAGCCATGCAGATCAAGGATCTCCAGATCCTCCTCCTCCGCCAGCTCCAGCAGATGGCCCAGCTCGCTGCGGAAGAATGCCGCCCGTGGCGGGTAGTCGAACCCGAGGGTCACCAGCGCATCCAGCACGCGGGTGCTGCCGGTGTTGCGTCCGTAATCGGTCTCGATGCCGATGATCGCGGTGATCATTTCCGGCTCGACACCGAAGCGTTCCTCGGCGCGTTTCAGCCACTCGGCCTGCTCTTCCATGAACTCGCGCCCGCGGCGGACCCGGCGATCATTCACGAAGATCGGTCGATAGTCCTTCCACGGCAGGGCCTCGGCGGGGCTGGAGATGCTGTCGATGATGTCCTGGCGCGGCTGCGCCTCCTCGAACAGTTCTTCCAGCCATTCGCGATCGAATCCCGCCTCCGCCCGTTCGTCGATGAATTCCTGCACCTCCTCGCGTTCGAGATAGGGCGTCTCGCCCGCCCGGTATTCGGAGTTGGACGCCGTGGCGGTGGCGGCCAGAAACAGGCAGGAGACGGCAACAGTCGTCGCGAAGCGACACGGATTCACGGGGTTCATCGATTCACCAGGCGTTTTTCGGAGGCAATGCTCATGAGAATACCGAAGGCCACCATGAGCGTCACCAGCGAAGTTCCGCCATAGCTCACAAGAGGCAACGGAACTCCCACCACCGGCAGCAGCCCGGTCACCATGCCGATATTGACCACCATGTACACCGCAAAGGTCAGGCTGATGCTGCCACCCAGCAGACGGGCGAAGCGGTCCTGCGCCAGGGATGCCAGCCACAGCCCGCGCGCGACGATGGCGAAATACAGCGCCAGCAGCAGCACCACCCCCATGAAGCCGAATTCCTCGGCATACACCGCGAAGATGAAATCGGTCGACCGTTCCGGCAGGAAGTCCAGCTGCGACTGGGTCCCGTTGAGCCAGCCCTTGCCGTAGAACCCGCCCGAGCCGACGGCGATCTGCGACTGGATGATGTGATAACCGGTCCCCAGGGGATCGGACTCGGGATTGAACAGCGTCAGCACGCGCTGGCGCTGGTAGTCATACATCTGCAGCCAGAGCACCGGCGCCGCCGCGGCCACCAGGGCCCCGAGCCCGGTGAACCAGCGCCAGGACAGCCCGGCGAGGAAGACCACCAGCAACCCGGCCACGCCCACCAGCATCGCGGTGCCCAGATCGGGCTGTTCCATGATCAGCCACACCGGCACCAGGATGATCGGCAGCACAACGGCCAGATCGCGCGCCCGCGGCGCACCCTGGCGCAGCGACAGGTACCACGCGGTCATCATCGGCACGGCCAGTTTCATGATCTCCGAAGGCTGGAAACGCACCAGCCCGGTGTCCAGCCAGCGCCGGGCCCCCTTGCCGATCTCGCCGAAGAACAGCACCGCGACCAGCAGCACCAGGCCGGTGACAAACAGCCAGGGGGCCATGACCCGCAGTACGCGCACCGGGATCTGCGCGATCACCAGCATCGCCGCGACCCCGAAACCGATCCGCAACACCTGGTTCTCCAGCGCGACCAGACTCTCGCCGGTCGCGCTGAACAGCACCACCAGACCGAGCATCAGCAGCAGCGACAGCAGGATCAGCAGCGTGCCATCCATCCGCAGGCTGCGCAGGGCCCACTGCCCGGCGGAGAGCTCACGTCCGGTCACGCTGATCATTCCCCGGCCTCCTCGACGGGCAATCTCATGCCGCCACCGCCCAGCAGCCAGGCATCCATGACCTCGCGCGCCTTGGGCGCCGCTACGCGGCCACCACTGCCGCCGTGCTCCACCAGCACCGCAACCGCGATCTGCGGGTCATCCGCCGGGGCATAGCCGGTGAACAGGGCGTGATCCCAGAGATGGCGGGCCAGCTCGTCCTCGTCGTACTCCTCGTCCTCGCCCAGGCTGAAGACCTGCGAGGTCCCGGTCTTGCCGGCGATGGTGTACTCCGGACGGGTGCTCCCGATACTGCCCCAGGCGGTGCCATGCGGCTCGTGCACCGCTTCGACGAGCGATCCGTGGATCACGTCCCAGTGGGCTTCGTCCAGCGCCACCGGCTGGCGGTAATCGGGCAGCAGGGTCTCGCCGATTTCCTGTTCCCGGCCATCCCCCATCGCCTGCAGCAGGCGCGGGCGCACGCGCTCGCCCCGATTCGCCAGCGTGGTGGTGAAATCGGCCATCTGCAGCGGGGTACTGAGCATGTACCCCTGACCGATGGCCGTGATCAGGGTCTCGCCGGGATACCAGACGGTGCCGTGGGTGGCACGTTTCCAGTCGCGTCCCGGCCGGATGCCGGTGCGTTCGCCGCTGAGATCGATGCCGGTGGGTTCGCCGATACCGAAGGCTTCCAGCATCGGCGTGATCCGGTCGATCCCCATGTCGTGGGCGAGGTCATAGAAATACACGTCCGACGACACCGCAATCGCGCGCGACATGTCGACCAGGCCATGGCCCTCCCGGCGCCAGTCACGATAGCGGCGTTCGTGCCCGGGGATCTGGTAGTAGCCGCGGGCGAACATCTCGCGGTCGGCGGTGGTCGCCTCCTCGTGCAGGCCGGCCAGGGCCACGATCGGCTTGATGGTGGACCCCGGCGGATACTGGCCATGCAGCACCCGGTTGAACAGCGGCCGCCCCGGATGGTCGCGCAGTGCCGAGAACTCTTCCTGCGACTGCCCCTTCACGAACGGCTCGGCATCGAATCCCGGGGCACTGACCATGGCCAGGACGTCTCCGCTGGCGGGCTCGATGGCCACGATCGCCCCGCGCTGGTCCCCCAGTGCGCGGCGGGCCGCCAGCTGCAGGTTGTAGTCCAGGGTCAGATGGATGTCGGTCCCGGCCGTCGGCGGGCTGACCTCCAGCTCGCGGATCGCCCGGCCCTGGGCGTTCACCTCCACCTGACGGTGGCCCGGGCGGCCGTGCAGCAGCTCCTCGTAATGCTGCTCGATCCCGGTCTTGCCAATGTGGGACACACCGGCATAGGCACGCCGGTCCACGCGCTGCAGGTCCTCGCGCGTGATCCGGCCCACGTAGCCCACCACATGCGTGAACGCCTCGCCGGCCGGGTAATAGCGCATCGGACGCGCTTCGATCTCGACCCCGGGGAGCTCATGCCGGGAAACGGCCAGATGTGCGACGGTCTCGTCGTCCAGCCCCGCCTTCAGCAACACCGGCTGAAACGGGCGCCGCTGCTCCACCCCGCGGCGGAACCGCTCGAGGTCGGCATCGGAGAGCTCCACGAACTCCTCGAGCCGCTCCAGCAGCCGGTCAAGGTCGTCGGCCTGTTCCACCGTGACCTCGAGCTGATAGGAAGCCCGGTTGCCGGCCAGCAGCACGCCGTTGCGATCCCGGATCACGCCCCGGCTGGGGGCGATGGGCTCGATGCGCAGCCGGTTGTTCTCGGAAAGCGTGGTGTAGTGCTCGTGCGCACCCACCTGCAGACTGGCGGTGTGCCAGCCGATCAGGCCCAGCACCCCCGCCAGCAGCACCAGGGACAGCACCACCCGCGCGACAAAACGCCGGTGATCGTGCTGTTCCTGTCCATAGGCGTCGCGCTCATCCATGGGGCCGCCCGCCCGCGGCCATCAGGACCGCTCCATCGGGTCGCGGACGGGCACGCGCAGCGACGCGCCCGGGAGACCGGCTCCCCCGGGGCACGCACGGCACGCCCATGGCTGCGCGAAAGGCTTCAGATCTTGCTCTTCTGGAAACGCTTGTAGCTGGCAAGGATCTCCGTCCTGGCGGCCTCGGCGTCCGCCCAGCCTTCCACCTTCACCCATTTGCCCGCTTCGAGCTCCTTGTAGTGCTCGAAGAAGTGCTTGATGCTGTCCAGCAGCTCCTGCGACACGTCTTCCGGGCCTTTCACGCTCTCGTACCCCGGATGCAGCTTGGTCACCGGCACCGCCAGGATCTTCGCATCCTGCCCGGCCTCGTCGGACATCTGCAGCACGCCCACCGGCCGCGCGCGCACCACCGAACCCGGCATCAGCGGCACCGGCGTGATCACCAGCACGTCCACCGGATCCCCGTCTTCCGACAGGGTCTGCGGCACGAACCCGTAGTTGCAGGGGTAGAACATGGCGACCGTCATGAAACGGTCGACCACCAGCGCCCCGCTGTCCTTGTCGACCTCGTACTTGACCGGCTGACCGTGGGCAGGGATCTCGATGACCACGTTCATGTCATCGGGCAGATCCTTCCCGGCTTCAATCTGATTCAGATCCATCGTCTCTTTCCGCTTGATTGGTTGGCGCGGCATTATAACGGGACTGCGCGACAGGTGAACGATCCCGGCCGGCTTGCGAGCCCCCCGGCCAGTCGGTATAAGACCGCGTGCGCTTTCGATACCCAATCCACGTGCCGGCGCCGATGCGGGCGCGAACGGCACACGGCAGGAGTCAATTATGCGAATCGTCCTGATGGGCGCCCCCGGATCCGGCAAGGGTACCCAGGCCAAGAAGATGGTCAGTCACTTCGGCATCCCCCAGATCTCCACCGGCGACCTGCTGCGCGCGGCCGTCGCCGCAGAGACCGAACTGGGCCTGAAGGCCAAGAGTGCCATGGATGCCGGCCAGCTGGTTCCCGACGACCTGGTGCTCGGTCTGATCCGTGACCGGCTGCAGGAACCGGACGCGGAAAAGGGCTTCATCCTCGACGGGTTCCCGCGCAACTGCGCCCAGGCCGAGGCCCTGGACAGCATGCTGAGCGACATCGAGCGTCCGCTGGACCGCGCGGTCCAGATCGACGTGCCGTTCGAGGAGCTGAAGCAGCGCCTGACCGGCCGGGTCTCCTGCGAAAGCTGCGGCGCGGTGTTCAACACCCACACCTTCCCGCCGCAGAAGGAAGGCATCTGCGACCAGTGCGGCGGCAACCTGGTCCACCGCGCGGACGACACCGAGGAGACGGTGGTCAGCCGCCTGCAGGTGTACGAGGAACAGACGCAGCCGCTGATCGAGTATTACGACACCCGCGGTCTGCTCAAGCACGTCGACGGCACCCGCGACATGGAACGGATCTTCGACGAGATCCGCGGCCTGCTGGACTGATCCGCGATGCGGCCGGCGCGTGCCGCGGCGGTGTGCCTCGTGCTGGCCGCCACCGCCCCGGCGGCCGGCACGGAGACGGCCTTCGGCGGGGATCGTCCCGCCGGCTGCGAATTCGCGCCCGACGCCGTCTGGCCCGCCCTGCGCGAACTGCCGCCCGACGTGCGCGAGATCGAGGCGGATCATGTACGTCGCGAGGGCGACCAGGTGCGCGCCGAGGGCGATGTCCGGCTGTACGCAGACCGTCAACGGCTGGACGCCGAGGTCCTCGACTACGACCGCGCCCGGGGGCTGGCACGGACCGAGGGAGCGGTCCGGCTGTTCGACGGCGACCTGCTGCTGCAAGGCGAAGACGGCCGCTTCCAGCTCGACGAAGATACCGGGGAGCTGAGCCGCATCGATTACATGGTGCGCTCGGTGCCCGCACGCGGACAGGCCGGGGCCGGCACGCAGCTCGACCCCGACCGGCACCGCTTCGAACGGGCGCAGTACACCACCTGCCCGGTCAACCGCGACTCCTGGCGCCTGGACGCCGCACGCCTCGACCTCGACCAGGAAAGCGGACGCGGGGTCGCCCGCCACGCCGTGCTGCGCGTGCGCAACGTACCCGTGGCCTACACCCCGTATATCGATTTCCCCCTGGACGACCGGCGCAAGTCCGGCTTCCTGCTGCCCAGCTTCGGCACCGGCGGACGCACCGGCGCGGATCTGTCCCTGCCGTGGTACTGGAACATCGCGCCCAATTACGACGCCACGTTCACACCGCGCATCATGGCCGACCGCGGGATCAAGCTGAGCACCGAATTCCGCTACCTGCAGCCTGCCCACGAAGGACAGGTCGATTTTCGCTACCTGCCGGACGATCGCGAGACCGGCGAGGATCGCCAATTTGTGGCCTGGCAGCACCGCACCCGCATCGCCCCGGGCCTGCGCCTGGACATCGATGCCGCGGACGTCTCCGACAGCGAATATTTCCGCGATTTCGGCTCCGCCGACCGCTATTCGAGCTCGGTGCGCGACCTGCGTCGCCGGGCCGACCTGACCTGGAGTCAACCGCGCTACCGCCTGCGCACCCGGGTCGAGGACTATCAGATCGTCGACACCGAGCTGGCCGACCGGCGCGAGCCCTACCAGCGCCTGCCGCAGATCACCCTTGAAGCCGGCGAATACGCGGGACAATGGGCCGGCGGCGGAGTCACCTGGGACCTGGACGCCGAACTGGTGCGTTTCGCCCGTCAGGAACGCGCCTCGGACCGTCCCACCGGCCTGCGTTTCGACCTCGACCCGGAACTGGCCTGGCGTTTCGACACCGGCGGGATCTTTGTCGAGCCCCGTGCCGGGGTGCGCTACACCGCCTACGAGCTGGACCGCCGCGGCGAACCCGGCCCCGACTCCATCCGCCGCACCGTACCGCACGCCGCGGTGGACAGCGGCCTGATCTTCGAACGCGACCTGGCCGACGGCGAACGGCTGCAGACCCTGGAGCCCCGGCTGTTCTACGGCTACGTGCCCTACCGCGACCAGGACGACATCCCGGTGTTCGACACCGGCGAGCGCGAGTTCAGCTTCGACAACCTGTTCAGCCTGCAGCGCTTTACCGGCGCCGACCGCGTGGGCGACACCCACCAGCTCACCGCCGCCCTGACCAGCCGCCTCCTCGATACGACCACCGGACAGGAACGCGCGCGGCTGTCGGTCGGCGAGATCCGCTATTTCCGCGACCGCCGCGTACGCCGCAGCCCCTCCGCGCCGGCACTGGAGGACCGCCATTCGGACCTCGCCGTGGAGGGGCGCCTGCGTATCGGCGACGCCTGGGACGGCCGCGGCTCGGTGCTCTACAACCGCGAGCACAAGGACACCTCGCTGGCCGCGCTCGGCGTGTCCTGGAGCCCGGATGAGCGCCGGCGCATCAACCTCGGCTACCGCCAGCGGGCCGATCAGCTGGAACAGACCGACGTGTCCGTACTGTGGCCGGCCGGCGACCGCGTGGACCTGGTCGGACGCTGGAACTACAGCCTGCGCAGTGAACGCGACCTCGAACTTCTGGCCGGTCTCCAGTATCGTAGTTGCTGCTATGGTTTGCGCGTGGTCGCCCGGCGTTCGCTGGATTCCGACCAGCGCTACGACAACTCGATCCATTTCCAGATCACGCTGGACGGACTGGCCCGTTTCGACGGCGGAGTCGACAGCCTCCTGAGCGAAGGTATTGCCGGATATGATGCGCACCCCGACCGCTAAAAGCGCCGGTCGCCGCGCGGGCATGCTTGCCCGCCCCCTGCTCCTGGCCGGGCTTGCCCTGGCCCTGGCGCCGCTGGCCCAGGCCCAGCACGACCCGCTCTCCATGCCCGAAGGTACGGGCACCGGAGCGGGCGCCGGAGCGGGCCCCGGCGCCGAAACGGGGGTACAGGCCCCGGTCACCCCGGGTGCCGCCACCGATGCCGGCGCGCCCGCCCCGGCAATCACTCCGCCGGAGGAAGACCAGTTCACCGACCGCATCCTCGCGATCGTCGAGGAAGACGTGATCACCCAGCGCGAGCTGGTGGAACGCATGAACCTGGTGGCTCAGCAGATGGCCGAACAGGGGCAGCGTCCGCCCGGCCAGGACGCCCTCGCCCGCCAGGTCATGGAACAGCTGGTTACCGAACGCGTGCAGCTGCAGGAAGCCCGCAGGATCGGCATCAGCATCGACGAGATGACACTGAACCGAACCATGGAGCAGATCGCGCGCGAGAACCGCATGACACTGCCCCAGCTGCGCCGCGCCCTGATGCAGGACGGCGTGGACTTCGAGGCGTTTCGTGAACAGATCCGCACCGAGCTGACCATCAACCAGCTGCGCAGCCGCCAGGTCGACAACCGGGTCCGGGTTTCCGATCAGGAGATCGAAGACCTCATCGCCTCGGAAAGCGGCGCCATCGACCGCGACGTGCGCTACCGCCTCTCGCACATCCTCGTCGCGGTGCCGCAGGGCGCGAGCAGCGACGAGATCCGCGAGGCGCGGGAAAAGGCCGCGGAGCTGCGCTCCCGCGTGCGGGAAGGCGAGGAATTCGCCCGGGTGGCGATGGAAGCATCCGACGGACCGCAGGCCCTGCAGGGCGGCGACCTGGGCTGGCGCAGCCCCGGCGAGCTGTCCACGGTGCTGGCCCGCGAGGCCATCCTGATGCGCACCGGCGCGGTCAGCGACGTCCTGCGCTCACCGCAGGGCTTCCACATCATCCGTCTCGAGGACCGCGAGGGCGGTGACCAGACCCTGGTCGAACAGACCGAAGTCCGTCACATCCTCAAGAGTCCCGACGAGGTCCGCAGCGAGGAAGAGGCCGAGCGCCAGATCCGCGCCCTGTACAACCGCCTGCAGGAGGGCGAGGACTTCGGCGATCTCGCCCGCGGCAACTCCGACGACCCGGGGTCCGCCGCGCAGGGCGGCCGCCTGGGCTGGATCAGTCCCGGGGAGCTGGTGCCCGGCTTCGAACAGGCCATGAACCGGCTCGAGCCGGGCGAGATCAGCGAGCCGGTGCAGAGCGAGTTCGGCTGGCACATCATCGAGGTGCTGGACCGCCGCGAAGTCGACACCACCCGCGAGCAGATCCGCGCCCGCGCCCGCGAAGTCCTGCAGAACCGCAAGCGCCAGGACGAGATGGAGCTGTGGCTGCGCCGCCTGCGCGAGGGCGCCTATGTCGAATACCGCGTCGACGGCCTCGAGCCCTGAGCCGATGGCCGGAGAACCGGTTCCGCGTCTGGCGCTGACCGCCGGCGAACCCGCCGGAATCGGACCCGACCTGCTGGCCATGCTGGCGCGCCACGCCGGTCCGGCCCAGCGCGTCGCGATCGGCGATGCGGGTGTCCTCGAACGCCGCGCACGCGATCTGCGCATCGCCCTCACCCTGCGCGCGCACGACCCCGATGCACCGCGCAAACCTACACCTGCCGGCACCCTGGAGCTGCTGGAGGTCCCGGTGGAAGCACCGGTGACCCCCGGGGCCCTGGAACCGGCCAATGCCGGGCACGTGCTCAACCTGCTGGCCGCGGCCGCCGACGGCTGCCTCGACGGGCACTTCGACGCCATGGTGACCGCCCCGGTCCACAAGGGGGTGATCCATCGGGCCGGCCACGATTTCACCGGCCACACCGAATGGCTGGCCGAGCGCGCCGGCTCCGGCCGACCGGTGATGATGCTGGTCGCCGGTGATCTGCGCGTTGCCCTGGTGACCACTCACCTGCCCCTGCGCGAGGTCCCCGACGCGATTACCCCGCCGGTGCTGGAACGGACCCTGCACATCCTGGATCACGACCTCCGCCGCGACTTCGGCCTGGCGCGGCCGCGCATCGCCGTGCTCGGGCTCAACCCGCACGCCGGCGAGGGCGGCGTGCTGGGACGCGAGGAAGAGCTCGTGATCGAACCGGTGCTCGCCCGCCTGCGCGAACGCGGCATGCACCTGACCGGGCCGCTGCCGGCCGACACCGCCTTCACCCCGCGTGCCCTCGCCCGGGTCGACGCGGTGCTCGCCATGTACCACGACCAGGGCCTGCCGGTGCTCAAGCACGCCGGCTTCGGCGAGGCGGTAAACGTCACCCTGGGCCTCCCCTTCGTGCGCACCTCGGTGGATCACGGCACCGCGCTGGATCTGGCCGGCAGCGGACGCGCCGAGGTCGGCAGTCTGGCCGCGGCGGAGAACCTGGCCGCCCGTCTCGCGGGCCACCGCGGGGCACCCCCGGCGGGGACTCCGACATGACCCGACGCACCCGGCGACCGGCCGCAGCCGACGAGGGACCGGGCCCGGTCCGCCGCCGCTTCGGCCAGAATTTCCTCCATGACCCCGGCATCCTCGATCGCATCGTGCGGGCCATCGACCCGCAGCCGGACGATCGCATGCTGGAGATCGGCCCGGGGCGCGGCGCCCTGACGGCCCCGCTGCTGGACCGCCTGCAGAAACTGGACGCGGTGGAGATCGACCGTGATCTGGCCGCAGCGCTGCGCAGTCACTTCCCGCCCGAACGCCTGACCCTCCACACCGGCGACGCCCTGGAACTGGACCTGGCCGCGCTCGGCGAAACCCCGCCCGCCGGCTGGCGCGTGGTGGGCAACCTCCCCTACAACATCTCCACCCCGCTGCTGTTCCACCTGCTGGCGCAGAGCGAGCACATCCGCGACATGCATTTCCTGCTGCAGCGCGAGGTAGTGGAACGCATCACCGCCGGGCCGGGCAGCAAGCGCTACGGCCGCCTGAGCGTGATGGTCGCCGCGCGCGCCCGCGCCACCGAACTGCTGGGAGTCCCGCCGGGGGCATTTCACCCGCCGCCGAAGGTGCATTCGGCCGTGGTGCGCATCGTCCCGGATGCCGAGCCGCGGGTGCCCGCTGCGCGGCTCCCCGCCTTCGCCGCGCTGGTCAACCGCGCGTTCTCCAATCGGCGCAAGACCCTGCGGCGCGGGCTTGCCGGCCTGCTGGAGGCGGCCGATATCGAGGCCGCCGGCCTGGACCCGGGCCAGCGTCCGGAGACCGTCGACGTCGCCGGTTTCGACGCCCTCGCCCGGCGGATCCCCGAATCCGCCGGCGCGGAGTGACCCGGGCAGGGGCACGGCCCCGCGCCGGGTCCGTTTTTCTCCCTCCACGCCCCGCTCGCGTTACCATGGGCACATGACTGGCAGGGACCGCATGCAGCTGATCGTCGCCGATGTCGGCGGGACCCACACCCGCCTGGCGCAGGCCGAATACGCCCGGGGTACGTGGCAACTGCACGCGACCACCCGCTATGCGAGCCGCGAGTACGCCGGCCTGGGTGCAATCCTCGAGGACTGGCTGGCGCGCCCGGAACAGTCCGCGGTGACCTTCAGCGGCGCGGGCATGGCCGTCGCCGGGCCGGTGCACGCCGGGCGCGCCCGGGTCACCAACCTGCGCTGGCCCGAACTCGCGACCGCCGAACTGGCCGCGGTGGCCCGTGTGCCGGTCGCCCTGATCAACGATTTCGCCGCGGTGGGCGCCTGTCTCGAGGCCCTGACCCCGGAAGACCGCCTGATCCTGCAGGACGGCGAGGCGGATCCCGCGGGACCGAGGCTGGTCACCGGGGCCGGCACCGGGCTGGGCACCTGCCTGGTCACCCCGCCCGCGGGCGCAGATGCCCCGCCGGCGATCCATCCGGGCGAAGGCGGCCACGCTCGCTTTTCCCCGGCCGACGCCGACGAGACCGAACTGGCCGCTTTCGTCACCGCCGAGGCCGGCCTGTGCACTCGCGAACACCTGCTCAGCGGCCGCGGCATCGCGCGCATCGGGCGCTTCGAGCTGCAGCGCCGCGACGACCCCGAACTCGGGCGCGCGCTGGCCGCCGCGGAACCCGCCGCCGCCATCAGCGCGCTGGCGGACACCGGTAACCCGGCCGCACTGCGGGTGGTGCGCCGCTTCGTGACCCTGTACGCCGGGCAGCTGGCCGACATGGCGCTGACCGCGCTGCCGCGCGGTGGCGTCTTCATCGGCGGCGGCATCGCCCCGCGCTGGGCCGACCATTTTCTCGCCCCGGCCTTCCGCGAGGCCTTCCGTGCACGCCCGCCGATGGAAGACCTGCTGGAACGCCTGCCGGTGGAACTGATCATTCATCCCGAACCGGGCCTGCTGGGAGCCGCGGTCGCCGCTTCCCGGGCCGGCCCCCACGGAGCATCCGCCCCATGACCATGCAGCAGGAAAATCCCGTCGAGATCGAGGTCTCCAGCGCCTATGTCGAAGACCAGTCGGAACCCGAAGAGGACCGCTACGTCTTCGCCTACCACGTGGTGATCCGCAACGCCGGCGAGCGCAGCGTGCAGCTGCTCAACCGCCACTGGATCATCCGCGACGGGCGCGACCAGACCCAGGAAGTGCGCGGCGAGGGCGTGGTCGGCGAGCAGCCCCATATCGCCCCGGGCGACTCCTTCGAGTACACCAGCGGCACGGTGATCGAGACCCCGGTGGGCATGATGGAAGGCAGCTACGAGATGCGCGACGAGCAGGGGCACACCTTCGAGGCCACCATCCCGCCGTTCACCCTGTCCGTTCCCCGCACGCTGCACTGAGGCCGGCGTGGCACTGTACGCCGTCGGCGACCTGCAGGGCTGCCTGGATCCGCTGGAGCGCCTGCTGGAACGCGTACGCTTCGACCCGTCCCGCGATCGCCTGTGGCTGGTCGGGGACCTGGTCAACCGCGGGCCGGACTCGGCCGGCTGCCTGCGGCGGGTGCGCTCGCTGGGCGCGGCCGCTACCACCGTGCTCGGCAACCACGACCTGCATCTGCTGGCTGCCAGCGAGGGCCTGCGCGAACCCGGTCGACGCGACACCCTGCAGGAGGTGCTGAACGCCCCGGATGCCGCGGAGCTCCTGGAATGGGTGGCCAGCCAGCCGCTGCTGCATCGCGATCCCGACAACGACTGGACGCTGGTCCACGCCGGCATCCCGCCGGTATGGGACACCGACACCGCCGCCGCCGAGGCGCGGCGAGTAGAGGCCGAACTGGGCGAACCGCGCCGGCGTCGTGCCCTGCTGGAGGTGATGTACGGCGACACGCCGGCGCAATGGGATCCGGCCCTTCAGGGCTACGATCGCCTGCGCTTCGCGATCAACGGCTTCACCCGCATGCGCATGGTCGGCGGCGGTCCCGGCGGCGCGCTGGAATTCGCCAGCAACGGCCCGCCGGAAGAAGCCCCGGCGACGCTGGTCCCGTGGTTCGAACACCCCGCACGCCGCAGCCGCGGCACCCCGGTGGTGTTCGGCCACTGGGCCGCGCTGGGTCACCGCCGCGGCCCCGACTGGCTGGCGCTGGACAGCGGCTGCGTCTGGGGGAATGCGATGAGCCTGGCACGCCTGGACGGTGCCACGCCGCAGACCGCTGCGGTGGAACAGGTCTCCTGCCCGGGGACCTGAGAAGCCCCGGACAGACCTCGTCAGCCCCGCCCGGGGCGGGGATCGTCGACCGGCTCCGCGGGCACGCCCAGCGCCTCCACGATCTGCGAACGCGCCGCCTCGGCGAGCTCGCGGCGCGGGCGATCATGCCCCTGCAGCGGCTCCAGCACATGCACGCTCACCCGCGTGCGCGGGCGGCACAGCAGCCGCCACACGTTGGGCACCAGACGATCATGTCCGGCGAAAGCCACCGGCACCGTACCGTCGCTGTAGCTTTCGTAATCCAGCGCCACCGGCTGCACCGGATGCGCGGTCCCCGTGACCGCGGCGAACAGCCGGGGATGAAAGCGGCGCAGCCCGTGTCCCCGGGTCGTCGTGCCCTCGGGGAACACCACGAAATGCCGCCCCGCGTCCAGCCCTTCGCGCATCGCTTCCACGTGCGCCGATGCTTCGTGTCCGCCGCGACGGATGAAGCGCGTACCGTGGCGTCGCGCCAGCCAGCCAATGATCGGCCAGCGGGCGATCTCGGCCTTGGACAGGAAACAGGGGTCCACCGCCGCGCCCAGCAACGGGATATCCAGCCAGGACACATGATTGGCGACCACCAGCGACGCCTCGCGGGGTGGTTCCCCCGCGACCTCGCAGTACACGCCCGCCAGCTGCAGTGCCCTGCGATACCAGGCGCGCCGCACCTGCGAATGCGCCTCGGGGCCGGCGCCCTGTCGCTGCAGCCGCCAGGTGACCCAGACCCCGACCAGCAGATGGCCCAGAATCCGGACGAGTCGGAATATCCCTCTTGCGGTACCTGTCATGCCCTTCCCTTGTGTTGCGGGGCCACGGCCGGATGGCGTGCGCCCGGGTCGCGCCGCTCATGGTAAACGAGACCTGCCGTACCGGTGGACTGCAGGCGTTATCGAAGCGGTTCAGGAAGGACCCGATCCCGGCATCCCGTCGCGGAAGCGGCAGGGAGTGCGGCGGGCTCGACTGGATGGAACGACTCGTTTTGCGCGGCCACCCGGGACTTGCGCTGGCCGCGGCCCCGGTCCTGGAACGCGCCGGCCTGACACTGGCGCTGACGGCCCTGCTGGTGTCGCTGGTCAGCGCGCTCGCCCGTGCGCTTCAGACCCGAAGCGGCAGGGGCAACCACGGAACCAGCGCCAGGCTGGCACCGGCGATCAATGCGCCGATCAGGGCCCCCACCGCCACGTCGCTGGGGTAGTGCAGCGCCAGCACCAGGCGCGACATGGCCACCAGCAGCGCGAACGGCACCACCAGCCAGGCCCAGGCCGGCAGCCAGGCCACCAGCACGACCGTGAAACCCACGGCGTGCATGGTGTGCCCGGACGGAAAGCTGAACTCGTCCAGCGCAGGCACCCCCGGCAGCAGGTCGTCGTGGCGCCGGTAAGGCCGCGCCCGGCCGGCCCCCTGCTTGAGTACCCGGTAGAGCGGCATCGACACCAGACCCACGGCCATCATGTGCAGGCTGACCGTCCACGCCCAAATCCCGTGGATCGCCGGCAGTGCAAGCATGATCGCGTACCAGGCCCCGCCATTGCCCAGTCGCGAGACGACGGCAAAGAACCGACTGACGAGCGGATGCCGCGCGAGCCGGTTGCAGTGGCGAGCGACACGGCCGTCGAGGTGGTCAACCCGCTGCAGCAGACGCATGCCGCCCCTCCTCCGCAAGGAGTTCTTCCAGCTGGGCGGCGAAATGGGCCACGATGCAGGACCAGTCCAGTCCCTCGGCCCGCAGGCGGGCGGCGTCGCCCATGCCCTTCCAGGCCAGGCGGTCACGCCGACGCTTTTCCGCCAGACGCAGTGCCACTCCGGCGAACGCCTCGCTGTCCCGATCCGCATGACCGGTGACCGGCACCCGCGCACCGTTCTCGCCGTCGCGCAGGTGTTCGCGCGCCGCGGCGCGGTCAAAGGCCAGCACCGGCAGACCGCTGGCCATCGCCTCGATCACCACGTTGCCGAAGGTTTCGGATCGCGAGGCGAACACGAACAGGTCGGCGCTGGCGTAATGGGCCGCCAGGTCCTCGCCGGTACGCATGCCGGCAAAGATCACCTCGGGGTGGCGGGCCTCCAGGGCGGGACGCGACGGTCCGTCCCCGACCATCACCAGACGCGCATTCGGGAGGCGGGTGCGGACCGCTTCCCAGGCGCGAATGACGTCTTCGGGTGACTTCTCCGGCGCCAGCCGGCCCACGCTCATCAGCACCGGCGCGTCCACGCCGCCACCCCATTCCTGGCGCAGGGGCCATGACCGCCGGCCGGGGTGAAACATCGCAGAATCCACCCCCCGCGCCAGCACCCGGACACCGTGAAAGCCGTACGAATCCAGTTCTCTGGCCAGGGTCCGGGTCGGGACCTGGGTGGCATGGCAACGATTATGAAAGCGCCGCAGCACCGCCAGCGCCAGAGGCTCGGCCCAGCGCATGCCGTAATGCCGGGCGTAGCCATCGAATCGGGTGTGAAAGGCCGAACTGACGGGGATGCCGAGGCGGCGGGCGGCGCTCACTGCCGCGTGTCCCAGCGGGCCCTCGGTGGCCACATGCACGACATCGGGCCGCAGGCGTGACCAGCGTCGCAGCAGACGCTGACGCACCGGCAACCCCATGCGCAGGCCCGGATAGCCCGGGAGCGGCAGCCCCGGTACCCGGTATTCGTCTTCCTCCGCCATCGGCTGCGGACCGCGCGCCCGGTCCACCGCCTGACGGGGACGCACGACCTCGGCCTGCCAGCCACATTCGCGGACCCCTTCCACCAGGCGGTGCAGGGTCAGGGCCACGCCATTGATCTCGGGTGGCCAGGTCTCGGTCACCACGGCCACGCGCGGGCTCGCCGCCATGATCACCATTCCCCCGAGGCGAAGCGACCCGGGCCGGCGGCGTCGCTGCCGGCCCCGGAATGCCACGGGCCCGCCGAGCGGAAGCGGGCCGGGATGTCCGCGCGCCGCAGCAGCATCAGGAGGCTGGCCGCATCCCCGCTGACGTCATGCGACGGCTCGCCGGCGACCTTCGCCCCGAACGCCAGCCACGACCGGGCCAGCGGCGGCAGGCCCTCCGCCGACGGCATGCCGTGCCAGATCGTCAGGGCATTGGGGAGCGGCTTGCGCGGGCTCACGCGGCACCGCGACGGGGTGCGACGGAAATTGCGCAACCAGGCAAGGCTGGCCGGCGTATGGCGATCCAGAGGCAGCGACGTGCGCGCGATCAGGTAGCGGCAGTCGAGGCTTTCCAGCAGACGGGTCACCCCGCGCCAGAGCGCGGCGACCGCCGCTTCACGCTCCTCGAACCCGGGCAGGAAACGGACGCGATCGAGCTCCGCACCGCGCCCGGACAGGGCCATCAGCGGGCCGAGATCGAAGTCCTCGAGGCCCGGGAAGCCGCCAGCCGCAGCCACGGTCTCCTCCACCAGCAGACGGGCACAGGCCACCGGTTCGCGCGTGCCGCGAGCGAATACCAGCAGATGGTGGCCCCAGGCATCCAGCGGGTCACGATCCAGCCCGGCCAGACGCGCCGGCAGACAGCGACCGCGATGCTCCGCCGCGATCCGGAAGCGCAGACGCTGGGCTGCCCGCAGTTCTTCGCGGTCGCTGGCCACGCGCCACTCGTAACCGGGGTCGGCGGAATGTGTCGCATGAAGGGACGAATCGGACATGGCGAAGTCTCCACGGGTCATATCCCGGGAGACTACGGCCATCGGCTTGCAGCGCCTTGACCGGCGCGTGACGTTTGAGTGACCGGGCCGGAGGCAACCGCCGGCTGGCGGCAGCGGCCCGGTCGGGCAGGAAGGGGCGGCTCGGGCCTACGGCAGCTGACCGGTGTAGGCGCCGGATTCGACCGGCAGGTCCTCGCCTTCCCAGGATTTCATCCCGCCGGCGACGTTGACCACGTTGGTGAAGCCCATCTCCTGCAGGCGCAGGACCGACAGGGCGGCCCGCCCGCCGGTGGCACAGATGATGGCCACGGGCTTCTCGCGCGCGGAGTACAGCGCCTCGATGCGATGCGGGGTATTGGGGTCGGCCGCGCCTTCCAGCAGACCGCGCGGGATCAGCAGCGAATCCGGCACGTGGGCACGTTCGTATTCATAGGGCTCGCGCACGTCGACCAGGGTCCAGTCCTCGCCCTTCTGGATCGCCTCGTGCAGCTCTTCCGGGGAGATCTCGCGGATGTCCTCGCGTGCCGCGGCGACAAAATCCTTCATCAGCTTTTCGCTCATGGGGCATTCCTTTTGTTCGGTGAAGTTTTGATGGTTGAACGGATAACCCTTGCAGTCTGAGGGCTTCGCCGCCGATTTCAAGCTCAGTGTTTCTCCAGGGGCGTCATTCGCCCGCCGCCAGACGTTCCGCCAGCGCCGCCGGGTCGTCCACCGGGGGTTCGCAGTGCAGACCGCGGCACAGCCAGGCGCGCGGTCCGCCCTCGCGCGGCGCCTTGCCGGCCAGGGCGTCGGGCAGATCGCGGGCATCGTCGGGCACGGGGAAGACCCGCGCCGCGCCATCGGCGGCAGCGATCGTCCGGCGCGCGTCGGCCAGCGTCTCGCCCTGCCCGCGCAGGACCACCAGCGGCGGGGCGTGATAATGCATGTCGAGCGCCACCAGCAGGCTCATGTGGCCCATCGGCGCCTGTTCGATCATCGGCCCGGCATTGGCCAGCGTACCCTCGGCCGCCTCCAGATAGCGCGGCTCGGCCAGCAGATGCCCCAGCCGGATCAGGCACTGCGCGGCGATCCCGTTGCCCGCGGCCATGGCATCGTCGGAATACACCTTGGGCCGCTGGATCAGGGCCTCGTGGTCGCGCGCGGTGTAGAAAAAGCCGCCGCTGGCATCATCGTGGAAATCCTCCATCAGGGCCCCGGCCAGGGTCACGGCCCAGTCCAGAAGCTCGCTGTCCCATTCGGTCTCCAGCAGCGCCAGGGTCGCCTCCAGCAGCGCGGCATAGTCGTCGAGGCAGGCGCGCGGCATGGCCGAGGTCGCCCCCTCGCGATAACTGGCATACAGGCGGCCGTCGTGCCAGTGCAGGCGCCGCACCGCCGCCATTGCGTCCTGTGCCAGCGCCAGCCAGTCGGGACGATCCAGCGCGCGGGCCGCGCGCGCCAGGCCGGTGATCATCAGCGCGTTCCAGCCCGCCAGCAGCTTGTCGTCGCGATGCGGGCGCACGCGCTCCTCGCGTGCCCGAAGGAGCCGCTCGCGCGCCCGGTCCAGACGGGCCGCCGCCTCCTCCGGGGAGATCCCCAGGGCATCCGCGACGGTGTCCGGCGGCACCACTTCGTGCAGGTGCCAGCGGCCTTCGAAGTTGGGCGGCCCCTGCAGACCCCACACGCGTGCGGCGACCGCCCATTCCTCGGCCGGCAGCAGCGCCTCCACGGTCTCCGGATCCCAGACGTAGAAGCGCCCTTCCTCGCCTTCGGAATCGGCATCCAGGCTGGAACAGAAGGCGCCGCTGGAATCCCGCATCTCGCGCTCGAGCCAGGCCACTGTCTGCTCCGCGACCCGCCGCGAGCGGGCATCGCCGCGCGCCGCACGTTCGGCGTACAGCCCCAGCAGCGGCCCGTTGTCGTACAGCATCTTCTCGAAATGCGGGATCATCCAGCGGGTGTCCACCGAGTAGCGACAGAACCCGCCGCCGACCTGGTCGAACAGTCCGCCGGCGGCCATCGCGTCCAGGGTCGCATCCAGCATGCGGCGGGACTCGCCGTCGCCGTGGCGCGCCGCATGCCAGGCCAGCCAGTCGAGCGAGGCCGGATGGGGGAACTTGGGCGCATCGCCGAAACCGCCATGCTCCGCGTCGAAGCTCTGCGCCAGTTCCGCGCGGGCCTTGTCCACCACGCTCAGCGCCGGGATGCTGCCGCCCTCGGGGTTGTAGATCCGCGTGAGCGCCTGCTGCAGGGAATCGTTCTGGCGCCGGATCTCCTCCGGATGTTCGGCGAGGAAATCGGCCACGCGGTTGAGCAGATCCACGAACGACGGCAGCCCGTGCCGCGGGGTATTCGGGAAGTAGGTCCCGGCGAAGAACGGCACCTGGTCCGGCGTCAGGAACACCGTCAGCGGCCAGCCGCCCGGGCGCTGCGCCAGCAGCATGTGCGCGTTCTGGTAGATGCGATCGAGATCGGGCCGCTCCTCGCGATCCACCTTGATGTTCACGTAACGCCGGTTCATCACCTCCGCGGTCGCCGGATCCTCGAAGGATTCGTGCGCCATCACGTGGCACCAGTGGCAGGCGGAGTACCCGATCGACAGCAGGATCGGCTTGTCCTCGGTCCGCGCCCGCTCCAGGGCCTCCTCGCCCCACGGATACCAGTCGACCGGATTGTCCGCGTGCTGTTGCAGATACGGGCTGCTGGCGCCGGCGAGACGGTTCATGGCGACCTCCCTGGAAACGTGGGTGGCGAAAGTCGGGACGAAGACGGTCCCGATGCGTGCGAATGCCTTGCAGGACCGGTAGGATGTGCGGCTGTTTCGGCCACCGCAAGCGCCCATGCCTGTTCACCCGTTTATCGATCCGGTCGCGTTCTCCCTGGGCCCGGTCAGCATCCACTGGTACGGGCTGATGTACGTCATCGGATTCCTGGCCTTCTGGGGGCTGGGGGTCTGGCGCGCGCGCTCGCGCGACTGGGATCCGCTGGAGCCGCGCCAGGTCGGCGACCTGCTGTTCTGGGGCGCGATCGGCGTGATCATCGGCGGGCGCCTGGGCTACGCGCTGTTCTACAACTTCGACGGCGTGCTGGCCGACCCGGTCAGCCTGATCCGGCTGTGGGAGGGCGGCATGTCCTTCCACGGCGGGCTGATCGGCGTACTGGTCACCGCCTGGCTGTACGCCCGGCACCTGCACCAGCCGTTCTTCCGCCTGACCGATTTCATCGCCCCGCTGATCCCCATCGGTCTGGGCGCCGGGCGCGTGGGCAACTGGATCAACGGCGAGCTGTGGGGCAAGCCCACCGACCTGCCGTGGGCGATGGTATTCCCCGCGGCCGACTACGTACCCCGGCATCCCTCGCAGCTCTACCAGGCCTTTCTCGAAGGCGTGGTGCTGTTCGTGGTGCTGTGGCTGGTGTCGCGCCAGCCGCGGCGGACCGGTCTGGTCTCGGGCCTGTTCCTGACCCTGTACGGCGCGTTCCGCTTCGTGGTGGAGTTCGTGCGCGAACCGGACGCGCACATCGGCTATCTCGCCTTCGGCTGGGTGACCATGGGCCAGGTGTTGTCGCTGCCGGTGATCCTGTTCGGCCTCGGCCTGATCGTCTGGTCGCGCCGCAACCCCCTGCCCGAACCCCGCCCGGACACCTCCGACAAGCCCTGAGGACGCAGCATGCGGCAATATCTGGACCTCGTCCGCCACATCCGCGACCACGGCAGCGACCGCCCGGACCGCACCGGCACCGGCACGCGCTCGGTGTTCGGCTACCAGATGCGCTTCGATCTGGCGCAGGGCTTCCCCCTGGTCACCACCAAGAAGACCCATCTGCGCTCGGTCATCCACGAGCTGCTGTGGTTCCTCGCGGGGGACACCAACGTGGGCTATCTGCGCGACAACAAGGTGACCATCTGGGATGAATGGGCCACCGAGAGCGGTGAACTGGGCCCGATCTACGGCGCCCAGTGGCGTTCCTGGCCATTGCCCGACGGAGGCACCCACGATCAGCTGACGGAGCTGCTGGTCAACCTCCGCACCCGCCCGCACTCTCGCCGCCACGTGATCTCCGCGTGGAACGTCGCCGACCTGCCGGACGAGACCCGCGCCCCGCAGGAGAACGCGGCCGCCGGCCTTATGGCCCTCGCCCCCTGCCATGCCCTGTTCCAGTTCTACGTGGCCAACGGGCGGCTGTCCTGCCAGCTGTACCAGCGCAGTGCCGACGTGTTCCTGGGCGTGCCCTTCAACATCGCCAGCTATGCCCTGCTGACCCACATGATCGCGCAGGTGGTCGACCTGGAGCCCGGCGAATTCGTCCATACCCTGGGCGATGCGCACCTCTACGCCAACCACGCCGAGCAGGTCGACACCCTGCTGGAGCGCGACCCGCTGCCGCTGCCGACCCTGCACCTCAACCCGGAGGTGCGCGACCTGTTCGCGTTCCGCTTCGAGGACATCGAGGTCCGCGACTACCAGTCCCACCCCGCCATCCGCGCCCCCATCGCCATCTAGCCCGCCATGCGCTAGATTGGTTCCGAGGACCGGGAGGCGACCATGAAGCAATACACGGTCATTATCGAGCAGGGCGACAGCGGCTGGGGAGCCTATGTTCCGGACCTCCCGGGCTGCATTGCGACCGGTGACAGCCGCGAGGAAGTCATGGCCGCGATTCGCGAGGCGATCACCATGCACCTGGAAGCCCTGCATGACGAAGGCGAGCCGATTCCCGAACCGCACCATTCCAGCGAAACCGTGCGAATCGATGCAGCCTGAAGCCCGGGGACCCGAGATCCATATCATCGTGGCGCTGGACCCGGATCACGTGATCGGGCGCGACAACGACCTGCCGTGGCGGCTGCCGGACGACCTGCGGCACTTCAAGCGGGTGACCGCCGGCCATCCGGTGATCATGGGCCGGCGCACGTTCGAATCCATCGGCCGGCCGCTGCCGAAGCGCCGCAACCTGGTGCTGACCCGGCAGACCGACTGGCAGCAGCCCGAGGGCGTCGAGGTCTTTTCCGACCTGGACAAAGCGCTGGCGAATATCGATTCGGGTCCGGCGTTCGTCATCGGCGGGGCCGGGCTGTTCGCCGAGGCCCTGCCGCGCACCGGGGTCCTGCACCTGACCCGGGTGCACGAACGCCATCCCGGCGATACGTATTTCCCCGCCATCGATCCCGCGGAATGGACGCTGACCGAGTCGGAATACCACCCGGCCGACGAGCACCACGCCTGCGCATTCACCTTCGAGCGTCTGGAGCGGCGCTGAGCCGGATCAGCGCGTGCCGAAACGCGGCAGCAGCCGCGCGGGCAGCAGCTGCACCAGGATGAACCCCAGCAGGGCCGCGACCACGATGCTCGGCCCGGTGGGGGTATCCCACTGGAACGACCCCGCGATCCCCGCGCCCACCGCGAGCATGCCCAGGACCCCGGCGAGGATCGCCATCTGTTCCGGGGTGCGGGCGAAACGTCGCGAAGTGGCCGCCGGGATGATCATCAGCGCCGTGATCAGCAGTACGCCGACCACCTGCATCGCCGCCGCGATCACCAGCGCGATCAGCAGCATCATGCCCAGGCGCACCGGCAGGGCCCGCACGCCCTCCACCCGCGCCAGTTCCTCGTGCACGGTCAGCGCCAGCAGAGGCCGCCACAGCGCGATCAGCAGCACCAGCGCAATCACCCCGCCGATGGCGATCGCCAGCAGGTCGTCACGCCCCACCGCGAGGATGTCGCCGAACAGATAGGCCATCAGGTCCACCCGCAGCCCCTCGACGAAGGCCACGGCCACGATCCCCAGCGACAGCGCGCTGTGCGCGAGGATCCCCAGCAGGGTGTCCGAGCCCAGCTCCTGATAGCGCTGCAGGATCACCAGGAGCACCGCGATGGCGATGCAGACCAGCGTCACCATCAGGTTGAGATTGAGCCCCAGCAGGAAGCCCAGGGCCACCCCCAGCAGAGCCGAATGCGACACCGTGTCGCCGAAATAGGCCATGCGCCGCCACACCACGAAGGCGCCCAGCGGCCCCGCGACCACCGCCACCATCAGGCCCGCCAGCACGGCGCGCACCAGGAAGTCGTCCAGCCAGCCGGCGATGTCCATCAGTGACGGCACCCCGGACCGTGTTGCGGATCGTTGCAGGAGGTGTCCGTGCCCTCTCCATCCAGCGGGCGCACCTCGCCGTGCAGGCCGTGCACGTGATTGTGATCGTGGGTGTAGACCGCCAGACCCCGCAGATCCACGCTGGGGAACAGGCGCCGGTATTCCGGATGGCGCGAGACCTCTTCGGGGTTTCCGGTACAGCAGACATGCCGGTTCAGGCAGATCACCGTCTCGGCTCCGGCCATCACGAAATGCAGGTCGTGCGAGACGATCAGCACCCCGCAGCCGGACTCGCGGCGGATGTCGTCCAGCATCGCGAACACGTCGCCCTGCCCGACCACGTCGACCCCCTGGGCCGGTTCGTCCAGCACCAGCAGATCGGGCTCGCCCAGCAATGCCCGCGCCAGCAGCACCCGCTGGGTCTCGCCGCCAGACAGGGACTGGATCGGCGAATCGATCAGGTGCCCGACCCCTACCCGTTCCAGCCTGGCCAGCAGTTCACGCCGCGGCAGCCGCTGGCGCATGCGCAGGAAGCGGTAAACCGACAGCGGCAGCACCGGTTCGATCTGCAGCCGCTGAGGCATGTAACCGACCCGCAGATCCGGGGCGCGTTCCACGTGGCCGCCGTCCGGCTGCCACAGTCCCATCAACACACGCAGCAGGCTGGTCTTGCCCGCGCCGTTGGGGCCGATGATCATCGCCGCCTCGCCCGCGTGCACCGCCATCGACACCCGGTCGAGGATCGTCCGTCCGCCCCGCTCCACCGTCACCTCGCGGGCCGCCACCAGCGGCCCGGAACCCCGCTCCGGGCGCGGCCGCGGATGGCGGCCCGCACGGTGACCGCGTAACCAGTTGTGGACGCTCGCGAACATGATGGTATTGTATAACATCCAGATCCCATACGGAGCCCCGGTCATGATGCGCAAACGTTTCCCCCTGCTCACCGGCACCCTGGTCGCCAGCGCCACGCTGGCGATACCCGCACAGGCGGACGACCCGCGGGTGGTCTCCAGCATCCTCCCGATCCACGGCCTGGTCGCGGGCCTGGTGGACGACGTAATGGAGGCCGATGTCCTGCTGCCGCCGGACGCCTCACCGCACGGCTACTCCATGCGCCCGTCCGAAGCCCGGCGTTTGCAGAACGCCGACGTGGTGGTCTGGGTCGGGCCCGACCTGGAGACCTTCCTCGAATCACCCCTGCGCAATCGGGGAGAAGGTACCACGGTCGTGACCCTGATGGAGGACATGGACCTCGATCTGCTGCCCACGCGCTCGGGCGGGGTCTGGGAACCGCACGACCACGGTCACGATCATGATGCGGCGCATGAAGAGGCCCGCGGAGAAGGACATGGCGGAGAGCATGACCACGGACATGACCATGAGCACGGGCATGATCACGACCACGGCCATGACCACGACCACGGACATGACCACGACCACGGACATGATCACGACCACGGCCATGACCACGACCACGGCCATGACCATGACCACGGCCATGACCACGACCGCGGGCATGACCACGACCGCGGGCATGACCATGACCACGGCCATGACCATGACCACGGCCATGACCATGACCACGGCCATGACCACGACCGCGGGCATGACCACGACCACGGGCATGACCATGACCACGGGCATGACCACGACCGCGGGCATGACCATGACCAGGGGCATGACCGTGACCACGGGCACGACCACGGCAACGGGCACCGGGACGCCCACATCTGGCTGTCACCCGACAACGCCCGGGCGATCGTGACGCAGCTTGCGGACCGACTCGGCGAGAATTTCCCCGACAAGGCCGGCGCCCTGGAAGACAACCGCGACCGCATGCTGGAACGCATCGACGAGTTCGATGCCGAACTGAAAGAGCGCCTGGAACCGGTGCGCGGCGAAGCCTTCGTAGTGTTCCACGACGCCTACCATTATTTCGAGGCGCATTACGGCCTGAACGCGGCCGGCTCCATCACCGTCGACCCGTCCCGCAGTCCCGGGGCACGGCGCATCAGCGAACTGCGTGATCGCCTGTCCGCGGACGATGTCACCTGCCTGTTCACCGAACCGCAGTTCCGCCCGGCGCTGGCCGAGACCATCGTGGAAGGACACGCGACGCGCCTGGGTCAACTGGACCCGGTCGGTGTCGACATCCAGCCCGGCCCGGACGCCTGGTTCGAACTGATGGAAGACCTGGCCGACGGCTTCCTCGACTGCATGAAGCGCGAATAAGCCCCGTCGGCCAGGGCATTCGCAAAGGCATTCGCGAGCAAGCTCGCTCCTACCTGGCCTGTACCGACCCGTAGACATGATGGATTGACCTGCCCGACCTCGAGAGCGTGGGTTATGTTCTCGGGGTTGGGACAACCACCTTCAACACAGAGCCAATATCGAGGGGGCAGGTCATGGACCAGTTTAGCGCGGAAGGGATGAAGGATGCAGGGCCGGTGTCGGGTCTGGCCGGCGTGAGGCAGGCGGTGGAGCCGGCCGCCGATGTGTACGGCGCCTACATCGGGCTGGACGTGCACAAGGAGACGATCGCGGTGGCGGTGGCCGAGTGCGGTCGTGGAGCGCCGGAGTATTACGGC
>NZ_KB906175.1:0-79837 GCF_000381205.1 Thioalkalivibrio sp. ALE11 | reverse complement strand
CGCCACTGGCTGATCCGAGCCGCCGTGACCCCGTACTCCCGGCTCAGGGCCTCGAGGTCCTCCCCGCGCAGCAGGCGCAGGACCACCTCCGTCTTGCGCTTGGAGGAGAACCGGCCCTTATCCCGCTTGCCGTTGTTCTGGTTGCTCTTGGCCTTCTTGCTGCTCATCTGACACCTCCGTCTTGGTCCAGGTGGGGGCAGTCAAAGGCTCAGGGCGCCCTGACTATACCCCCGGGGGAGGTGTCCAGGCCAAACGGGGTGCGGAGGAGGCGCATCGCACACTTGAGCGTGGCGGTTCGACGGGCGGCGCCCCACACCACTTGTGGGAGCCTGCGTGCAGGCGAACGAGCAGAACCCGGGGTGAATGCCGTCCATTCACCGCCGAGACCGCTCCTACGCGGTGAGGCTCAGGGCCATCACCACCAGGGCCACGGTCTCGACGATCTCCAGGGTGGCGCCGGCGGGGTCGCCGGTGAAGCCGCCGAGCCAGCGGCGGAAGAACGCGGCCAGGGCGGCCACGGTGGCGCCGGCGGCGATCAGGGCGATGATGGCGCCGGGCAGGCCGCCAGCCACGCCGAGGATGACCACGGCGATGGCGGTGGCCACCAGTACTCCGGCCGCGGCCCGTTCGGGCAGGTGCGCCGCCATGTCCGCGCCCAGGCCGGCGGGATTGAGGTAATCCGCGAGGCGGAACAGCAGCACCAGCGCGGCGCGGCCGAGGACCACGGCGATCACCAGCGCCAGCCACTGCGCGGCGGCCACCAGCGGCACCAGCGCGGCGAACTTGACCAGCAGCACCAGCATCACGGTGGCCACCGCGATCGGGCCGGAGGTCGGGTCCTTCATGATGGTGCGGGCGCGCTCGGGGTCGCCGTGGCTGCCCACGCGGGCATCCACCGTGTCGGCCAGCCCGTCCAGATGCAGCGCGCCGGTGATCGCCACCCAGGCGGCCAGCAGCAGTGCGGCGAGCAGCAGCGGTTCGGCGCCCGGCAGCAGGGCCAGCAGCATGCCGCCGCCGGCCAGCAACAGGCCCAGCACCAGCCCCACCAGCGGGTAGAACAGCAGCGAGCGCCCGGCGTCCTCCGGGCGCGGGGCCTCGGGCAGCAGGCGCGCCGGCAGCGGCACCCGGGTGAGGAACACCAGCGCCAGCCACAGCGGGGCGAGCGTGGCCGGCCGGCTCATGCCTGCACCCGCGCAGGATCGACCCAGTGCAGCACCGCCAGCGGGGCCTCGATGTTCAGCAGTTCGGCCAGCGGGATGCCCTCGAAGTGCGCGCGCAATACGCGGATGACGCCGCCGTGGGTGACCACCAGCGTGCGCGCGGTGCCGGGCGTGGCCACGCTCTCGCGCCAGCCGGCCAGCACGCGCCCGCGGAACGCGCCCAGCGCCTCGCCTTGCGGCGGCGGGCAGCCTTCCGGATCCTGCCAGAAGCGGCCCAGCGCGTCGGCCTCGGTCTCCATTAGTGCGGCGGCGCTGCGGCCCTCCCAGGTGCCGAAGTGCAGCTCTTTCAGGCGCGGTTCCACCACCAGCGGCACGTCCCAGCGCTCGGCCCAGGACGAGGCCGGCCCCTGACAGCGCTGCAGCGGCGAGGTCACGATGCGGTCCCAGGCCGGTTCGCCGGAGGCCAGGCCCGGCGGGCGCCGACGTGCCAGTTCACCCTCCATCGCCGCCTGGCCGCGCGCGGTCAGGGGCACGTCGCTGCCGGCGCCGCAGAAGCCCTCGCCGGTGGTCTCGCCGTGGCGCAGCAGCCCGACCCGCGCCCCGGCGCTGGCGGACGCCCCCGTACTCACGCGTCCGCTCCGGAGTCGTCGTCCGCCACCCCGGCCTCGTCGAAAGTCGCCATGCCGGCGTGCAGCTCGCAGGCCATGCGCAGCAGCGGCACCGCGGTTGCCGCGCCGCTGCCCTCACCCAGGCGCATGCCCAGATCCAGCAGCGGCTGCGCGCCCAGCGCCTCGAGCACGCGGTCGTGCCCGGGCTCGGCGGAGCGGTGGGCGTAGAAGAACCAGTCCCCCGCCCCCGGGCACAGCCGCGTCGCCACCAGTGCCGCGGTGCTGGCGATGAAGCCGTCCACCAGCACCGGCTGGCCGATCTGCGCGCTGGCCAGGAACGCGCCGGTCAGCCCGGCGATCTCGAAGCCGCCGACCCGCCGCAGCCACTCCAGCGCCGAATCCCCGGCCTCGGCATGCAGGGCCAGCGCGCGTTCGATCACCTCGGCCTTGTGCCGCACCCCGGCCGAGTCCAGCCCGGTGCCCGGGCCCGCCAGCGCGTCCGGCGAGGCCCCCAGCACACCGCAGGCCACGGCCGCCGCGGCGGTGGTGTTGCCGATGCCCATCTCGCCGCCGATGAACAGCCCCGCCCCGCCCTGGCGCGCACGTTCGGCCGCCTGGCGTCCGGTGTTCAGCGCGCGCTCCAGCTGCGCCGGGGTCATCGCGGGCTCGCGCGCGAAGTTGGCGGTGCCCGGGCCCAGGCCGGCGCGGATCACGCCCTCGGGCTCGGGACCACCGGGTACCGTGCCCAGGTCGATGATCTCCAGCCCCGCGTCCAGGCTGCGCGCGAGCACGGCGATGGCCGCCCCGCCGGCGGCGAAGTTGGCGACCATCTGCCCGGTCACGGCCTGCGGAAAGCGCGAGATGCCTTCGGCGACCACGCCATGGTCCCCGGCGAACACGGTGATCCACGGCTGCGGCGGGTGCGGGCACTCACGGCCCTGCAGCTCGGCCAGGCGCTCGGCCAGGTTCTCCAGCCGGCCCAGCGAGCCCGGCGGCTTGGTCAGGCGTTCCTGCCTCGCGCGGGCACGCGCGCCCGCCCTGGCATCCAGCGGCGCGGCGGGGACGTTCAGCCAGTCACAGTCTTCGGTCACGCGGGTTCCTCGCGGGTCGATGCGGTCATCAGGCGTTCACCACCGGGCCCTTTAGCACGTGCGGCAGCCCGGCGACGGTCAGCACCACGCGGTCGAGATCGGCGGCCAGGCGCTGGTGCAGCGCACCGGCCTCGTCGGCGAAGCGCCGCGACAGCGCATCCAGCGGCACGATCCCCAGCCCGGTCTCGTTGCTCACCGCGATAATGGTACCCGGCAGCGTCGGCAGCGTGGCGATCAGCGCCTCGCGCTCGCGCTCGATGTGCGCCTCGTCTTCGGTGCACAGCAGCTGCGTGAGCCACAGGGTCAGGCAGTCGATCAGCAGGCAGCGATCCGGCGCCGCGGCCTCCTGCAGCCGCACGGCCAGATCGTCGCCGGCCTCGATCAGGTCCCAGCCGGCCGGACGCCGGCGGCGGTGCTGTTCCACCCGCCGCAGCATCTCGTCGTCGTCGGCGCGCGCGGTGGCCACGTAGGTCACCGGCTGGCCGGAAGCCAGCGCCAGCTGCTCCGCCATGCGGCTCTTGCCCGAACGCACGCCGCCCAGGATCAGGGTTCTCATGACCGGGCGCCCCCTTGTGGCACGTGCAGCAGGTCCAGCAGTCGGTCGATGTCCATGTGTTCCTCCAGTGCGTCGGCCAGACGCTCCAGGCTCGCCTCGCGCAGCGCGTCCAGATCCACGGCGGCGCCGTCCGCCTCCAGCCCCGCCCAGGCCAGCAGCGCCCCGGCGGCGGCCGGCTCGTCGAACACCCCGTGCACGTAGGTGCCGGCCACTGCGTTGTCCGCCGAACGCGCGCCGTCCGGCCCCGCGGCCAGTTGCAGCACCGGGCGCTCGCAGTCCGCCCCGGCGGTGTGCCCGGCGTGGATCTCGTAGCCGCGCACCGGCGCCGCCCGCTCCATCACGCCCTCGCCGGTCACCTGCCGCAGTTGCTTGGCCGGGCGCAGCGTAGTCTCCACGTCCAGCAGGCCCAGCCCTGGCGAGGAGCCCGGGGTGCCCTCGACGCCTTCCGGGTCGTGCACCGCGCGCCCCAGCATCTGGTAGCCGCCGCAGATCCCCAGCACCCGGCCACCGTAGCGCAGGTGGCGCATCAGTTCGCGCTCGAAGCCCTGTTCGCGCAGCCAGGCCAGGTCGTCGCGCACCGCCTTGGACCCCGGCAGGAGCACCAGATCCGCCGGCTGCAGCCGCTCCCCCGGCCCGGCGAAGCGCAGCGACACCCCGGGGTGCAGGCGCAGCGGGTCGAAATCCGTGTGGTTGGAGATCCGCGGCAGCGCCGGCACCACCACCCGCAGGGGCTCGCCCTCGCCGCTCGCCCACGCGTCACTCGCCGGGGCCGCCTCGCGCAGCAGCGCGTCCTCGGCATCCAGCTGCAGCCCCGACAGATACGGCAGCACGCCCAGCACCGGCTTGCCGGTCTCGGCCTCCAGCCAGTCCAGCCCGGACTGCAGCAGCGCCGGATCGCCACGAAAGCGGTTGATCACGAAGCCGGCCACCCGCGCCCGCTCGCTTTCCGCCAGCAGCGCCAGCGTCCCCACCAGATGCGCGAACACCCCGCCGCGATCGATGTCCGCGACCAGGATCACCGGACAGTCCACCGCCTCGGCGAACCCCATGTTGGCGATGTCGCCCGCGCGCAGGTTGATCTCCGCCGGCGAGCCGGCCCCTTCCACCAGCACCGAGTCGTATTGCGCCACCAGACGCCCGTGCGCCGCCAGCACCGCCTCGCGCGCCACCGGCTTGTAGTCATGGTAGGCGCGCGCGTCCAGCTCCTCCACCGCGCGGCCGTTGACGATCACCTGGGCGCCGCGATCGCTGGAGGGCTTGAGCAGCACCGGGTTGAAGTCGGTATGCGGCTCCAGCCCGCAGGCGGCGGCCTGCAGGGCCTGGGCCCGCCCGATCTCGCCGCCCTGCGCGGTCACCGCGCTGTTGAGCGCCATGTTCTGCGGCTTGAACGGCGCCACCGCGATACCGCGCCGGCGCAGCACACGCCCCAGCCCGGCCACCAGCACGCTCTTGCCGGCATCCGAGGTAGTACCCTGGACCATCAGCGTGCCGCCGGTGTCAGTCATCACTCAGCTCCGAAAGTGCGGTCTCCAGACGCCGCCAGCCCGCCTCGTCGCCGGGCAGCCCGAAGCGCAGGCTGGCGGGCTCGTCGAAGCGCCGCACCAGGATCGCCGCGCGCGCCAGCCGGTCCTGGATCTCTTCGGCGCGTTCGCTGCGCACCCACTGGAACAGCGCGGTACCGCCATCCGGGGCGAGTCCGTGCGCGCGCAGCAGGGCCGCCAGGCGCTCGCCCTCGCCCGCCAACTGCATGCGCCGCGCCGACTGCCAGCCATGATCCGCCAGCGCCCCGGCCGCGACCTGCCGCGACGGCCCCGGCACGCTCCACGGCCCCAGGCGCGCGCTCAGCGCCCGGCGCAGCGGATCCGGCGCGAACACGAACCCGACCCGGGCCCCGGCCAGACCGAAGAACTTGCCCAGCGAGCGCAGCACCACCAGCCCGTCGCGCGGGCCCTCCGGCACCAGACTCAGCTGCGGCTCGCTGTCGACGAAGGCCTCGTCCACCACCAGCCAGCCGCCGCGCCGCGCCAGCCGGGCGTGCCACTCCCGCAGCTGCGCGGGCTCGAAGCGCGTGCCGGTGGGGTTGTTGGGATGGATCAGCACCAGCACGTCGAGCGCGTCCAGCACGGCCTCGATGGCGCCGGCCTCTGGCTCCACGGGCTGCACGGCGTGGCCGCAGGCGCTCCAGGCGCGCGCGTGTTCGTTGTAACCCGGGTGCAGCACGCCGACCCGGGCCTGCTCGCGGCCGGTGCCCTCGCCCCACAGCGCCGGCAGGGCCTGGATCGCGGCCTGGGAACCGGGCAGCGGCAGCAGGGCGTCGCTGCCGTAATACGCGGCGGCCGCCGCCTCCAGCCCGTCATCGGCCTCCGGCAGCCGCGTCCAGGCCTGAGGCGGCAGCGGCGGCACCGGCCAGCCCCGCGGGTTGATGCCGGTGGACAGGTCCAGCCACTCCTCGACCGGATGCCCCCAGCGCCGGGCCGCCGCGCGCACGCCCCCGCCATGGCGCGACTCCGGCGTCCCGCCGTCCCAAGATCCGGACCGCGCGTCAGGCGAGGACAACGAACGACACCCCGATCACGATCACCGCCATCCACAGCGCCAGCGCGCGGTCCACCAGTGCCATCGCGCGGCGGATGCGCGCGGCCCCGGACGCGGCGCCATCTTCCGATGCTTTCTCCGGGGCTACGTCCGGGACCGGGTCGGGCCCCAGCGACGGCCGCCATTCGCGCCGGCCGTGATAATACGCATAGCCGCCCAGCCGCACGTCCAGTGCGCCCGCGCCGGCGGCCATCACCGGCCCGGCGTTGGGGCTCTTCCACGCGGCGGCCTGTTCGCGCCAGCAGCGCAGCGCGCTGCCCATGCGCCCGGCGGCGGCATAGGCCAGCGCGGTCAGGCGCGCGGGGATGTAGTTGAACACGTCGTCCAGGCGCGCGGCGGCCCAGCCGAAATGGCGGTGGCGCGGCGTGCGATAGCCCCACATCGCATCCAGGGTGTTCACCAGCCGATAAGCCACCACCCCCGGCGCACCGGCCACCAGGAACCAGAACACCGTGGCGAACAGGGCGTCGTTGCCATTCTCCAGCACCGATTCCACGGTCGCGCGGCTGACCCCGTCGGCATCCATCTCGTCGGTCGCGCGCGACACCAGCATCCCCGTCCCGGCGCGCGCGCCATCCAGGTCGCCCTGCTCCAGCGACGCCGCCACCCGTTCGGCGTGCTCGTCCAGCGAGCGCCAGCCCAGTGCCAGCACCAGCACCAGCAGGCTGACGACCCAGCCCCAGGCGAGGCTGGCCGCCCAGCCCGCCAGCACCACCCAGGGCAGCACCAGCACCGTCAGCAACAGGGTCCCGCGCAGCCGGCTGTCCGCGTGGAAGCGCCGTTCCAGCCCCTGGGCAAGACGGCCGAAGCCCGCCAGCGGATGGAAGCGCCGCGGATCACCGAACAGCCGGTCCAGGGTCAGGGCGCCCAGCAGGACGAGAAAGGCGGTCATGAGACACTCTCATTCCGGGAACCGTCCCCGGAGTCGGCCTGCGGGCCGGACACCGGCTTCGAACCCGCCTGGCCCCAGCGGTCCTCGAACACCAGCTCGTCCAGCGGACGCCGGGTATCCCAGCCCTCGGTCTCCAGCATCGGCTCGTCGTAGAACGCCTCCACCTCGCCCAGGCACAGGATCGCGATCGGGTGCGCCCCCTCCGGCATCCCCAGGGTGCGCGCCAGCCATTCCGGTTCGAACAGCGACACCCAGCCCATGCCCAGCCCCTCGGCGCGCGCCGCCAGCCACAGGTTCTGGATCGCGCAGGCAGCCGAACACAGGTCCATCTCCGGCAGGGTGCGCCGGCCCAGCACGTAGCGTTCGCGCCCGTCGGTCAGCGCGACCACCAGGATCTCCCCGGCGTCGCGGATGCCCTCCAGCTTCAGCCGCTGAACCTCGGCACCGCGCTCGCCGCAGGCCTCGGCGGTGCGCTCGTGTTCGGCGGCCACATGGCCGTGGATGCGTTCGCGCAGCGCCGGATCGGCCACCCTTACGAAGCGCCACGGCTGCATGTAGCCGACGCTGGGGGCGCGATGCGCAGCCTCCAGCAGGCGCCGCAGGGTCTCGCAGTCCACAGGATCCGGGCGAAAATGCCGCATGTCCCGGCGCTCGTTGATCGCGCGATAAACCGCGGCCACCTCGTCCAGCGAGAAGCCTGTCCGGGGCGCAGCACCGGGATCAGCGGATGGAGGGGTATTGCAGGACATGCGAAGGCGGCTCCCGGCAACGGGCGAGATGGGCACAAGGGTTCAGCGGGGGCCCGGACACCGCGCAGTCGCACCCGCGCGGGACCGGACGGGAAAGCGGGATGATACGCGTTCCCCTCCCCCCTCTCCAGTGACCCCGCCACGTGGAGCGGGAACCGCAGAACTCTGGCTGCGCCCGGGCACCTGGCATACGATTGGGACGGTCGAACAAACCAGCGCGGCTCCATGTACCGGCGCAAACACCCGAACCAGCACGCGCCTCCTCAGGCTTCTCCGGCCCGGCGGGCCGCCTGACGCGCCGTGCACCAGACGGCCGGTGCGCCGATCAGCAGCCCGGCAAGCGCTCCATAGCGGTGGGATTCCACGACAACCGGGCCTCCCAGCCAGTCGCCCGCCCCCGCGATCCCGACACCTGGCTGCAGGGTCTCCAGCGCCAACTTGGCCAGTAACAGCAGTAATGCACCGGCACCGATCAGGGGCATGTGGCGAAGCGCCGCGAGTGCCCCGGCCGCAAGCAATCCGTGCAGCAGCCCGGAAAGCCCGACATACCAGAGAATCTCGGGATGGAAGACCATCAGGGCGGCCGACTGGCTCAAGGCAATCACCAACAGCACGGCAAGCCACCCGGCCAAGGGCAGCATCCGTCCGAAGAGATGCCACACGAGAAACAACCCCACCAGATTCAGGGCCAGATGTCGCCACCCCAGATGCACCCAGTGGCCCGTGAGTAAACGCCACACCTCACCGTCGCTCACCGCCGGCCGCTCGTACTGCATCACGGCGCCGACCGTCTCGCCCGACAGGGCAATCAGCAAAGCGGGTAGCGCAACCAGAAAGGGGAACAATTGCCAGCGGAGAGACCGTTTCAGCGTCACAAATTCGAACCCTCTGAACCCGTTCCGCCCTGACCGGTTACGACCGCCCCGGGGTCGCGGCGGGACGGCAACGGCGCCCAATGCATCCCGGTCCCGCGTTGCACCCCGAAGCGTTCAGTAAGGGGCGAGCAGCATGACGATCGGTCTGGGCGCCACGCCCCACGCGACCGCCGATCATTCAGTGTTCGCTAACTGGATCCGCGTTTTGCTGGAATCGAGCGCCGGAGCCACGAGGTGTCAGTAGCGCCGGACCAGACCAATGCCGAAGAAGTCGTGGTCCGATCCGTCACTACGATAGCGATCCACCGACAGCCGGGAAGACCAGCGCTCATTCCAGTGCCAGGACGCGCCGGCACCGATCACGCCCGACGTGCCGTACACCGTACGGCGTTCCCGCTCACTGCCTACGCGCAGGTTATAGCGGGCCTGCCAGTGCCAGACACCCGCACGGGCAAACACATCGATGCGCTCATGGACGGCCCAGCGCGCCGTTCCCACCAGTTCCAGGCCCCGCCCCGAAGTCGGCCGGATACCCTCCAGGTCATCTACCTCGAGCCCGGCATCCACGTCCCGGAATCTCGTGGTGATCTCGCCCAGATCCGTATAACCACCCTCCAGTCCGAAATGCTCGGTAAAGTGGTACCCACCGAACAACCGCCACGCCTCGCGCGTACGGTCGCTGACCCGTGCGCTACCCGCGATCCCCGCACGTTCCATGTCGTCGGTCACGCTCGATGAACTGACCCCGCCGGTGCGCGCATACCCGAGTTGACCCCCCACGTACCAGGGGTGAGCCTCGTCGTCCGAACCACCGCCGGCCTGGACGGTCATGGGTACCAGTAGCAGACCCGGGACCAACAGCACGGCTCCACCGATCGCCCCCGGGGACAGGCGCCGCCGGACACCCCGGCCACGACCCACCCGAGCGGCCAGTAGCAAGCCTGCGAGCCCCACGATCAGCCAGCCCCCGAAGGCGCCACCGCCCCCACTGGTCAGCTTGGCATCCTCATCGCCTCCGGCATCCTCATCACCTCCGGCGCCCACAGGCACCGCCAGCGTACCCGGGTCGGCAATCACGCCGTTCGGGTCATTGCCGCTCAGGTCATTGGGACCCCCATCCTCGAGAATCAACCGCACACAGTGGTAGCCCTCGTTCAGGCCCGCCTCCCAGCGGTCCGATCCCGGCCAGGGGCACGCATCTCCGCTGCGCGGCGCTGAGTGCAGGCGGTTGGCGTCATCCTGGACAAAATCCTTCCAGCCATCAGCCCCGTGCCACTTGCGCCACGTGGCATTCGCCGGAATGGACTCGTCGTCCGCCAAGGGGATCACCACGGGCACGGATTGCCCCGGATGCTGCAGGTCGAAGACCTCGAAATCGACCAGGTACCCCAGGTGCTCGAAATCCGGATCATCACGGTTCAGGGCCAGGTTGCCGCCCCCGTCGTGCAGATCGTTCGAGTGAATGCCGGTGCCGAAACGACCCGCGTCCCAGGAAACCCGCTCCGAGGTATCGCCCATCCGGACGCTATAGCCTACCGGCGTAGCGAGCATCACCTCGCGATCACTGCTCGCGCAGTGGCCAGCGCCGACCAGGCGGAACGTACCCTCCGGACAGATGGGCAGGCGATGGGCTTCGTCCCGGTCGCGAATGGCCTCCTGATACTCATCCGGAATGGTTTCGACCACGCGCAGGCGACCCAGCGCCGCCCCACGCCGCGCGCCATCGGTGACCGTGACCTGGAAGCCATGGCCATCCCCGACCAACTGTTCCAGTCCATTAGCGTCATCCGTGATGATGATCGTATGACCACCATGGCCACTGAAACCGAGATTCGGATCGCTCCCGTTCCAGTCGTAGGAATCGATGCCGGCATCCCCCGGGGTCACCGACAGGGTGACATCACCCTCCCCGACCTGAACCACGCCATCCGCGATTTCCGTCGCGCCCTGTTCAATGGTCACGTCTACCGACAACGGGATCTCGTCGACGTAGCGCAGCTCAATGTCGTGCTCCGCCGGATCGCCCAGAATGGCGTGCTCGGGCCCGTCGCCCTGGGTGAGGGTGATGCGAATCGTCCCGGTATTCGCATTCGGCGTTATCTTCAGGGGGCGAATCCGCTCGTGCTCTCCCTCTTCGAAGGTGAACTCGCCGGCTGACAGTAGCCCCGCCCCACCCGTTTCCAGGCCCTCGGAGTCACCGATGAGATGAACCCCGGAGAGGCTGTAGGGAACCACCACCGGATACTGCCCCGGGGTACCTTCCAGGACGGCCCGGATCTCGACCTCCTCGCCGTCGGTGCCGAGCTGGCGCGTGCTGCTGAAGGCCACCTGCGGGCGCACCTCGAACTCGATGCTGAGGTGGAAGGTCTCGCCACCGTCAAAGGTGAGCGCGTAGAGGCCACCGCGCTGCGCTTCGAAGACGTAGTAGCCCTCGTCATCCATTCGCAACACATCGTCATCCGCATCTCGAAGCAGCACCGGGTAGATCCCAATGCCGCCCTGCAGATCGCTGGTCGCTCCACCTCGCGTCACATTGCCGTCCACCACGACATCGGCATCCGACGGGATCTGGAAGCGCACCGGCTGTCCGGTGGCGATGCTCTGGTCACCCAGGGCCTGGCCATCCTCGCCGACGATGAAGGGAAGGACGGTCACCTCGCCCTCGACATCGACATTCTCCGTCGTGCCGCCCTCCACGAAGCCACCGATGCCGCCAACGTGATCACCTGAACCGGTCACATCACCGCTGACCGTCGTATCGCGGATATCGCTGTCGCGTAGTTCACCACCGACACCACCAACGCGGTCGGCACCCTCGACGTGGCCGCTGACCGTGCTGTCGCGGACCTCGCTATCGTTCACACCACCACCGATACCACCGACATGGTCGCCAGTACCCGTGACATCACCCGTGACGGTCGTGTCGTTGACCGTGCTGCCGTCAACCTCGCCACCAACGCCACCGACGTAATCACGACCCTCGACGTCCCCGGTGACGGTGGTTTCGCTGATGGTGCTATTGGTGATTTGCCCACCGATACCACCGACGTAGTCACGACCCTTCACCTCGGCGTCCACGGTAATGCCGTTCAGTTCGCCGTGCTCGATGGTACCCGCCATGCCGCCGATGTAGTCGTTCTCGCCCCCGTCGATCCGGCTGTCACCGTCAATGGTGACGTTGTCGACCCGGACCGGGTTGCCGTCGATGCCCTGGATGCGGTTGGCGAGCAGGCCAGAGCCCTCGTCCGCGTTGTCGTTGACGCTGCCCTCGATGGTCAGGTCCGACACCTCGGCGCCCGGGCCCAACTCGTCAAACAGCGGTTTGCCGTCGAGACCGGTAAGAGTGACCGGGGTACCATCACGGCTCTTCAGTGAGCCAGTGAAGGGATCGCCCGCGCTGCCGATGGGCTGCCAGTTCTCGCCCACATCCAGCCGTCCGTCCGCGCCGCCATCGAGCAAGAAGTGGCTGTCGCGTGCCTGGTCGATGTAGGCCAGATCGACCGTGTCGTCGATGACGTAAGGATCGTCTGCCGTCCCGGTACCCGCGGTGGCCACGCGTACGAAGCTCGCTTCCACCGTGCAGGCGTCCGTCACCGGGCCCGTGGCGTAGGTGAGCCCGTCAAGGCTGCCTTCACCACAGCCGGTCACGGTATCGACCGCATAGCCGCTGTCCGGGGTGAGGGTCAGCTCGGCCGATGCCTCGTGGTCGAGCGTCTGGCTCGCCGGGGAGACACTGCCATTGGCACCCGCAGTCGCCGTGACCACATGGCCGACCACCTCGAGGGTGAAGCTCTGGGTATCCTGCTGGCTGGGCTCCGACTCGTCGCTGACGGCCAGGGTAACCTCGTGGGTTCCTTGCGTGGTCGGGACAGTGCCGGTCAGGGCGTGGCTGAGCACCACGTCGAATCGCAATACAATCGAGGCATTGTAGTCACTGAAATACAGCCGGCCCTCGGCATCGAAGGCGAAGCCCACGGGGTGGTTGCCCAGCTCAGCGGTATCCTGAGTGCCCGCAACAACCGTCCCTTCCGTGGAACCCTGCTCCCAGACCAGTACGCGCTCGTTTTCGGCGTCCACGATGTAGAGATTGTCCGCGGCATCGAACGCGATGGCTCCCGGATTCGACAACTCGCCCTTGTTGCCGCCCGCTGCTACCGTCCACGTCTCCGTCTCGGGTTCGTACTTCCTCACTCTGTTGTCGTCGGCATCCGAGACATACACGCTGCCCTGGCTATCGACCGCGATACCTCTTGCGGACGAGTGCTCGTGGCGAGCCAGCTCGGTCCAGCCGGAATTTTCTTCCAGGTCATAGACAGCCAGGACACGGTTTAATTGGTCCTTCCCTTCTGCATAAAGGCGATTGTTCGCTTGGTCGATAGCCAGATAGTAGGGGTTGAAAATCGGCAGGCCATCCAAGTCTTCCCCTTCACTGGCACCCGGTGCCCACTTCTGGACCCGGTGAGCGCCGTTGTCGGAGATATAGATATTGCCGTCGCCATCGACAACGACATCCATCGGGGTATGAAGCTGGTCAGCATTGGTACCGGCCCCATTACCACCCGCAACCGTCACACCTTCGCTCGCACCGGGCGCCCATTTCTGCACCCGGGCATTCCCGGTATCAACGATGTAGCGGTTCCCGTTGCCATCCAGGAAGATGCCCATCGGGCCATTCAGCTTGTCCGAGGTGCCCCCTGAATCGTCTCTGGTGCCGATCACGACCTCGGCCGTTCCACCAAGGGATTCCGACTCACCGATCGCCAGCCAGTCCGGCCCTTGCTCCAGCGTGAAGGCATACTCGCCGGTACCGCCGTCGGCGCCCAGTACATAACTGTATTCCCCACCAACGGTCGCCTGGGTCACCGGAGTGCTGGTGATCTGCAGCACCCCGGCCGTGACCTCGGCGTTGTCCGTGACATTGGTCTCGGTCACGTTGTTGCCGCTGCCACTGACGGCCCCCACGTTGTCGCCTCTACCCGAGACCTCGCCATTGACGGTCGAGTCGCTGACCGTGCTGTCATTGATGCTGCCGCCGATGCCGCCGACATGGTCGAAACCGGACACGTTGCCATCAACGGTGATGTTACTCAGTGCAGCATGCTCGATGGTGCCGGCCACACCGCCTACATAGTCCTGTCCGTCGATATGGCTGCCCGCGTCGATGGTGATGCCGTCGATGAGCACCTCGTTCCCCTCGGCACCCTTGATCGTGTTGGCGAGCAGGCCGGCGTTATTGCCGGCGTCGTCGTTGACGCTGCCCTCGATGACGAGATTGGAGACCTCGCCATCGGGGCCGATCACGCCGAACAGCGGCTCGCCGTCGAGCCCGGAAATGGTGACCGGATCGCCGGTCTGGCTGCCGAGCGAGCCGGTGAACGGCGTCGTGGTGGTACCGACGGGCTGCCAGCCGGTGCCACCGAGATCGATGGCACCGGCGAGCACATAGTGGGCACCCGGCTCGTTATGCATCCAGGCGAACTGCTCGGCCGTGTCGATGACATAGGGCGAGCCCGCGGTACCGTCGCCGCTTGAGGGCGTCTGGGCAACCTGGCCCGAGACGGTTTCGTTGCTGACTTCGCTGTCGGTGATCTGGCCGCCGATGGCGCCGACATTCGAATCGCCGGAAACGTTTCCATTGATAGCCACTTCGTCAATGGTGCTCCCGTCGACCGTGCCGCCGATGCCACCTACTCGGTCATCGCCCTGGACGTTGCCTTCGACGGTGACCACGCTGATATCGCTGTCGGAGACCGTGCCGCCCACACCACCGGTGTCGTCGCCGCCGGTGACATCGCCGTCGACCTCGGCGTCGCTGACCGAGCAGCCATCGATGCTGCCGCCCACACCACCGGTCTTGTTGCCGCCGGAAACGCTTCCGTTCGCGCGGATCGTCTCCAGCACGCAGTTGGCGTTTTCCGACCGATTGATCTGGCCGCCGACGCTGCCGACGTTGCTGCCGCTCCCCTGCACACCCCCGTTGATGGTGGTGTCGCTCAGCTCGCTGTCCTCGATGGTGCCGCCGACGCCGCCGACGTAGTCGTTGCCGGCCGTATCGCCGTTGATCTCGGTATGGTCGAGCCGGCCGTTGGTAATGCGGCCACCGACTCCACCCACGTGATTGCGGCCCTGAGTGCTGCCGTTGACGGTAGTATCGGTCAGCGTGCTGTCGCGAAGCTCGCCGGAGACGCCACCCACGTAGTCGCGTCCCTGCACGTTACCGTCGATCGAGATGTCGTTCAGGTCGGCATGCCGGACCGTACCGGCCAGCCCGCCGATGTAGTCGCTGTCACCGCCGTCGATGCTGCTGCCACTGTCGATGGTTACATTGCCGATGGTCGCCGGCGCGCTTTCGGTACCCTCGACGGCATTCGCGAGCAGGCCCGAGTTTGTATCCGCCGCCGCGTTCACGCTGCCCTCGATCACCAGGTCGGAGACGACGGCGCCAGGGCCGATGACACCGAACAACGGGCGACCCTCCAGGCCACGGAGGACCACGGGTTCGCCGTACTCGCTGCTCAGCGAACCGGTAAACGGCGCCGTCTCGCTGCCGACGGGCTGCCAGTCGGTGCCGGCAAGGTCGAGGTCGCCGGCGAGCACGTAGTGCGCCGTTGGGTCGTCGCCGACCTGGTCCAGCTGTTCCGGCATGGAGACCACGTAGGGGCGCTGCTCGGAACCGTCCCCGGCATCGAACAGCACTTGATCGCTGATCACCCAGGTCGAGCCGTAAGAGCCCTCGTGGGTCCAGGCCAGGGCGGGATAGCCGGCGTCCAGCTCGGGCACGGCGGTCATATCCCAGCCCTCGAAGACAGCCAGATTACTGAGCTGCGAAGTAGTGAGCCCGCGGGTCGACTCGTCCGGCATGCCGGGATTGATCAGGCGATCGTAGTAGGCACGCGTTACCGTCGCGGCATTGTTGCCAGTTAGTCCGCCGTAATGCTGGGCACCCGTGTCGACCGTATTGGCAGCAAAGGAGTCGGTCACCTGGCCGTTGTCCAGCCAGCCGACCAGGCCACCGACATAGTCATCGCCCAGCACCGCGCCCGTGGCGTGGGAGTCGATGATGTGTCCGTTCTGCCAGACGTAACCCGCCAGACCACCGGCTCCCCCGGCCGCGCCGGAGACGCCGCCGGTGGCATGGCTTTCGCGGATCTCGCCGCCCTTTAGCAGACCGACCAGGCCGCCGTTATACCAACCGCCGTGCGGACCATTCACATCGACTGCGGCCGAACTGCGCACGATGGTCGTGTCACGCGCTTCGCCGACCAGCCCGCCGGCCGATTCGTTGCCATTCAGAGTTATCGAGCCGCTGGCATGGCTCTCGGTGATCGTAGCCGCATCGGCAAAACCCACTAGGCCGCCGACATAGGCATTACCGGACGACACCACATCGGCGCTTGCCGTGCTGTCTGTCAACGCCGATGAGGTCTCCAGCCGTCCAGCCAGACCGCCAACGTAATTACCGGACCCGGTGACGTTCGCGGTGTCCACGTGCGTGTTGCTGATCTGGGTCTGTTCGGCATAACCAACCAGTACCCCCACATCGAAATTCCCGGTAATGGCAGCATCCGACAGGGTCAGATTGGCGATCTCGGCGCCTGGCCCCGTCCGGCCGAAAAGACCGACGGCATTTTCGGTGGGGCGATCAATCCGCAATCCTTCGAGGCGATACCCCTGACCATCCAGGGAACCGCTGAAATAGTTGTCGTGCGCCTGACCGACAGGCTGCCAACCTGCGCCCCCATTGGACGTGGCCGAGGCGAATTCTTCGTACCCGGGTGCATCGGCGTCCAGATTGGCTGTGAGGGCGAAGTGGTCATCCAGATAGTCGCGGACCCGGTGCAACTGTTCCCAGTCAGCGATTTCGTAGGGATTGTCGGCGCTGCCTTCACCAGCGGCAAAGGCTGGCTCAAAGTGTGCGACCAGGTCACGGCTCTCGCCATCGTTGCTGACATCGACCGTGAACGAGTACTCCGGCTCCCCAGAGACGACGGTCCCGTTCTCTCGCCACTCAATGAACAGATAGCCTTTTTCGGGGATAGCGTTCAGGCCGGCCTCGTCGCCGTCGTTGTAGATCCCGGCCCCCGTTACGGCTCCCGCGTCTGCCGGCTCTGCCCGCGCGGAGACCTCCATGTTGGACTCGGCATTCACCGACACGCGGTTGATAGCGTGAAGATTGGTGACACTCCCGGTGGAAGCGGCAAAACCGAACTTCAGGGTCTCCGCATCCTTGTGCGGGCCGGTGTTTTCAGCAGCAATATCGAACTCTTCAAACAAAGGCGTCCAGGTCTCACCGTCATCGGTGCTGACCCGGACCGTGAGCCGTTGATCCTCGCTCAGCACGACATTGACCAGGCGCTCTCCACCCGCCATATCGGCAAACGGTGTGGCCGCCAGTTGCTCATAGCCTGTTTGTTCATGACCCGAGCCGCGCAGGACTACATGATCGGAGGTTGTACCGCCATCACCAGCAGGATCCGGGTTGTCGGAGAAATTTCCGTAACGGTCGAACCCCAGCCCCAACACGGCCCGGGGCAGTCCATCCCCCGCGGTATTGCTGTAGCCAAGATCACCGCCACTGGGCCCAATGCCATTGACCGGATACAGCCCGTCCATGAGAAAGAACGACAGGCCATCCGCTCCGTCGGGGTCTTCCATGGTGTAGGCGAAGGTCAGGTCCAGCCCGGCCTCGCGAGTGAAGGCGCGGTCGTACAAGAGATAGCCCACCTGATCATTCGCATGGGGCGTGAGGATCAGGCGCTCGTTGGGGGCGTCGTAGTACGAATCCTGGTCACCATCGCCGAAGTCCCAGGGCAACTCGGGCTCGCTGCTGAACTCCTCGCTGATGGTCGGCAGGTCGGATACCGTACGCAGGGCAACGTGTTCGACGGCATGGACATTGGTCAGCCCGCCCGTGGCGGCCGCGAAGCCGAATTTCAGGGTATCGGGGCCGACAAAACCGGCAGTATCGATTGCCGCGGCATAATCGATGTCGATAATGGGGCTGCCCCAGTAGTCAGTGCCGGACCAGGTCGCGCCATCACCGACATTCCGAACAAAGACCAGCAGGCGCTGCTCGTCGGTCAGGACCACACGGACATCGACATACTGGCTATTCGCCACCCAGAAATGCTCGCTCGCGAACTTTTGGTAGCCCTCCTGTTCGTGACCCGGGCCTCGCAGGGTCACCTGGTTGCGGTTCTCGGTATCATACGGCCCCTCGCCACGGGTAAATCCGCCATAGAGATCGAAGCCCAGCCCCATGTAAGCATGGGGCAACCCATGCTCGTCGTTCTCGGGATCATCGAAGTCACTGGAGCGTCCGTAACCCAGGGCCCCACCCGAGGGACCCAGTCCGGAAAACTCGTGGTTTCCGTCGAACAGGAAGAACGCCAGGCCGTCGGCACCGTGGTCGTCGGTGGGGCCATCGGCATCCGTGACCACATCCTTCTCCATGTAGTAGCGGAATGCCACGTCCACACCGACGTCGCGTTCGAAGGCCTGGTCGTAGATCAGCGCTCCAACCTGATGTTCCACATTTTCTGTCAGTCGCATCCAGGCCTCATCGCCCTGGTACACGGCATCCTCGACGATCTGCCAAGGGGCCTCGGGGGCCTCTTCAAACAGCTCGTTGAAATCCTGGATACCCAGGTCGTCTTCCGCCTCTCCCGCACCCCAGGCCAGTCCGCAGCCCAGCACGCCGACCACCCCCAGCACCAGGGGCGAATGCTTCAGCCCAAGGCCCAGAACCTGCGACAGGGCATTCAGGGAACGGCGGGGACTGGCGGACATGGCAAATTCCCCCGTGTTGTCACGGTTTTTTTACACTTCGGCCCATTGGAACCGCCGCCTCCCCTACCCGTCCACTCACAGACTCTCACCATTCCTCTCATCACGGATCCGGAAGCAACGCCTGAACATTTGGCCAAGCGGCAGAAAGGTGTACTCTTTGGCCTCCAGCTAAACGGCCACACTGTGGTGTCTTGACCACAGGCCTCCCATCTGTAACCGACCAGGCGTTCAGTCGGACCATGCAAGACGCCCTCAATCACAGCGAACCCGGTGCCATCCGCATCGCCATTGTCGAAGACGACGTGGATCAGAGCGCCAGCATGGCGGAGTATCTGGCCATGCAGGGCTGCACCGTATGGACGGAGGAAAGTGCCGCGGGCTTCTACCGCCAGTTGGCTGTCCATCCAGTGGATGTTGTGCTGCTGGACATCGGGCTGCCCGAGGAAGACGGCTTGAGTGTGGCGCGCCACGTCATGGAGACCGGCATCGGCATCATCATCGTGAGTGCGCGCTCACAGCTGAATGACCGCCTGGCAGGGCTTGAGGCGGGCGCCGATGTCTACCTGACCAAACCCGTCGATCTGCGGGAGCTGGCCGCCCACGTCGAAGCCTTGTCGCGACGCCTGGCGGCCAATAACGGCCAGGCGGACGCCGGCCCCCGTGGGCACGAACCCACCTGGCGCATACTCCGGGAAGGACGTTGCCTGTACTCGCCGGGTGGCCAGTCCGTGGATCTGACCCCCAACGAATTCGCCTTCCTGGAGTGTCTCGTCCACGGCGGCGGCGCGGCCTCGCGTTTGGATCTCGCCGCTGTACTGAGCGATAACCCCTCCGAATTTCGCTTCCACCGCATAGATGTATTAATGAGTCGTCTGCGCAAGAAGGTCGAGTCGCACACGGGCGATGCCCTGCCCCTGGCCACCGCCCCACGTCAACGGCTGGAGTTGACCCGGCCGTTCACGATGGATTGAGCCCGGTGCCTCGTATCCGCCCGGCCCTGCTGCTGACTCTGCTGCTCGCGCTTTTACCGGCCCCATCGCTCCTCGCAGCCGCCGACGACGTTCGCGTCAAGGGGCTGGTCATGGGCGAAGACCCCAGTGGACAACTGGGTCCAGCGGAGGTGGCGGCCGGCGCCATCCCGCTCAGCCCCTTGCCGCTGGCGAAGGATCGCCATCGGCTTGGCACCAGTGATTCCGCCTTCTGGCTGAAGCTGGAAGTGACCAACGATCGCCCCGAAGCGGTGTTGCGCTGGCTGGAGGTCGGTCAGGCACGGCTGCGGGAAGTGACCTATCACGAACGCATGGATGGCCGCTGGGTCACCCGCCCTGGCGGTCGGGCCATACCCTTATCGGAACGGGAACTGCCGACCCTGACGCAGGTGTTTTCCGTGGATATCCCCGCGCACGCGTCGAAGGAGCTGCTGGTCCGGGTTGCCAGCGACACGCCCATCGTGATCCACCCGCAACTCCATGCCACCGCCAAGTTACTCGAAAGGGAACGCAACGCCACGCGGCTGGAATATTTCATGGCCGGCGCGGTCATCCTGATGCTGCTGTTCGGGGTGGTGATGTGGCTGATGCTGCGCGAGCCGGGCTTTCTGGTCTTCGGCTTGCTGAGCCTTGCCTTCCTGCTGTTCCGCTGGAGCATCAAGGGGATCGCCTTTCGCGAATTCTGGCCCGAATCACCCGACTGGACCCAACCGGCCATCGGCCTCTCGCTGTCACTGGTCGGGATGCTGCTGCTGATCCTGCACCGCATCCTGCTGCGGACCCGCGAGCTGTTTCAGCGCATTGACCGGGTGCTGATCGGCCTGATCTTCAGTTTCGCCCTGATCGGCGTATTGTTCCTGTTCCTCCCTCATCGGTCGATGATGCATTTCCTCGCGCTGTGGGGGCTGAGCATCGCCCTGTTCAGCCCCGTTCTCGGGTACATGGCGTGGCGCAAGGGGGTGGTGCTGTGGGGCTACGCCTTCGCCGGCTACGTCCTGCCCTGGCAGGTGACCAAGCTGCTTTACTTTTCCAGCATCGGCTGGCTGCCCCGGGTACCCGCTGCGTTCTCCGAGCCGGCCATGGCGATTTCGGTGCTACTGGCCTCGGTCATCGTCCTCGCCGGGCTGGGGGCACGCGTGGTCCTCGAGCGGCGCGAGCGCTTGCGCATCCAGGAAGAGCAGCGGGCGGAGCTGGAACGCCTGGTGGACGCCCGCACCCGCGAACTCGACACCGCCCGTCAGACCGCCGAGAACGCCCTGAGTGAACACCGCCAGTTCCTGGCCATGATCTCCCATGAGCTACGCTCCCCCATTGCATCCATCGCCTCCGCCTGCACGGTGCTGGAAGCCCAGCGCGAACAGGACACCATTCCGCCCGCCAAGGTGCTGCGACGCATCCGTCGCGCGGTCAGCCGCATGACCGGCTTCATGGATAACCTGATGACGGAGGACCGCTTCGAATCGGACGCCTGGCGGGTGCGAGCGGAGAGCGTGGTCTCGCGGGCCTTTCTGGGGGAGGTGGTTGAACAGGCTCGCCAATCCGTAACCCGCCACGAACTGGTACTGGAAGTCGGGGACATCCCCAGCGAGATGACCTTCGACCCCGCCCTGGTTCGCGTGGCGCTTCTGAATCTCATCGACAACGCAGCCAAGGTCGCCCCCGAGGGCACGCAGATCATTGTCATCGCGGAGCCCGATGGCTCCGATCGCGTGAATCTGAAGGTAGTCGACGCGGGACCGGGCCTGCAGAACGCCGCCCCGGAGAAGCTCTTCGAAAAATTCACCCGGGGCGACAACATGTCGCGGATCGCGGGGGTAGGAATGGGGCTCTACCTTGTGCGGCGCATTGCGAGGCTCCATGGAGGGGATGCGAACCTCATGGCCGGTCCTGATGGTGGTGCGACCGCCTCCCTGACCCTCCCGATCAAGTCGTAAAGCGCACACGGCAGGGCCGCGGGGCATCCGGGCACAGCGGGTCTGCGGCCCGCTCAAGCGCTTGTCACCAATCCCAACGGGGAAGCGGCGTGCCCTCAAGGGCAGCTGTTATCATGACGCGCTTGGTCGAGACGGGCCGACGGAGAGGCTGGACCCTCCGGCTGGGCATACCACCGCCGAATATCGCCGGCGAACACCCGCGCCAGCCCCGCCCGCACCGTTGCCCGACCCTACGGAACCAAGGAACCTTTCGTATGTTATACCGTTCAACCACGCTGACGACCCTGGTCGCCACCGGGGCCCTGCTGTTCGCCACCGCCGGCCACGCCGCCGACAACGACCCCATTTCCGTGATCGACGACACGGATCGGGAAGTCCGGCTGGACGCCCCGGCCGAGCGGATCGTGAGCCTGGCCCCGCACATCACCGAGGTGCTGTTCGCGATCGGCGCCGGCGACCGCGTGATCGGCGCGACCGACCACAGCGACTACCCGGAACAGGCCGCGGACATCCCCCGGGTCGGGGGCTACACCAGTCTCGACCTGGAACGCATCCTCGCCAAGGAACCCGACCTGGTGGTGGCCTGGGACAGCGGCAACTCGCGCTCGCACATCGAACGCCTGCGCGAACTGGGCCTGACCGTCTACACCTCCGAACCGCGCGGGTTCGACGGCGTGGCTTCCAGCATGGAGCGCATGGCCGAACTGGCCGGAACGGGCGATCAGGGCCGCGCCGAGGCGGAACGCTTTCTCGACGGGATCAAGGCGCTGCGTCAGAAATACGCGGATCGCGACCCGGTCCCGCTGTTCTATCAGGTCTGGGACCAGCCACTGATGACGGTGAACAACGAACATCTGATCGCCGAGGCCATCGAGGTCTGCGGCGGCGAGAACGTGTTCGGCCACCTCGACCGCCTGGTACCCCGCATGGACCGCGAAGCGGTGATCCACGCCGACCCCGAGGTCATCATCGGTGGCGGCATGGGCGAGGACAACCCCGCCTGGGTCGAGGCCTGGCGCGAGTGGGACAACATGCTCGCGGTGCGCCGCGACAACCTGTTCTTCCTGCCGCCGTCGCTGCTGCAGCGCCACACCCCGCGCATCGCCGAGGGCACCGCCCTCATGTGCGAGGACCTGCAGACCGCCCGCGACCGGCGTCCCGAATCGCCGTAAGCTCCCGTGACCCGATCCTTCCTGCTGGCGGCGGGCGTGCTGCTGCCCGCCTCGCTGCTGTCGCTGGTGGTGGCCCTGGCCTGGGGCAGCGTGGCCATCCCGCTCGGCGAGCTCCCGCGGGTGCTCACCGGCGAGGCCTCGGCGCTGCACGCCACGCTGATCACCGAGCTGCGCCTGCCACGCGCGCTGGCCGCGTTCGCCGCGGGCGGGCTGCTGGGCGTGGCCGGCGCGCTGATGCAGGTGCTGCTGCGCAATCCGCTGGCCGACCCCTACGTGCTGGGTCTCTCCGGCGGCGCCTCGGTGGGCGCACTGCTGGCCATGCTCGCCGGGCTGTCGATGTTCTCGGTGTCGGCGGCCGCGTTTGCCGGGGCCATGCTGTCCACGCTCATCGTGTTCGGCCTGGCACATGGCACCGGATCCTGGACCGCCACCCGCCTGCTCCTGACCGGGGTGGTGGTGGCCGCCGGCTGGGGCGCGCTGATCAGCTTCCTGCTGGCCGTCAGCCCCACCGCGGAGCTGCCGGGCATGCTCTACTGGCTGATGGGCGACGTCTCGCATGCCCGCCATCCGGGCCCGGCCTGGGGCGTGCTGGTGTTCGTGGTGCTGGCGGCCATGCCGCTGGGCCGCACCCTGAACGTCCTCGCGCGCGGCCCGATGCAGGCCGCCGCCCTGGGCGTGTCGGTGCGGCCAGTGGAATGGTCGATCTACATCGCCGCGTCGCTGATCACCGCGACCGCGGTCACCCAGGTGGGCGCAGTGGGCTTCGTCGGCCTGATCGTGCCGCACATGCTGCGGTTGGTCTTCGGCAACGACCAGCGCGTCATCCTGCCCGCCTCGGCGCTGGCCGGCGGCATCCTGCTGACCCTGGCGGATACCCTGGCGCGCACCATCATCGCCCCGGAGCAGTTGCCAGTGGGCGTGATCACCGCAATGCTGGGCGTGCCGGTGTTCCTGTTCCTGCTGTACCGGAGCCGCTGAGATGAGCCGCGCCGACACCCGCAGCGACGCCCACGCCCATGTCTCCGCCGCGGCCCTCAGCGTGCACGAGGCCCCCACGGCGGACACCCTGCTGGCCACCCGCGATCTGGTGATCGACATCCCCGAACGGGCCGACTCCTCGCCGCTGCACCTGACCGTGAATCCCGGCCAGTGCTGGGGCATCCTCGGGCCCAATGGCGCCGGCAAGAGCACGCTGCTGCACACCCTTGCCCGCCTGCGCCCCCCGCGCGCCGGCGGGATCGAACTGACCGGGCAGCCCCTGGGCAGCCTGTCGCGGCCGGATCTGGCGCGACGCCTGGGCCTGGTGTTCCAGAACCACCACGACGGCTTCCCTGCCACCGTCCTCGAAACCGCGCTGATCGGCCGCCACCCGTACCTGCGCCCCTGGGACATCGAGACCCGCGAGGACGTCGACGCCGCCCGCGCCGCGCTGGCCACCGTGGATCTCGACGGCATGGAGGGCCGGCAGGTGGATACCCTCTCCGGCGGCGAACGCCAGCGTCTGGCCCTCGCCACCGTACTGACCCAGGACCCGCAGGTCCTGCTGCTGGACGAACCCACCAGCCAGCTCGACCTGCACCACCAGGTCAGCGTCCTGCAGCGCGTGCGCGAAATCGCCGGCGGTGAACGCCGCGCTGCGGTGATGGCCCTGCACGACGTCAATCTGGCCGCCCGCTTCTGCGACCACCTCCTGCTGATGTTCCCCGACGGCGGCGCCTGCTGGGGCCCCACCCGCACCATGCTGGTGCCCGCCGCCCTGGAACGGCTGTACAACCAGGCCCTCAGCGTCGGCGAGGTGGACGGCCACCCGGTATTCCTGCCCCGCGTGGAGTAGCCCATGGAGTTTCACCGCATCCTGACCGGTACCACCGACCCCGCCACCCTCCAGCAACGCCTGACGGTGCCCGCCCTGCCAACAGCCTGCGACCTGATCGACAACCTGGTCGAGGATCGGGGGGCCGATCAGGGTGTCATCTATTGCCTGTGGGGCGAGTTCCGCGTGAACCGCGAGCTCATCCACGGCGGCGTGCGCTTCAGCCTGCCGGACTGCCCCAACGGCGTGGCCTGGACCCTGACCACCGGCCACCCGCCCGACGAATCGGCCATCGTGCTGCACCTGACCATGCATCGGCGCGAACATGAGCCCGACTTCATCGAGAGCCTGGAGGCCTTCGCCGACGCGTGGCAGCTCCCCTGACCGGCAATATCGCGCCGGATCGGACCATGCAATTTTCTTTTCGTTTTGCGGTCGGTATGGTGCAGACTCGACGCGAAGGAGAACGCCATGAACCCCACGCCACCGGACAGCATCCGCCACTCGCACCCGACGCAGGACGGCGCGGGCGTGAAGATCCGCCGCATCCATGACTTCGGCGGCGGCCTCGACCCGTTCCTGATGCTGGACGAGCTGAAGACCGCCCCCGGCGACGAAGACGTGGGCGGCTTTCCCGACCATCCGCATCGCGGCTTCGAGACCCTCACCTATCTGGTGCGCGGCGGCGTCAGCCATCGCGATTCCATGGGCAACGAAGGACAGGTGCAGGCCGGCGGCGCGCAATGGATGAGCGCCGGCCGCGGCGTGATCCATTCCGAGACCCTGCATCCCGAGCCGGAAGGGCTGCACGGCTTCCAGCTGTGGGTGAACCTGCCGGCCGCGCGCAAGATGGAACCCCCGCGCTATCGCGACGTCGGCACCGACGCCATGCGCCACCTGCCGGAGGAAGACGCCCCGCTGGACTTCAAGGCCGTGGCCGGCTCCTGGCAGACCAGCGCCGGCGACACCGAGGGCCCGCTGGGCCAGATCGGCGAAGGCGCGGGCATGGCGGATCTCACCCTGCCGGCCGGTTACCGCCTGTCACTGGCCGTACAGCTGGACGAGCGCGTGCTGGGCTACGTCTTCGAGGGCGCGCTCACCGGCCTGAACGCCGGCGAACTGGGCGTCTGGCACGGCCACACCATGATCCATCTGATCGCCCGCCAGGACAGCCGCGTCCTGCTGTTCAAGGGCCGCCCGCTGGAAGAACCCATCGCCCACTACGGCCCGTTCGTGATGAACACCGACGCCGAGATCCAGCAGGCCATCTCCGACTACCAGTCCGGCCGCCTCGCCGCCCGCCCCGCCAGCATCGACTGACAGCGGGGCCGAAGGGTGGGGCTGGAATTCAGCCGATGGAGACATAGTCACCGGCGGTGATGACCTTGCCCTCTGCTGGCGGATCGTCCAGCAGCAACCGGTCACCAGTGATCAGAACAGTGTGCGGCTGGAGATGCAGAAGCGCCCAGAGGTGGGCATCTCCCGGATCCGGTGCCGCGCACGGAGAAGGTGGCGGTTCACGCCAGATGGCATTCGCGGTCAGGTGGACGAGCAGATCGTCAATCGTCCCGGCTTCCAGCCCGTGGAGCCTGGTCAGGCGGGGGCGCAGCAGGACGCGACGATACTCCCCCAGAAGGTCGGGAGAGAGCAGGAACGGCAGTCTCGCGTCGAGCATGTCGTCGAGGATGTGACATACCGGTGACTCGGCGTCGGCCGAAAGGAGCCCGGCCACCACCACATTGGTGTCGACGATATACGTACGGTTGTTCACCGTTGACGGGTTTTCCGTGTCTCATCAACGGCAATGGCCAGAGCGTCTTCTTCGCTGAGCCCCGCCTTCTTTCGAGCGGCATCAACAAGGCCGCGGGCATCCACATGGGTCTTGATTCCCCGGTAGACCAGGCTCTCTTCCACAATCGAGGCGATCGAGCGGCGCTGTCGGGCCGCTGCCTCCTTCAATGCCTGATGAACCTGATCATCGAGAGAAATGGTCAGTCGCGCCATGGTGTATTCCCGGCTTTTCCATTGCTACACAATAGCACCAGAACACCAGTGCCTGCATATCTACTGCCTCCAGACGATCGCCTGATCGAGCAGGGGCAGCGCCCGGACCCGATCGCCCCCCATCGGTGCCAGAGGATCGCGCGTTTCGGGGTCAGTCTCGAGCGTCACCAGACCGAAGAAGCAAGCGAAACGATCGCGGAAGCTCATTGAGGTTGCTCGCCCCGGATCTTCGCGAACACTTCTTCTCCGGGAACGGCCTCCACATCACCGGAACGAAACCCCTTCAATCGCTCCTGCGCCACCGAAGCCCATTTTTCATCGATCCGGGATTCGGGGGGTTGAGACTGCGAAGAAGCGAATCGACCACCAGCGCACGCTCTTCAACCGGGAGTGCCTCGGCTTCATCAATCAGATCCTTGATCTTCATAGGACACCTCTCGCGTAAATGGCGACGCGGGCCTACCGCGCGTCACGTTCCCAGTTCATGCAGCGGCGCACGGCTTCCTTCCAGCCGTGGTACTGGCGGTCGCGGGTGGCGGCGTCCAGCTGCGGCTCGAACACGCGTTCGATGCGGCTGAATGCGCGCAGGTCGTCACGGCTCCACAGGCCGGTGGCCAGACCGGCCAGGCCGGCGGCACCCAGTGCGGTGCTCTCGGTGATGGCCGGGCGTTCCACGCGTACCCCTAGCTGGTCGGCCTGGAACTGGACCATCAGATTGTTGGCCACCGCGCCGCCGTCCACCCGCAGGGTCTGCAGGGCCAGGCCGGAATCGGCCTGCATGGCCTCGATCACGTCGCGCGTCTGGTAGGCCAGGGCATCCAGCGTCGCGCGCGTCACGTGCTCCTTGCGCGTGCCCCGGGTCAGGCCGAAGATCGCCCCGCGCGCATGCGGATCCCAGTACGACGCCCCCAGCCCGGCGAAGGCCGGCACCACGTAAACGCCGCCGGCGTCCTCGACCCGGCTGGCGAAATACTCCGAGTCCGCGGCCGTATCGATCAGGTGCATCTCGTCGCGCAGCCACTGCACGGCGGCCCCGGCGATGAAGATGGAGCCCTCCAGGGCGTATTCCACCTGCCCGTCCAGGCCCCAGGCGATGGTGGTCAGCAGGCCGTGCTCCGAGGTCACCGGGCGGGTGCCGGTGTTCATCAGCAGGAAGCAGCCGGTGCCGTAGGTGTTCTTCGCCATGCCCGGCTCGAAACAGGCCTGGCCGAACAGGGCCGCGTGCTGGTCCCCGGCCATGCCGGCCACCGGCACCCGCGCGCCGCCGAACATCTCCGCCCCGGTGTGGCCCAGGACCTCGCTGGAGGATACCACCTCGGGCAGCATGGCGCGCGGGATGTCCAGCGCGTCCAGCAGGGTGTCGTCCCACTGCAGGCGGTGGATGTCGAACAGCATGGTGCGCGAGGCGTTGGTCACGTCGGTGACGTGGCGCTCGCCGCGCGTCAGGTTCCACACCAGCCAGCTGTCCATGGTGCCGAACAGCAGGTCGCCGTTGCGGGCCTTCTCGCGCGCGCCGTCCACGTGATCGAGGATCCAGCGGATCTTGGTACCGGAGAAATAGGCGTCCGGCAGCAGCCCGGTGGTCGCGCGGATATGGCCTTCCAGACCCTCGTCGCGCAGGCGGTCGCAGAGATCCGCGGTACGCCGGTCCTGCCACACGATGGCCGGATGGATCGGGCGGCCGCTGTGACGATCCCACACCATCGTGGTCTCGCGCTGGTTGGTGATGCCGATGGCCGCCAGCTGCGCGGGCTTGATGCCATTGCGCTCCAGCGCCTCGCGCGCCACGCCGATCTGGGTGCCCCAGATCTCCATCGCGTCGTGCTCCACCCAGCCGGAGTGCGGGTAGGACTGGGCGAACTCCTTCTGCGCGACCCCGGCGATGCCGCCCTCCAGATCGAACAGGATCGCCCGGCAGCTGGTGGTGCCCTGGTCCAGGGCGAGGATGTATCCGTTGGCCATGATCTCCTCCCGCTTGATCCCCCTCACCCCGAGTTTCAGGCGAGCGCGTCCGCATCCGCAAACTGCAGCGCCGCCAGCCGCGCATACAGCCCGCCCTGCGCCATCAGTTCGGCGTGCGTGCCCTCGCCCACCACGAGTCCGCCGTCGAGCACCACGATCCGGTCCGCCGACTGCACGGTGGCCAGCCGGTGGGCGATGGTCAGCACCGTGCAGCGACCACGCACCCCGGCCAGCGCCGCCTGCACCTCGCGTTCGCTTTCGGCGTCCAGCGCGCTGGTGGCCTCGTCCAGCAGCAGCACGGCCGGCTCGCGCAGCAGGGCGCGGGCCAGCGCCAGACGCGCCCGCTGACCGCCCGACAGGCGCACGCCGCGCTCGCCCAGCGCGGTGTCCCAGCCCTCCGGCAGCGCCTCGATGAACCCCCGCGCATGCGCCGCCTCCGCGGCCGCCTGCAGCGACGCGTCGGATGCATCCGGCACGCCGTAGGCCACGTTCTCGCGCACGGTGCCGGAGAACAGCACCGGTTCCTGCGGCACCACCGCGATGTGCCGGCGCAGTTCATCCGGCCGCAGGCGACGCAGGTCGTGCCCGTCGAACAGGACGCGTCCGGCGTCCGGGTCATGAAAGCGCAGCAGCAGCCGGAACAGGGTCGACTTGCCGGAACCCGACGGTCCCACCAGCGCCACCGACTCGCCCGGGCGCACCCGCAGGGAGACCCCATCCAGTGCCGGCGGCTGCGGGCGCGTCGGATAGGCGAAAACCACGTCCTCCAGCGCGATCTCGCCGCGTACCGGTTCCGCCAGGTCTTCGGGGTGCCGTGGCCAGGGCGGGCCGGAACGGACCTCCGCGAGCTCCAGCAGGCGCTCCGCGGCCCCGGCCGCCCGCAGCAGTTCGTTGGTCACCTCGCTGAGCGCGGCGATCGACCCCGCCACCAGGGCCGCATAGAACAGGAACGCGGCCAGCTCGCCCGGGGTCATCACCCCGTCCAGTACGCGGTGGCCACCGATCCAGAGGACCCCGGCGATCAGGCCAAACATCAAGAGCATCACCGCAGCGGCCAGCAGTGCGCCGGTGGCGGCCCGACGCGTGGCCATGCCGAAGGCGGCTTCCACCGCCGAAGCATGCCGGCCGCGTTCGGCGTCTTCCTGGCCGTGGGCCTGTACCGTCTCGATCGCGTACAGGGTCTCGTCGGTGCGCGCGCCCACGTCCGCGACCCGGTCCTGGGTCCGGCGCGACAGCCGCCGCACCCGCCGACCGAGCAGCCACACCGGCACGGCCACCGCCGGCAGGCCGGCCACCAGCAGGGCTGCCAGCGGCGGGCTGGACAGGAACATCAGGACCAGCCCGCCGACGATCAGCAGCAGGTTGCGCGCGGCAATGGTCAGGGTGGTGCCGACCACGGTCTGGATCAGCGTCGCGTCGGCCGTCAGGCGCGAGATCACCTCGCCGGTACGGGTCTGCTCGAAAAACGCCGGATCCAGCCGGATCACGTTGGCGAACACCGCGCGGCGCAGGTCCGCCACCACCCGCTCGCCGAGCCAGGTCACCAGATAGATTCGCGCCCCCACCCCGATGGCCATCACCGTCACCACCACCAGCAGCAGCACCAGCGCGCGATTGAGCCCGGCGGGGTCCTCGGGACCCAGGCCGGCGTCCACCAGCAGGCGCAGCACCCCGCCGAAGGCCAGGATCGCCCCCGAGCCCACCACCAGCGCCACCAGCCCGAACACGATGCGCCGCCGGTACGGCCGCAGGAATGCGAGCAGCGGCATCAGGACCCGCAGGTTACGGGCCGCGGGGCGCGGGGTGTCGGCGTCGTCCCAGTTCATGCCCGCTACCGGCGGTGAGGGAATGCGGGTGCGGACAGCGTCATTCGCCGGCTGCGACGAATTCGACGGTGTTCCCGTCCGGATCGCGCACGAAGGCCGCGGGGCGCCCGGAACGGCTGCGCTGCGCGGGGAAGCCCGCGGCCTCCAGGCGGCCCAGCAGGGTCTCCAGGCCGTCCACCACCAGGGCCAGATGGCGGTCGCGGCCACCGGCGACCCCGCGCTCCACCGGGTCCGGGTTGGGCACCCCCAGCAGATGCAGGGCGCGCCCGTCACCCAGATCGAACCAGCGCCCGGGGAACCCGAGATCGGGACGCGGCAACGGCGCCAGTCCGAGCAGATCGCCGTAGAACGTGGCCGCACGCTCCGGATCCGACACCACCACGCTCACGTGGTGCACCCCGCGCACCACGCCGTCGCTCATGCGACCTCCCCGTCTCCCGGGGTCTGCAGCAGCACCACGGTCTGCGCGGCGAGGCCCTCCTCGCGGCCGGTATAGCCCAGCCGCTCGGTGGTGGTGGCCTTCACGTTGACCGCGTCCGCCGGCAACCCGGTGTCCGCGGCGATATTGGCGCGCATGGTGTCCACGTGCGGGCCCATGCGCGGACGCTGGGCGATGATGGTGGCGTCGATGTTCACCGGCACCCAGCCCGCCTCGCGCACCCGGCGCAGGGTCTCTTCGAGCAGGTCGCGGCTGTCGGCACCGGAGAACGCCGGATCGCTGTCGGGAAAGTGGCGGCCGATGTCGCCCAGGCCGGCGGCTCCCAGCAGCGCGTCGCACAGCGCGTGCAGCAGCACGTCACCGTCGGAGTGGGCGCGCACGCCGTAATCGAACGGGATCCGCACCCCGCCGACCACCACGTGATCCCCCGCCTCATAGGCGTGTACATCGAAACCCTGGCCCACACGCATCGCCGTCATCCCCGATACCCTCCGTCGAGCCGGCCCTGTTCCAGCAAGTATAGACGGGCCAGTTCGAGGTCCTCGGCGCGCGTAATCTTGATGTTCATCAGCGAGCCCTCCACCAGCCGCGGCCGCAGTCCCGCCCATTCGATCGCGCTGGCCTCGTCGGTCACCGGGTGTCCGGCGGCACGCGCGCGGGCGTTGACGTCGCGCAGCGTGCCCAGGCGAAACATCTGCGGGGTCAGGGCCCGCCACACCCGCTCGCGATCGAGCGTGGATTCCACCCGACCGTCGGTGTCCGCCCACTTGATGGTATCGGTGGACGGAGCCGCCAGCACTCCCCCCACGGGATCGTCGCGCAGCTCGTCCAGCATGCGGTCGAGATCGTCCGGCGGCAGGCACGGGCGCGCGGCATCGTGCACCAGCACCCAGTCCTCGGGACCGGCGCGTTCCTCGAGGAAGTCCAGCCCGTTCTGCACGGAGTCGGCCCGCTCGTCGCCGCCGGCCACGCGGAACAGCCGCCCGCCGGCCAGCGGCAGGTCAAGCGCGTCCGGGTCCACGTCCGGGCCCAGCACCAGGATCACGCCGCGAATCCGCGGATGCTCCAGAAAGATCGACAGGGTGTGGGCCAGCACGCTGCGCGGCCCCAGGGAAAGGAACTGCTTGGGACGATCCGTCCCCATGCGGCGGCCAATGCCGGCCGCCGGAATCAGGGCCCAGAAGACGCCCGAACCCTCGGGGGCGCCGGCATCACTCATCGAACGGATCCTCCACGATCGTCGTGTCCTCCTCGGCAGGCTCCGGGGCAACGCCGGCGGAGGCGTCTTCGGGCATCAACCCCGGGACTTCGCCCGGCACTTCGTCTTCTTCGTCCACGATGAAGAAAAAGGTCTCGTCCTCGCGAATCATGCCCAGGTCACGCCGGGCGCGTTCTTCCACCGCCGCGGAGCCCTCGCGCAGATCGCGGACCTCGGCCTCCAGCGCCCGGTTGCGTTCACGCAGGCGCTGGTTTTCCGCTTCCTGCATGGCGGTCTCGCTGCGCAGTTCGCGGACATCCGGCCAGCCGCCCTCGCCGAACCACAACGGCCACTGCAGCGCCAGCACGAGCAGCAACAGACCGCCCGGCAGCAGCCAGCGCATCGCTCAGGCCTCCGGCCGGGACACCCCGGTTCCCCGGAGTCAGGGCCGGACCCGGAAGGCGTCCATGCCCGGGTAGCGGGCCTGCCCGCCGAGATGCTCCTCGATCCGCATGAGCTGGTTGTACTTGGCCACGCGATCGGAGCGCGACAGCGAGCCGGTCTTGATCTGCCCCGCGCCGGTGGCCACCGCCAGATCGGCGATGGTCACGTCCTCGGTCTCGCCCGAACGGTGCGAGATCACCGAGGTGTAACCCGCGTCGCGCGCCATCTCGATGGCCTGCAGGGTCTCGGTCACGGTGCCGATCTGATTCAGCTTGATCAGGATGGAGTTGGCCACGCCGCGGTCGATGCCCTCGCGCAGGATCTGCGTGTTGGTCACGAACAGATCGTCGCCCACCAGCTGCACGCGCTCACCCAGACGTTCGGTCAGGATCTTCCACCCCTCCCAGTCGTCTTCGGCCAGCCCGTCCTCGATGCTGAGGATGGGGTACTGATCGACCCAGTGCGCGAGGTAGTCACAGAATTCCTCGGCATTGAACGACTTGCCCTCGGAATCCAGGTGGTAGCGGCCATCGCGGTAGAACTCGGAGGCGGCGCAGTCGAGGCCCAGCCAGATGTCGCGCCCGGCCTTGAACCCGGCCTGATGGATCGCTTCGAGGATGGTCTCCACCGCCGCCGAGTTGGACTCCAGGTTGGGCGCGAACCCGCCCTCGTCGCCCACGCCGGTGCCCAGACCGCGCTGGTTGAGCACCTTCTTCAGCGCGTGAAAGACCTCGGCGCCGTAGCGCACCGCTTCGCGCACGCTGGGGGCGCCCACCGGCAGGATCATGAACTCCTGCATGTCGACGCTGTTGTCGGCATGCTCACCGCCGTTGACGATGTTCATCATCGGCACCGGCAGCAGATGCGCATCCGGCCCGCCGACCGTCTCGAACAGCGGGCGCTCGGCATCGGCTGCGCGGGCATGGGCCACGGCCATGGACACCGCCAGCAGAGCGTTGGCGCCCAGGCGCGACTTGTTCTCGGTGCCGTCCAGCTCCAGCATGCGCTGGTCGACCGCGGTCTGGTCAGCCTCCATGCCGCGCAGGGCGTCGCGGATCTCGCCGTTCACATGGCCCACCGCCTTCTCCACGCCCTTGCCGCCGTAGCGGGCCGCGGCGTCGCGCAGTTCCAGGGCCTCGCGCGCCCCGGTGGAAGCCCCCGACGGCACCGACGCCCGCCCGGTCGCACCGGAGGCCAGGACGACGTCGGCTTCCACCGTCGGGTTGCCGCGGGAATCAATGATCTCGCGCGCGTGGATCTCGGCAATCTGGGACATGCTCGTACTCTCTCCTTGACTCGTTCGATTCGGGGCCGGCCGCCCCCGGGGGTCATCCCGGGGTCAGCCCAGGCCGTATTCGGCTTCCGCCAGCGGACGCGACTTGGTCGCCTCGTCCAGCGCCTTCAGGGTTTCCAGCAGCTCGCGCATGCGCGGCAGCGGCCAGGCATTGGGGCCATCCGACAGCGCGTTCGCGGGATCGGGGTGGGTCTCCATGAACAGCCCGGAGATACCGCTGGCCACGGCCGCACGGGCCAGCACCGGCACGTATTCGCGCTGCCCGCCGGAGCTGGCACCCTGCCCGCCCGGCTGCTGCACCGAGTGGGTGGCGTCGAACACCACCGGGGCGCCGGTGCGGCGCATGTCGGCCAGGCCGCGCATGTCGGAGATCAGGGTGTTGTAGCCGAAGGACACCCCGCGCTCGCAGACCATCACCGACTCGTTGCCGGCCTCGCGCGCCTTGTCCACCACGTTGCCCATGTCCCAGGGGGCCATGAACTGGCCCTTCTTGATGTTCACCGGGAGCCCCTGACGGGCCACGTTCTGGATGAAATTGGTCTGGCGGCACAAAAACGCCGGGGTCTGCAGCACGTCCACCACCGCGGCAACCTCCGCCAGCGGGGTGTCCTCGTGCACGTCGGTCAGCACCGGCACGCCCATGCGCTCGCGCACCGATTCGAGGATACGCAGCCCCTCCTCCATGCCCGGGCCGCGATAGCTGCGGGTGGAGGACCGGTTGGCCTTGTCGAAGGACGACTTGTAGATGAACGGAATCCCCAGCTCGCGCGTGAGCTCGGCGAGCTGCCCCGCGGTTTCCTCGGCCATGGCCTCCGATTCGATCACGCAGGGACCGCCGATCAGGAAGAACGGCCGGTCCAGGCCCACGGAGAAACCGCACAGTTCCATCAACCTGCCTCCCGTCAATCGGTCAGCGCCGCGCCCACATCCGGCGCGCGCTCGTTCTGGTAGTCCCGCGCCGCACGGACGAAGCCGGCGAACAGCGGGTGTCCGTCGCGCGGCGTGGAGGTGAACTCGGGGTGGAACTGACAGCCGACGAACCACGGATGTTCCGGAAGCTCCACCGCCTCCACCAGTTCCCCGGACTCGGACAGCCCGGAGATCACCAGCCCGGCCTGCTCCAGACGCGCGCGGTAGGCGTTGTTGAATTCGTAACGGTGGCGGTGGCGCTCCTCGATGCGACTGGTGCCGTAGGCCGCGGCGATGCGCGAGCCCTCGGTCAGGCAGGCGGTCTGCGCACCCAGGCGCATGGTGCCGCCCAGATCGCTTTCGGCATCGCGATGTTCGATCCGCCCCTCGCGGTCCTGCCATTCGGTGATCAGCGCGATCACCGGATGCGGAGTATCGGGCGCGAACTCGGTGGAATGTGCCCCGTTGAGGCCGGCCACGTTGCGGGCGTATTCGATCACCGCCACCTGCATGCCGAGGCAGATGCCCAGATACGGGATGCCCTCCTCGCGCGCATGGCGTACCGCCTCGATCTTGCCCTCGACGCCGCGTTCGCCAAAGCCGCCCGGCACCAGGATCGCATCCAGCCCTTCAAGCTCCGCGCGTGCCTCGGGGGTGTCGCCCTCCAGCTTTTCCGAATCCAGGTAGCGGATGCGCACCCGGGTGCCGACCTCGATGCCCGCATGGGTCAGGGCCTCGTTGACCGACTTGTACGACTCGGTCAGTTCGACATACTTGCCGACCATGCCGACCGTGACCTCCGATTCGGGGAACTCCATGGCGTTGACCACGTGCTTCCAGTCGGACAGGTCGGCGACCGGCAGATCCTCGATGTGCAGCTTGCGCAGCACGATCTCGTCGAGCTTCTGCGAATGCAGCCACAGCGGGATCTTGTAGATGTTGTCGACATCCACCGCGGAGATGACCGCCTTTTCCTCCACGTTGGTGAACAGCGCCATCTTGCGCCGTTCCCCTTCGGGGATCGCCTGACTCGAGCGGCACAGCAGGATGTCCGGCTGGATGCCGATGGAACGCAGTTCCTTGACCGAATGCTGGGTCGGCTTGGTCTTGATCTCGCCGGCGGCGTCGATATAGGGGACCAGGGTCAGGTGCATGAACAGCGCGTTGTCGCGCCCCAGCTCCACGCCCATCTGGCGGATCGCCTCGAGGAACGGCAGGGACTCGATGTCGCCCACCGTGCCGCCGATCTCGATCAGTGCGATATCGGCGTCATCCGCCCCTTCGCGGATCGAGCGCTTGATCTCGTCGGTGATGTGCGGAATGACCTGCACCGTGCCGCCCAGATAGTCGCCGCGGCGCTCCTTGCGGATGACGTTCTCGTAGATCTGGCCGGTGGTGAAATTGTTGTGCCGCGAGGTGCGGATGCGCACGAAGCGCTCGTAGTGCCCGAGATCCAGGTCGGTCTCGGCCCCGTCATGGGTGACGAACACCTCGCCATGCTGGAACGGACTCATGGTCCCCGGATCGACGTTGATGTAGGGGTCCAGCTTCATCAGCGTGACCTTCAGGCCACGCGCCTCGAGGATCGCCCCCAGAGAGGCGGATGCAATACCTTTGCCCAGAGACGAAACCACGCCTCCGGTGATAAACACGAATCGCGTCATGCGGGAAACCTGGCCGGGACCGACGGGGGTCAAAATGCCCGCAAAGGGTACCAGACCCCCCGTTTTCGCTCAATCGCGAACGCGCCCCGCGGGGCGCCTGCGGGCCCGTCATGGCGGGGCTGCGGCGCCTCGGCCCGAACCTGCGACGCAGCTCACGGGGGGCCGCCGTCATCCGGTCCGCGCGGCCACAGCACGGCACGCACCTCGCCCCCCGGCGGGCGCAGCAGCGGGATGCGCGCACGCCGCCATGGCGGAATCCCGCGCTCCTGCATCAGCGACTTCAGCCGCCGGTGCCGGCCGCCCGCCGGCACCCGTTCACCACCCTGCCGGAACACCACCTCCACCGCCCCGGCCAGCAGCGGATCGGCGAACGCCGGATGCTCGCGCGTCAGCACCCGACCATCGGGCAGACGCAGCCGCTGCTGGCCGGCCGGCCACGGGATGGGCGACGCGGGCTCCGTCTCCGGCGGATCCAGATACAGCGCATCGCGGTAGCGCCGCAGGCACCCCTCGTTCCAGTCCAGCCGCGGCTGGCGATCTTCGCCAGCCGCCAGCGACTGACGCAGGAATTCCGCCAGCCGCCGGTGGCCCGGCGGGCGCAGGCCGTGTTCCCGGATCCAGTGCCGCAGAAGGGCGCTCCGGCGCCCCGGTTCCAGCGGCCGCAGGACGGACAGCGGCAGGCATTCACCGGCCCCGGCGCCCGCCAGATGGCGCGCGAGAACGGCGTCCTCCCCGTCGGCCACCCCGGCCTGCCAGCGCGCGGCCCGCGCCAGCCCGGCCGACGCAGCAAACCGTTCATTGAGCCGGGGCAGGATCTCGCGGCGCAGGAAGTTGCGGTCGAACCCCGGATCGGCGTTGGTGGGGTCCTCCATCCAGGTCAGCCCCTCGCGCCGCGCCCGCGTCGCCACGGCTGCATCCGCCACGTCCAGCAGCGGGCGCGCCAGCCAGCCCTCGCCTTCGCGGCGCCACGGGGGCATGCCACGCAGGCCCAGCGGACCGCTGCCGCGCAGGGCCGCGAGCAGGAAGGTCTCGGCCTGATCCCCGGCATGATGCGCGGTGACCACCACCCCGGTCGGCCCCAGGCCCTCGCGCAGCAGCGCATAGCGGGCGTGCCGGGCCGCGGCCTCCACCCCGTCCGCGCGGGTCTCGAGGGGACCGACCGCGCGGTGCTCGAAATGCAGACCCAGCGAATGCGCCACCGCACGGCAGTGTTCCGCCTGGGCCGCGGACTGCGCGTGCAACGCGTGGTCCACGTGCCAGGCTTCGGGATCGGGATGCCCGACAGCTCGACAGGTCGCGGTCAGGGCATGCAGCAGGACGCTGGAATCGCGACCGCCGCTGAAGGCGACGCGCAGCGGGCCGCCCGCGGGACACTCCTCGAGGAACCGCCGCAGCGCGACGTCAACGGGATCAGGCGCCGGCTTCCTGGAAGGCACCGTAGTCCATCAGCCGGCGGTAACGCCGCTCCAGGCGCTTGCCCGGGTCCAGCCGCTCCAGCCCGCCCAGGGTCTCGGCCAGCGCCGCACGCAGATGCTCCGCCATGGTCTCCGGATCACGGTGGGCGCCGCCCAGGGGTTCATCGATCACCCGATCGATCAGCCCCAGGTCCTTCAGCCGCCCGGAGGTGATCCCCAGCGCCTCGGCGGCCTCGGCGGCCTTCTCCGAACTCTTCCACAGGATGGAGGCACAGCCTTCCGGCGAGATCACCGAATAGGTCGAGTACTGCAGCATGAGCGTCGCGTCGCCCACGCCGATCGCCAGCGCGCCACCGGAGCCGCCCTCGCCGATCACCGTGGCGATGATCGGGGTGTCCAGCCGCGCCATCACCCGCAGGTTGCGCGCGATCGCCTCGCTCTGCCCCCGCTCCTCGGCCCCCACGCCGGGGTAGGCGCCCGGGGTGTCGATGAAGGTGAACACCGGCATGCGGAAGCGCTCGGCCATCTCCATCAGGCGCAGGGCCTTGCGATAGCCCTCCGGGCGCGGCATGCCGAAATTGCGCTGGACCTTGTCGCGGGTCTGGCGCCCCTTCTGGTGGCCGATGATCATCACCGGCCGCCCGTCGAAGCGGGCCATGCCGCCGACGATCGCGGGATCATCGGCATAGGCGCGGTCGCCGTGCAGTTCCTCGAATTCCTCGAACAGCGCCGGGATGTAGTCGAGCAGATACGGACGCCGGGGATGGCGTGACAGCTGGGCGATCTGCCAGGGCGTGAGCTTGGCAAAGATGCTTTCGGTCAGCGACTGGCACTTGTCCTGCAGCCGCTGGACCTCTTCCTGGATGTTGACCTCGGTGTCGTCGCCCACGTACTGGAGGTCGCGGATGCGGGCCTCCAGTTCGGCGATCGGCTGTTCGAAGTCGAGAAATTCCGGGTTCATGCAAGGATTCCAGTCAGTCACGTTCGGGGTGGCGAGTGTAACGAATCGGCGCGATCTACGCTGGCCGGCAGCGGGCCCGCAGGGCGGACTACCCCCGCTGGTAGAGCAGCCGCGCCTGGCAGGACGGCCCCAGGGTCTGCTGGATGCCGCGCAGCAGGGCCTCGTTCGGCAGGATGCGCCAGTCTTCCGGCACCTTCAGTTCCGCCTCCATGCCGTCGCGGCGATAGCGCAGGCGCAGCGGGCAACCCGAAGGGGCGCCCTCTTCGTCCGCCTCCGGCGTCCCGGCACTGCCATTGCCGTTGCCGCGCCCGGTCGGCCGGTGCTCCTGCAACAGGCCGTGCAGCCCCGCGATCTGCTCCGGGAGGACCTCGCGCAGATCCAGGCGCAGCGCCCGCGCCCATTGCGCGCGCGCCTCGTCCAGGGTCAGGACCCGGCGCGCGCGCATGCGCACCCCGCCGGCGTAGTCGTCCAGGGTCACGGTGCCCTCGGCCACCAGCAGGCTGTCCGGCTCGAGCCGGTCGCGGTACTGGTTGAAATCGTCGTTGAACAGCACCAGCTCGGCGCGCCCGCTGCGGTCGTCCAGGGTCGCCACGCCCATGCGCCCGCTGTTGGTGTTGCGTACCCGCACGCCCACCACCAGCCCGGCGATGCGCACGGTCTCCTGGCGGCCGCGCCCGCGGTTCTCGCCCTCGTCGGGGCGCTGTTCCAGCTTCGCCTCCAGCTCGGCCAGGCTGGTGCCGGTCAGCTCGCGCAGCTCCTCGCGATAACGCTCCACCGGATGCCCGGTCAGATACAGCCCGAGGGTCTCCTTCTCCCCGCGCAGCCGGTCATCGTCCTCCATCTCCGGCTGCGTCTCGCTCTCCGGCACCACCGCGGCCGCCGGATCGCCGAACAGGTCCACCACGCCGAGGCTGGCATTGCGTTCGGTCTGTTCCGCCGCGGCCACCGCGGTGGGGATGTCGGCCAGCAGGGTCGCGCGGTTGGCGCCGAGGGAATCCAGCGCACCGGCCCGCACCAGGGTCTCCAGCACCCGCTTGTTGAGCTTGCCCAGATCCACCCGCTGGCACAGGTCCACCAGCCCGTGGAACGGTCCGCCCTCGTTGCGCGCCTTCAGCAGGGTCTCGATCGCCGACTCGCCGACGCCCTTGATCGCCCCCAGCCCGTACACCACCGTGTGCGCGTCCTGCACGGTGAAGCGGTAGTCCGACTGGTTCACGTCCGGCGGCAGCACCGCCAGCTCCATGCTGCGGCATTCCTCGATCAGGCCGACCACCTTGTCGGTGTTGTCCATGTCCGCGGACAGCACCGCCGCCATGAACGGCGCCGGATAATGCGCCTTGAGCCAGGCGGTCTGATAGGCCACCAGGGCATAGGCCGCGGAGTGCGACTTGTTGAAGCCGTAGCCGGCGAACTTCTCCACCAGATCGAAGATGTAGGTCGCGGTGTGCTCCTCCACCCCGCGTTCCACCGCACCATTGACGAAGATCTCGCGCTGCTTGGCCATCTCCTCGGGCTTCTTCTTACCCATCGCGCGGCGCAGCAGGTCGGCACCGCCCAGGGTGTAGCCGGCCAGCACCTGGGCGATCTGCATCACCTGCTCCTGGTACAGGATCACGCCGTAGGTCGGCTTGAGCACCGGCTCCAGATCCGGGTGCGGGTATTCCACCTCGGAGCGCCCGTGCTTGCGGTCGATGAAGTCGTCCACCATCCCCGACTGCAGCGGCCCCGGGCGGTACAGCGCCACCAGCGCGATGATGTCCTCGAAGCTGTCCGGCTGCAGACGCCGGATCAGGTCCTTCATGCCACCGGATTCCAGCTGGAACACCGCGGTGGTCTGATAGCCTTTCAGAAGACGGAAGGTCTCCGGGTCGTCCAGCGGCACGCCCTCCAGATCGATCTCGATCTCCGGATCCATGCGCTTCAGGTTCTGCACCGCCCAGTCGATGATGGTCAGCGTGCGCAGCCCGAGAAAGTCGAACTTGACCAGGCCCACCGCCTCGACATCGTCCTTGTCGAAGTGGGTCACCAGCGAGCCGCCGTCGTCTTCGCAATACAGCGGGGAGAAGTCGGTCAGGGCCGACGGTGCGATCACCACCCCGCCGGCATGCTTGCCGGCGTTGCGGGTCAGTCCTTCCAGTTTCATCGCCAGATCGATGATCGCGCGGACTTCCTCGTCCTCGTCGTACTGCGCCTTGAGGTCCTCGCTCTCGGTCAGGGCCTTCTCCAGGGTCATGCCCAGCTCGAACGGGATCAGCTTGGCGATGCGGTCGACGAAGCCGTAGCCGTGCCCCAGCACGCGCCCGACGTCGCGTACCACCGCCTTGGCCGCCATGGTGCCGTGGGTGATGATCTGCGAGACCTTGTCACGGCCGTAGCGCTCGGCGACGTATTCGATCACGTCGTCGCGCTTCTCCATGCAGAAGTCGACGTCGAAGTCGGGCATGGAGACCCGTTCGGGATTGAGAAACCGCTCGAACAGGAGCTCGTAACGCAATGGATCCAGGTCGGTAATTCCCAGCACGTAGGCCACCAGCGAGCCGGCACCGGAACCGCGCCCCGGCCCCACCGGGATCCCGTTGTCCTTCGCCCACTGGATGAAGTCGGCCACGATCAGGAAGTAGCCGGGGAAGCCCATCTGGCAGATCACGTCCAGCTCGCGCGTCAGCCGCGCCTCGTAGTCCGCGGTGTCGGCGAACTGGAAGCGCTCCAGGCGTGCGCGCAGCCCCTGATCGGAGATCTCGCGCAGATGCTGCTCCACCGTGCGCCCTTCCGGCACCGGGAAATCCGGCAGCACCGATTCCCCGAGCGTCAGGCGCACGCTGCAGCGCCGGGCGATGGCCACGCTGTTGGCCAGGGCCTCGGGGATGTCCTCGAACAGCGCGGCCATCTCCTCCGGCGTGCGCAGGTACTGCTGCTCGGAGTAGCGCCGCGGCCGGCGCGCGTCGTCCAGGGTGTGGCCGTCGTGGATGCACACCCGCGCCTCGTGGGCCTCGAAGTCCTCGCCGCTGAGAAAACGCACGTCGTTGGTGGCGACCACCGGCAGTCCGTGGCTCTCGGCCGCGCCGATCGCGGCCTCGATCCAGGCCTCCTCGCCCGGCCGCCCGGTGCGCGTGAGCTCCAGATAGAAGCGCCCGGGGAAACGCTCCAGCCACGGCTGCAGCACGGGCTCGGCAAGGGCCTGCGCGACCCCGCTGCCACTGACGAACAGCCCGTCGATGGTCCCGGACAGGGCGATCAGCCCCTCCGCCGCGCCGCCGTCGAGCCAGGCGCAGTCGATCCGCGGCACGCCCTTCTCCTGACCCTCCTGCCAGGCGCGCGAGATCAGCCGGGTCAGGTTGCGATAGCCGGCATCGTTCTGCGCCAGCAGGGTCATGCGCGCCGGAGTGCCGTCGGCACGCGCGTCGCGCACCAGTACGTCCGCGCCCACGATCGGCTGCACGCCGGCGCCGATCGCCGCCTTGTAGAACTTGACCAGCCCGAACAGGTTGCAGTGATCGGTGACCGCCACTGCCGGCATCCCGGCCGCGGCCACGCTCTGCACCAGCGGCTTCAGACGCACCAGGCCATCGACCAGGGAATACTCCGAGTGCACCCGCAGGTGCACGAACCCCGGATCATGCAGCCCGGCATCGGCGGTCGTGGCAGGGGTGTCGGTCATGCGTGCCCCCGTTCTTCCGCAGCCGGTTGCGCAGCAGCCGCCAGCGCACGCGCCACCGGGCCGAAGCTGAGCCGATGCGCGGGACACGGCCCGTGGCGTTCCAGGGCCGCGCGATGGGCGGCGGTCGGGTAGCCGGCATGGCGGTCGAAGCCGTATTCCGGCCACTGCTCGTGCAGCGCGCGCAACTCGCGATCGCGCGCCACCTTGGCGATCACCGAAGCGGCGCTGATCGCGGCCACGCTGCCATCACCGCCCACCCGGGCCTCGGCGGTCCACGGGCCCTCCGGGGTGAAACGGCCGTCCACCAGCAGATGCACCGGCGCCGGATCCAGGGCCTGCACCGCCCGCTGCATCGCCAGCAGGGTCGCGCGATGGATGTTCAGATGATCGATCTCGGCCGCCTCGGCGCGCCCCAGGGCCCAGGCCAGGGCACCGTCGCGGATCCGCTCGTCCAGGGCCTCGCGCCGGCGCGCGGTGAGTTTCTTGGAATCGGTCAGACCGGGGGCATCGAAGCCTTCCGGCAGGATCACCGCCGCGGCCACCACCGGCCCGGCCAGCGGCCCGCGACCCACCTCGTCGACGCCCGCGACCCCGTCTGCCCCGCCTGTCTTGCCGCTCATGAAGCCGCTCCCGATGTCCGCACGCCGTTTTCCCGGGCGAGCCCCCGCACGCCATCCGGGGGATCCGTTACAATGGCGCCGAAATCCTAGCACAGCCCCCTCCGGACCGAGCATCCCGACCATGTCCCAGAATCCCCTGCGCTGCGCCGCCGTCGGTGTTGGCCATCTCGGCCGCTGGCATGCGGCCAAATACGCGGCACTGCCCGACACCGAACTGGTGGCGGTGGCCGATGCCGACCCCGAAACCGCCCGCCGTGTCGCCGCCGAACATGGCTGCGCGGCCGAGACCGACCACCGCGCCCTGATCGGCCGGGTGGATGCGGTCTCCATCGCCGCGCCCACCACCCTGCACTACGCGATCGCCCGCGATTTCATCGAGGCCGGCTGCCACGTGCTGGTCGAGAAGCCCGTGACCGCGACACTGGACGAGGCCGAGGCCCTCAACCGGCTGGCCGAAGAACGCGGCGTGGTACTGCAGGTCGGGCATCTGGAACGCTTCAACGCGGCCCTGCGCCAGCTGACCGAGAATCCGCTGCACCCGCGCTTCATCGAGTCGCACCGACTGGCGCCGTACAAGCCGCGCGCCACCGACGTCTCGGTGGTGCTGGACCTGATGATCCACGACATCGACATCATCCTGGCCCTGGTCGACTCGCCGCTGGCCGAGATCCGCGCTTCCGGCGCCCGGGTCCTGACCGGCGACATCGACATCGCCAATGCGCGCCTGGAGTTCGAGGACGGCTGCGTGGCCAACGTCACCTCCAGCCGTATCAGCACCAAATCCGAGCGGCGCATGCGCATCTTCCAGTCGCATGCCTACGCCTCGGTGGACTTCCAGAACCGCATCCTGTCGTTCAACCACCTGGGTGACGTCGATCCCGAGACCGGGGCGCCCGAGATCCACCGCGGCGAGCGCGTGTTCGACGAGGCCGATGCCCTGCTCGCCGAGATCCGCGCGTTCGTGGCCGCCGCGCGCGGCGACGCCCCGGTCCTGGTCAGCGGCCGCGACGGCCAGCGCGCGCTGGAGACCGCCAGCCGCATCACCGAACTGGTGCAGGCCAATCTCAACGTGATGGGCCGCGCCGACGGCCCGCACTCCGCAATCGAATCCGCAACAGGAGCCCGCCCGTGATCCCCATGGTCGACCTGCAGCGTCAGTACCAGACGCTGCGCACCGAGATCGATGCCGCCCTGCAGGAAGTCCTCACCGGCGCCCGTTTCATCCTCGGACCCAACGTCCAGGCGCTGGAAGAGGAGCTGGCCGACTACCTCGGCGTGGAACACGCCATCACCTGCGCCTCCGGCACCGACGCCCTGCAACTGGCGCTGCATGCCGCGGGCGTCGGGCCCGGTGACGAGATCATCACCACGCCGTTCACCTTCATCGCGACCGCCGAGGCCATCCGCTATCTGGGCGCCGAGCCGGTGTTCATCGACATCGACCCGCGGACCTTCAATCTGGACCCGGAGCAGATCGAGGCGGCCATCAGCCCGCGCACCCGGGCCGTGCTGCCGGTGCATCTGTTCGGCCAGCCGGCCGATCTGCCGCGCATCCGCGAGATCGCCGAGCGCCACAAGCTGCTGGTCATCGAGGACTGCGCGCAGTCCTTCGGCGCCAGCATCGACGGCGCGCAGACCGGCTCCACCACCGCGTTCGGGGCGTTCAGCTTCTTCCCCAGCAAGAACCTCGGCGCCTTCGGCGACGGCGGGCTGGTGACCACCTCCTGTCCGTCCTCGGCCGAGGCCCTGCGCCGCCTGCGCAACCACGGCTCCAGCGTCCGCTATTACCACGACGAGATCGGCTACAACTCGCGCCTGGACGAGATGCAGGCGGCGATCCTGCGCTGCAAGCTGCCGCACATCGACCACTACAACGCCGAGCGCCGGCGCGTGGCTGCGCGCTACAGCGAGGGGCTGAAGGACCTGCCGCTGGAGACCCCGCACGAGGACGGGATCGGCGTCCACGTATACCACCAGTACACCCTGCTGACCGATCACCGCGAGGCGCTGATGAGCGCACTCACCGAGGACGGCATCGCCAACGCGATCTACTACCCGGTGCCGCTGCACCAGCAGAAGGCGTTCGCAGAACCCGACGGCGAGCCTGAATCCCTGCCGGTAACCGAATCGGTGGCCGCGCGCTGCCTGTCCCTGCCGGTCTTCCCCGAGCTGGAAGACGCCCAGGTCGATCGCATCGTCGAGCGGATCCGCCGCACACTGGCATGACCCGCGAGGTCGTCGTCTGCGCCGGGGAGACCTCCGGCGACGCCCTGGGGGCGGGACTGGTGCGGGAACTTGCCGGCCACGCCGACGACCTGCGTTTCTCCGGGATGGGCGGTGAACGCATGCGCGCCGCCGGCGTCGATACCCGCATCGACGTGGAAGAACTGGCGGTGGTCGGGCTGGTCGACGTGCTGGTCAACTACCCCCGCCTGCGACGGCTGTTCCGCCGCATGTGCGACCACCTCGAGACCACCCGCCCCGCGCTGCTGGTGCTGGTCGACTACGTCGAGTTCAACCTGCGCCTGGCCGCGCATGCCAAACGCCTGGGCATCCCGGTGCTGTTCTACGTCAGCCCGCAGCTGTGGGCCTGGCGCAGCGGCCGCATCCGCCGCATCCGGCGCCATGTCGACGCCATGGCCGTGCTGTTCCCGTTCGAGACCGCGATCTATGAACGCGCCGGCGTCCCGGTACGCTATGTCGGCAACCCGCTGGTGGACCGCGTGCAGGCGCCGGAACCGCCCCTGCGCGAACGCCTGGGCGTCGGACCGGATACCCGGATCGTCGGCCTGCTGCCGGGCAGCCGCGGCGGCGAGCTCAAGCGCCACTGGCCCCTGCTGCTGGAAACCGCCCGCCGCCTGCACCATCGACATCCGGATCTGCGCTTCGCGGTGGGTCTCGCCCCCGGGGTCACCGCCGAGCGCCTGGCCGGGCTGGCCCCGCCGCCCGCCGGGCACGACGAGAGCGCCGGCACACCGCCGCTGGACTACGTCGGGGGCGAGGACGGGACCCACGCGGTGATGGCCGGCGCCGACCTGCTGCTGACCGCCTCCGGTACTGCCACCCTGGAGGCCGGCCTGCTGCGGGCGCCGATGCTGGTGTTCTACCGCATGGGCGCACTGTCGCATTTCGTGTTCCGCCGCCTGGTGCACCTGGAGCACATCGCGCTGGTCAACATCGTCGCCGAGGAAGGGGTCGTCCCCGAATACCTGCAGCACGACGCGAACCCGCAACGCCTCACCGACGACGCCGACGCCCTGCTGCGGAAACCGCAACGCCTGGAGGCGATGCGCGAGCGCCTGTCACGGGTACGGGAAAGACTGGGCGACGGCGGCGCGGATCGCCGCGTGGCCGCGGCGGCCGCCGAGATGCTGGAGCACGGACACCTGCTGCCCGCCGACTGACGCGCCGTGCGGGCTCAGCGCGTTTGCCCCTGGATGCCGGGATGCCGGGGCCCGACCCATACCCCGTGTGCCCCGTGCGGTACCCCCTCAGGAGCGCGCTTGCGCGCGAAAACCGCGGTCAGTGCTGGCGACCACCCCGCAGGATGCCGCGCCGCGACCCCTGGACGAAGTGGATCAGATCGCGCACCTCGGGGATATCGGTCTCCGCCAGCATCTCGTCGAGATGCGATTCGCGCCCGGCGCGCCCGCGCATGCCGCGGATGAACACCCGATGCAGCCCCTGGATCGCCTCGTCGCTGAACCCGTTGCGGCGCAGCCCGATCTTGTTGATCCCGATCAGCCGCGCGTAGTTGCCGCTGGCCAGACAGTACGGCGGCAGATCGCGGTTGAGCGCCGAGCCCATGCTGGTGAACGCGAAGGTCCCCACGCGGCAGAACTGGTGCACCAGGGTAAAGCCGCCCAGAGTGGCCTTGTCGTGGATCTCCACGTGGCCGGCCAGCGAGGTGGCGTTGGAGAAGATGATCTCGCTGCCGATGGTGCAGTCATGGGCGATGTGCACGTAGGCCATGATCAGGTTGTCATGGCCGATCACCGTCTCGCCCAGTCCCTTGGCGGTTCCGCGGCTGAGGGTCACCGACTCGCGGATCACGTTGCGGTCGCCGATCACCAGGCGGGTCGGCTCGCCACGATAGCTGGTGTCCTGCGGCTCCTCGCCGATCGACGAGAACTGGAAGATGCGGTTGTCGCGGCCGATCTCGGTCGGCCCGTTGATCACCACGTGCGGCCCCACGCGGGTCCCCGCGCCGATGCGCACGTTCGGGCCGATCACCGAGAACGGCCCCACTTCCACCGAACTGTCCAGCTCGGCACTCGGATGGATGTCCGCCCGCGAGTCGATCACGCCTCGATTTCCTTGCCCGCACACATCAGTTCGGCGGTGGCGCAGATCTCGTCTTCCACCTTCGCCTCGGCGTCAAAGCGCCAGATCCCGCGCACCGTTCGGGTCAGCTCCACCCGCAGGTCCAGCTGGTCACCGGGCACCACCTGGCGGCGGAAGCGCGCCTGATCGATGCCCACGAACAGATAGAGCTGCTGCTTGTCCTGATTCTCGCCGCGCGCCTCCTCGGTCTTGAACGCCAGCAGCCCGGTCGCCTGCGCCAGGGCCTCGAGAATCAGCACCCCCGGCATCACCGGCTTGACCGGAAAATGCCCCTGAAAGAACGGCTCGTTGATGCTGACGTTCTTCAGCCCGACCAGGTGCTCGCCGGGTTCGCATTCCACCACCCGGTCCACCAGCAGGAACGGGTAACGGTGAGGGAGGTACTGCATGATCTGCTGAACGTCGAGGGCATCCACGGGGCGTATCCTGTTTTCTTGTCCTGGTGATGTTGTTTCGGGCCGCCGGATGCCCTGCTGCTCATGTGTCGCGCGCGCGTCGGCCCAGGCGCCGCAGGCGGGCCAGGGTCCGGTTCCACAGTCGGGCCTCCTGATGCGGAACGCCCGAGGCGTAATGCCCGGCCTGCTCGATGCTGCGGGTGACCAGGGTCATCGCGTGAATCGTCACGTGGTCGGCGATGCTCAGATGGCCGAGGATCCCCGCCCCGCCGCCGATGGCACAATGCCGGCCGATGCGGGCACTGCCCGCGATACCGACACAGCCGGCAATCGCCGTATGGTCTCCAATCTCGACGTTATGGGCAACATGAACCAGGTTGTCGATCTTCACGCCGTGACCAATCCGCGTGTCTTCCACGGCCCCGCGATCGATCGTGCAGTTGGCCCCGATCTCCGCATCATCACCCACGCGGACCCCGCCCAGCTGCTCGATCTTGAGCCAGGTGCCGTCTTCCGGCGCGAAGCCGAAACCGTCGGCCCCGATGACCGTGCCGGCGTGCACCAGACAGCGCTCGCCCAGCACCACGCCGTCGAGTACGCGCACGCCGGGATGCAGGAAGCTGCCCGCGCCGATCACCGCGTCGCGGCCGACATGCGCCTGCGCCTCGACCACGGCACCGGATTCCAGGCGGGCACCCGCGCCGACGACCGCGCCGGCAGCGACCGTCGCGGCGGGATCGACCCGTGCCGACGGATCGACAACCGCCGAAGGCGCAATGCCCGGCTCACGCGCGCGGCGCGTTGCGGCCAGCATCTGGCTCACACGCGCATAGGCCGGATAAACCGCCGCCACGCGGATGCGCACCGCCCCGGCCGGCAGAACCGCGGCAGGCAGATCGGCGGGAATCAGCAGGGCCCCGGCGCGCGAGTCCGCCAGCCCGTCCGGCAATGCATCGGCGCGCACCACGAATGCCAGCTGATCCGGTGCCGCACGCGCCGGGGAGGCCAGTCCGCGGATACGCCGCGCACCGTCGCCCTCCAGCTCGCCCCCGACCCGACGCGCCAGGGCCGCGGTCTCGATGCCGTCCGGATCACTCACGCTGCATCGCGGCCAGCACGTCGTCGGTGATGTCCACGCGATCCGAGGCGTAGAGCACGTTGCGCTCGGTCAGGATCACGTCGATGTCGCGCTCGCGCGCCAGCTCGGCGATCGCGTCATTGATGCGCCGTTGCAGGCGCGACAGTTCCTCGTTGCGGCGCACGTTGAGGTCTTCGGAAAAGCTCTCCTGGGCGCGCCGGAACTCGCGCGAACGCGCCGAGAACTCGCGCTCCAGCGCGGCCCGTTCGGACGGATCCATCATGTCGCCCTCGCGCTCCAGGCGATCGCGCAGCCGCTGCAGTTCCTCGCGTTCGGCCACCAGTTCGGAATCGCGCGGGGAAAACTCCTCCTCCAGCTCGCGCATCGCCTGTTCGGCCTGCGGTGAATCCTCCAGGATCCGGTTCATGGTCACGTAACCCACGGTCTGCGCGCCAGCCATCGCGGGCACTGCCGTCCAGCCCGCCACCACCAGTGCGAAACCGATCCCGGCCGTTATCCAGGCCTTCATGCCGCCTCCCGGGGCATTGCCGCCCCCGTGCTTGTCACTGCGGTTGTGCTCGTTCAGAAGCCCGCGCCCAGCTGGAACTGGAAGCTCTGGGTATCGTCACCCGGCTCGTCGTTCAGCGGCTCGGCCACGCTGAAGCTCAGCGGCCCCACCGGCGAGAACCAGGTCAGCGCCAGTCCCGCCGCCGCGCGCAGCTCTCCCACGTCGAAATCGCCCGGCTCGTTGAACACGTTGCCGGCGTCCACGAAGGTACTCATGCGGATCGCATCATTATCCGCGGCGAACGGGGCCGGGAAGAACAGCTCGCCGGACACCGTGGTCCGCAGGCGCCCGCCATAGGGATCATCGTTGCTGTCGCGCGTGGCCGGCTGCCCGTTGCGCAGCGGCCGCAGGTCGCCCAGACGGTTGGCCTCGTAGCCGCGCACCGACTGGATCCCGCCGGCAAAGAACCGTTCGAAGAACGGCAGTTCGTCGCTGCCGAACCCGTCGCCGTAACCGATGCCTCCGGAAACGGAGAAGCTGAAACGCTCGCTCAGGCGGAACAGCTCCTCGCCGGAATAGGTCAGCTTGTAGAACTCGCGATCACTGCCGGGAATCGCCAGCTCCATCCCGATCCGGTGCCGCCGGCCCTCGCTGGCGAAGGTCGTCGAATCCCGCGTGTCGTGGATGAAGCTGGTTTCCAGCTTGACCAGGTTGGCCGTGTCACCGAACTCGTCCAGTTCGTCGCGGATCTCCACCGGCGTGCCCGTGCGTCCGCCGGTGTGGTCCACGGTATTGACCGCAATGTGCTCGAATCCCGGCCGGATGCGCACCCGGTCCACCTCCGACAGCGGGATCCCGTAGGTCACGTTGAACCCGTAGCGGTCGGTGGAATAACGCGAGATGTTCGCCGCTTCGGCGTCCACTTCGCGGTAGAACACCGAGAAACCGCGGCTGGCCCCGGCCGGCGTGTAATGCGGGTTCGTCAGGTTCATGCGGAAAACCCGGTTCACGTCGGAGGTGCTGATCTCCGTGGAAAACCGGTTGCCGGTGCCGAGGAAGTTGTCCTGCGAGATCGAGCCGGACAGCAGCAACCCCTGGTTCTGCGAATACCCGGCGCCGATGGACAGCGCGCCGGACTGGCGTTCGGTCACGCTGATGTCGAGATCGACCTCGTCGTCCGAGCCCGGCACCCGCCGCGTTTCCACGTTCGCGCTGGCAACGAACGGCAGCCGCTGCAGGCGGATCCGCGAGCGCTCGATCAGCGCCCCGTTGTACCAGGACGACTCCATCTGCCGCAGCTCGCGGCGGTAGACGCTCTCCTGGGTGTTCTCGTTGCCGGAGATGTTGATCCGCCGCACGTACACCCGGGGACCGGGGTCCACGAAGAACGTCACCGTGACTTCACGGCTGTCCTCGTCGACATCCGGCACCGGATTGACGTTGGCAAAGGCATAACCCTCGCGCTCCAGGCGTTCCGCCATGCGCTCCGCCGACTCGGTGACCTGGCTGCGCGAGAACGGCGCGCCCAGATCCACCTCGATCAGACCCTCGAGTTCCTCCTCCGGGATGACGAAATCACCGGCCAGCGAAGTCCCGGTCAGGGTATAGGGTTCGCCCTCGTCGACATTGATGGTGATGTACAGGTCTTCGCGATTGGGCGACAGCGTGACCTGGGTGGAATCCACGTCGAACTCGAGAAAGCCGGAATCCAGGTAGCGCGAGCGCAGGGTCTCCAGGTCGCCGGAGAGCTTCTCGCGGGAATAGTCGTCGCGGCTGGAGAAGAACTGCCACCAGCGCGGGATCCCCGATTCGAAATCACCCTTGAGATCGCCGTCGTCGAACGCCTGGTTGCCGACCAGGTTCACGCCCCGGATCTTCGCCTGCGGCCCTTCGGTAATGTCGATGTCGACATCCACCCGGTTGCGCGCGAGATCGACGATGTCGACGTCGATGCGCACGTTGTAGCGTCCGCGGGCGAAATACTGTTCGCGGATCTCGTTCTCGATGCGCTCCAGCAGCGTCCGGTTGAACACCCGCCCGCTGCGCAGGCCCACCGATTCCAGTGCCTCCTCCAGCGCCTCGTCGGGGATGTCGTTGTTCCCGGAGAAGCGGATCTCGTTGATCGCCGGCCGTTCGGAAACGATCACCACCAGGACGTCACCGCGCCGCGCCAGCTCCACGTCGTCGAAAAAGCCGGTGCGGAACAGCTCGCGGATCACCTCCGGCGTCTGGCTGTCGTCGAAGGTGTCGCCCACCTCCACCGGGAGATAGCTCAGAGCCGTCCCCGCGGTGATGCGTTCCAGCCCCTCGATCTCGATGTCCTCGATCTGATAGGCCTGCCCCCAGGCCGGCCCCGCGAGGGTCACCAGGCCGAGCAGGGCCCATCCTTTCAAGCTTTGTCGCGCCATGCTGTCCGCCAAGTGGAGGGCGTCCGGTCCCGTTTCCGGTCAGCCGAACAACCGTGTCAAGTCGTTGTAGAAGGCGAGGATCATCAATGCCGCGATCATCAGCAACCCGATCTGCTGGCCCACGATCTGGGTCTTTTCCGACACCGGGCTGCCCTTCACGGCCTCCACCGCGTAGTACAGCAGGTGCCCGCCATCGAGCATCGGGACAGGCAGCAGATTGATAATCCCCAGCGACACGCTGACGATCCCGAGAAAACCGAGGAAGGCGGAGATCCCGATGACCGCGGACGTGCCGGCAAACTCGGCTATGGTAACCGGTCCGCTGATATTTTTGACCGAGGCCTCGCCGGTCACCATGCGCCAGAGGATCCCGAGGGTCAGGGTCGTGACCTCCCAGGTCCGCACCGCGCCGGAACCGACAGCCTCCACCGGCCCCTGGCGCACGATCACGCTCAGCTCGCGCATCGCCGGCTGATCCGGATCCACGCCGGCCCCGATCCGCCCGATGGTACCCTGTTCGGCCTCTACCGGCTCGGGGGTCAGCGTCACCTGTTGCCGCACCCCGTCGCGTTCCAGCGTGACGGACAGCTCGCTCCCGGCGCTGGCCCGGATACGCTCGACCCAGGCATTCCAGTCCGCGACGCCGTCGCCGTTCATCGCGACCACCCGGTCCCCGGGCTGCAGCCCGGCGCGATCGGCCGGCGAACCGGATTCGACCTGGCCGATCACGGGCTCCAGCTGCGGCCGGTACGGCGCCACGCCCAGGCGGTCGAGGAACTGTCCCTCGCCCAGCAGTTCGGCGCGGGCCGACAGATCCAGGCTGCGTTCGATCTCGCGACCGTCGGCATCGCGGACGATCAGCGGCACCGTATCACCCCGCACCGCGTGGTCAAGCAGCCGCAGGTTGGCCTGTTCCCAGTCCCCGACCTCGCGCCCGGCGATGCGCACGATCTCCTCGCCCCGCTCCAGGCCCGCTTCCGCGGCCGGCGATCCCGGGGTGATCTCGCCCACCACCGGGCGCACGCCGCCCACGCCGATCATGAACATCACCGCGAACACCGCGATCGCCAGCAGGAAGTTCGCCGCGGGGCCGGCGGACACCACGAACGTCCGCGCCCCCAGTCCCTGGCGATCGAACGCGCGGTGTTCCTCGTCCGCCGGCACCTCGCCCTCGCGACCGTCGAGCATCTTCACATAGCCGCCCAGAGGGATGGAGGCGATCGCGAATTCGGTCCGATCACGCCCGAAACGCCGCGACCACAACGGCCGGCCGAAGCCCACGGAAAAACGCAGGACCTTCACCCCCATCAGGCGGGCCGCCAGAAAATGGCCGTACTCGTGCACCGTGACGAGCACCCCGATCGCCACGACAAAGGCCAGCAGACTGGTCAGAAATCCCGTCACACCGCTTCACGCCTCCGCATGTCCAGCCAGTCCCGCGCGTGCGCTCTCGCCCGCGCGTCGGCACCCAGTACGACTTCCAGCGTCTCCGCGGGTTCCGGCTCTACCCCCTCGAGGGTCGCCTCGATCAGGGCCGGGATGGCATCAAAGGCCAGCTCGCCCGCGAGGAAGGCCTCAACCGCGATCTCGTTGGCGGCGTTCAGCACCGCGGTGGCCGTACCGCCCTTCTCCAGCGCGCGCTGCGCCAGGCGCAGGGCCGGATAACGGGTCTCGCAGGGCTCGGAGAATTCCAGCGCCCCCATGCTGAGAAGGTCCAGTGCCTGTACACCGGAGGACATGCGTTCCGGCCACGCCAGCGCATGGGCGATCGGCGTGCGCATGTCGGGGTTGCCCATCTGCGCCAGCACCGAACCGTCTTCATACGCCACCATGGAGTGCACGATGCTCTGCGGATGCAGCACCACCTGGATGCTCGTCGGCGGCACCGCGAACAGCCAGCAGGCCTCGATCAGCTCGAGCCCCTTGTTCATCATCGTCGCCGAGTCGACCGAGATCTTGCGACCCATGTCCCAGTTGGGGTGGGCGCAGGCCTCGTCCGGGGTGATCTCGCCGAAGGTCTCCAGCGAGCGCTCGCGAAACGGCCCGCCGGAGGCCGTCAGCCAGATCCGGCTGGCCCCGTGCGGGCTCACCGGATCGGCGCAGGTGTAGCCATTGGGCAGGCACTGGAAGATCGCATTGTGTTCGGAATCGATCGGCAACAGCCGCGCGCCCGAGCGCCCGACGGCATCCATCAGCAACGCCCCCGACATCACCAGCGCTTCCTTGTTGGCCAGCAGCACCCGCTTGCCGTGCTCCGCCGCCGCCAGGGTCGGCAGCAGGCCCGCGGCGCCGACAATCGCCGCCATCACCGCATCCACCTCGGGCGCGCGACAGACCTCGACCAGCGCCTCCGCACCGCCGCGCACCTCGGTCTCGCAGCCGGCAGCGGTCAGGCGGTCGCGCAGGCTCTCCGCCGCCTCCGGCTCCACCATCACCGCCACCCGCGGGCGAAACTCCAGGCATTGCGCCTCCATCCGCTCGACATTGCGGTGCGCGGTCAGCGCGTACAGCGAGAAGCGTTCCGGCTGGCGCGCCACCACGTCCAGGGTGCTGAGTCCGATGGAGCCGGTGGAGCCGAGGATGGTGATCTGTTGCTTGTTCATGGAATGCTCCCGGAGGTCGGGGCGTGGTGCCCCGGAAACCATCAGGCTGCGGGTACCGGCCACAGCTGCAGCCAGTACAGCCCGCCCGCCAGCACTGGTGCCGCCGCAAGATGGCTGTCCAAACGATCCAGAATACCGCCGTGCCCCGGCAGCAAGGAACCGCTGTCCTTGGCCCCGGCACGGCGCTTGAGAATGCTTTCGAACAGATCGCCCACCACCGAGATCAGCCCGGTCACGATGGACAGCAGCACGAACGGGAGGGCATCCATCGGATCCAGATCGGCGGCCCCGGCCACGATCACCGCGAACACGAACACCAGGCCCATGCCCCCCATCAGGCCCTCGCGGGTCTTCCCGGGACTGATCTCGGGCGCCAGCGCGGTGCGGCCGAAGCGCCGACCCGCAAAATACGCCCCGGTATCCGCCAGCCCGATCAGTACGATCAGATAGACCACCAGCAACGGTTCGAGACGATGCAGCGCCAGGATGGATACACCCGCGGCGACGACCATCAGCAACCCGCTGGCCCGCAGCAAGGGACGCCAGACCGCCTCCGACGCCGTATCCGCGTGATAGAACGGCAGCGCAAAGGCCGCCGCCGCCCACAGCGCCACGCCCAGGATCACCCCCGTCAGCTCCAGGTGCTCACTGCCCGCCAGGGTCGGCAGCGCAATCCCGGCCACCGCCAGCACGGTCCAGGACACCAGCATTGCGGCACCCCGAAGCCGCGCCAGAACGCCCCACTCCCAGGCCGCCAGGCCCAGGGTCGCGGCGACCAGGATCAGCACCGCCCACGCCGGGCCCCAGGCAATCAGCGCCAGCGCCGGCAACCCCAGCGCACTGGCCGTGATCACGCGCTGCTTAAGCATCCACCGTCTCGCCCTGCGTCCCCGGAACGCCCCCGAAACGGCGCTGACGGCCGGCATACCATTCCAGCGCGGCGGCGAAATCCTCGCGGGTCATGTCCGGCCACAGGGTGTCGATGAACAGCAGTTCCGCGTAGGCCGCCTGCCACAGCAGAAAATTGCTGATCCGCTGCTCGCCGCCGGTACGGATCAGGAGGTCCACGTCGGGCAGGCCCGCGGTACTGAGATAGCGTTCCAGACCGACCTCGTCGTCGCTGCGTGCGGCATCACCCTGCTCGCGCACCCAGCGAAGCGCCGCCTGCTGCATGTCCCAGCGTCCGCCATAGCCGAGCGCAATCACCAGTTCCAGACCCCGGTTGTCACCGGTCCGGCGCTCGGCCTCCTGCATGCGCTGCTGCAGTTCCTCGGGGAAACGCGCGCGCTCGCCGATGAAACGCAGACGCACGCCGCGCTCCAGCAGTTCCGGGAGGTCACCCTCGATCGCCGTGATGAACAGCTCGAACAGCGCGTCCACCTCGTCCCGCGGACGGCGCCAGTTCTCGCTGCTGAAGGCAAACAGGGTCAGCGCGGTGACCCCGCGCTCGCCGAAATAGCGGACCGCCTCCCGGGTCGCGCCGAGGCCTTCACGGTGCCCGGCGGCCCGGGGCTGGCCACGCGCCTCGGCCCAGCGGCCGTTGCCGTCCATGATCACCGCCACATGGGCGGGCAGCACGGCTTCGGCACTCATGTTCGGGTGCGGATCCGGCATGATCGGAGGCCGTCAGACCTCCATCAGCTCGTTTTCCTTGTCGGCGAGCATCTTGTCGATGCGCGCGATGTGATCATCCGTCAGCTTCTGGATCTCGTCCTGAGCGCGCTTTTCGTCGTCCTCGGAGATCGCCTTGTCCTTCACCTGCTGCTTGAAGGTGTTGTTGGCGTCACGCCGGATGTTGCGCACGGCCACGCGCGCCCCTTCGGCCTCCGACTTGACCACCTTGACCAGTTCGCGCCGCCGTTCCTCGGTCAGCGCCGGCAGCGGCACGCGGATGACCATGCCCTGGGACGACGGGTTGAGCCCCAGATCGGAGGTCATGATCGCCTTTTCGATCTTGCCGATCATGTCCTTTTCGTAAGGCTGCACCGCCAGCGTGCGGGCATCCTCCGCGTTCACACTGGCCACCTGGTTGATCGGCACTTCGGTACCGTAGTACTCCACGTGCACGTGATCCAGAAGGCTGGGGTGAGCGCGCCCGGTGCGAATCTTGCCCAGTTCCGTGCGCAGCGATTCCAGCGTCTTGTCCATGCGCTCGCGCGCATCCTTGATCGTCGCATCTGTCATTGCCTGGACCCCTCGACCAGGGTTCCCACCGCCTCGCCCATCACCAGGCGCTGCAGGTCCCCCTTCGCAAACATGTTCATGACTCGTATCGGCAGCTCGTTGTCGCGGCACATCACCAGTGCGGTGGTGTCCATCACGCCCAGACGCCGCTCCAGCGCGTCGTCGTAGGTGAGCTTGTCGAAACGCCGTGCGTCCGTCTGTGTGAACGGATCCGCGTCGTACACCCCGTCCACCTTGGTGGCCTTGATCATCAGATCGGCGTTGATCTCGATCGCCCGCAGACTGGCGGCGGAATCGGTGGTGAAGAACGGGTTACCGGTGCCGGCGGCAAACACCACCACCCGGCCCTTTTCAAGGTGCCGCACCGCGCGCCGGCGGATGTAATCCTCGCAGACCTGGTTGATGCGGATGGCCGACATCACCCGGCAGAAGCGCCCGGCCCGCTCGATCGCGTCCTGCAGCGCCAGGGCATTGATCACCGTGGCCAGCATGCCCATGTGGTCGCCGGTCACGCGGTCCACGCCGCCTTCGGCCAGGCCGGCGCCACGAAAGATATTGCCGCCCCCGATGACGATACCCACCTCGACCCCGCGCCGCGAGAGTTCGCAGACCTCTTCGGCCACCTGCGACAGCACCGCCGGATCGACACCGTAATGATGTTCCCCCAGCAGGGCCTCCCCGCTCAGCTTCAGCAGGATGCGTCGGTAGGCGGGCTGCGTGTCCTGGCTCATCGGGTTCCTTTTCTCGGGCTGGCTGACGGGATCGGAGTGGTATTAATCCTGAAATGCTGCTTGTTACGGGCAGGCCGGACCCCGCAGGATCCGGCCCGGCCGGCTCAGGCCCCGCGGGCCTGCGCCATCACTTCCTCGGCGAAGTTCTCGCTCTTCTTCTCGATACCCTCGCCCACTTCGTAACGCACGAAGCCGGTGACCTTCGCGCCCTTCTCCTTGAGCAGGTCGCCCACGGTCTGGTCCGGGTTCATCACGAACGCCTGACCCACCAGGGTGATCTCGCCCAGATACTTGCGGATGCGGCCTTCGATCATCTTCTCGACGATGTTCTCCGGCTTGCCGGATTCCTCGGCCTGGGCCTTGAACATCGCGCGTTCCTTGTCGAGCATCTCGGTCGGGACTTCGTCCTCGTCCACGCACACCGGCTGCTGGGCCGCGATGTGCATGGCGATGTGCTTCGCCAGCTCGTCATCGGCCTGATCCAGGGCCACCAGCACGCCGATGCGCGCGCCATGCTGGTAAGCGCCCAGCGAACCCTCGGCGTTGAGGCGCTCGAAACGGCGAACCTGCACGTTCTCGCCGACCTTGGCCACCAGCTGGGTACGATGCTCTTCCAGCTTCTCGCCCTCGACCTCTTCGTTCATCAGGCCATCCACGTCGGTGGCCTCGGTGTTCAGCGCGGTCTGCGCGCAGCGCGTGGCGAACGCACGGAAGTTGTCGTCGTTGCCGACGAAGTCGGTCTCGCAGTTCACTTCCACGATCACCGCGCGGTTGCCCTCGCTGACGATCTCCACGCGACCCTCGGCGGCCACGCGGTCGGCCTTCTTGTCGGCCTTGGCCATGCCGGACTTGCGCATGGCCTCCACGGCGGCCTCGAGGTCACCGTCGGTTTCGGTGAGGGCCTTCTTGCATTCCATCATGCCTGCGCCGGTGCGTTCGCGCAGTTCCTTAACCTGGGCAGCACTGATTGCCATCGGAATCAACTCCTGAAGAATTCTTGCGGGGCCGGCCGCGCGGATCGCGGCCGGCCGGTTTCATCAAGCCTGGTCGGCGGCCGAAGCCTCGGCAGCTTCGGCCGTTTCGGCCTGGCCGAACGCCTCTTCGCCGGCGGCGGTAGTCATCGTGCCCTTGGCCTCGATGATGGTGTCCGCGACTGCGGCGACGTACAGCTGGATCGCGCGCATCGCGTCATCGTTGCCCGGGATCACGTAGTCCACGCCGTCCGGCGGATTGTTGGAGTCGACCACGGCGACCACCGGGATACCGCGCTTCTTCGCCTCGTTGACCGCGATGCGCTCGTAACCGACGTCGATCACGAACATGGCATCCGGCATGCGGTTCATGTCCTTAATGCCGCCCAGGCTCCGATCGAGCTTGTCCTTCTCGCGACGGCGGGACAGCGCCTCGCGCTTGTTCAGCACGTCGAAGGAGCCGTCGGTGTCCATCGTCTCGAGATCCTTGAGACGCTTGATCGACTGCTTCACGGTGCTGAAATTGGTCAGCATGCCGCCCAGCCAGCGGTGGGTGACGTGGGGCATGCCGCAGCGGCGGGCCTCTTCGGCGACGACGTCGCGCGCGGAGCGCTTGGTGCCGACGAACAGGATCTGGCCACCGTCGGCCGCGACCTTGCCGAGGAAGTTCAACGCGTCGTTGAACATCGGCAGGGTCTTTTCCAGGTTGATGATATGGATCTTGTTGCGCTCGCCGAAGATGTACGGCGCCATCTTGGGATGCCAGTAACGGGTCTGGTGGCCGAAATGGACGCCGGCCTCCAGCATCTGACGCATGGTCACGAGGGACATGAGTGTTCTCCTGTTGTACGGGTTGGGCCTCCACGCATCCCGGCCTGAAACCGGCCCGCTCGCGCGAACCAGCACCCGACAGACCGTGTCGATACGTGTGTGGATTAAGGTTGCAAGTCTCCGCTCAATTGCCAGCGAAGCGCGCGCTTTATAGCATAGAACGCTTATTCGAACCAAGCACGCGCGGCCCGTCATGCCGCGTCCGGAGACCCCATGTCCGTCACCATCAAGACCCCGGAAGAAATCGAGTACATGCGCGTGGCGGGCCGTCTGGCCGCCGAAGTGCTGGAGATGATCGAGCCCCATGTCGTCCCCGGCGTCACCACCGGCGAGCTCGACCGGATCTGCCATGACTACATCGTCAACGAGCAGCAGGCCACGCCCGCACCGCTGAACTATCGCGGGTTCCCCAAATCGGTGTGCACCTCGGTCAACCACGTGGTGTGCCACGGGATCCCCGGGGATCGCACACTCAAGAACGGCGACATCGTCAACATCGACGTCACGGTGATCAAGGACGGGTTCCACGGCGACACCAGCCGCATGTTCACGGTCGGCAAGCCGAGCATCCAGGCGCAGCGGGTAATCGACGTCGCCCGCACCGGCATGTACCTGGGCATCCAGCAGGTGCGCCCCGGCGCGACCCTGGGCGACATCGGCCACGCGATCCAGAGTTACGCCGAGAAGCAGCGCTGCTCGGTGGTGCGCGAGTTCTGCGGCCACGGCATCGGGCGCGGCTTCCACGAGGATCCGCAGGTGCTGCACTACGGCAAGCCCGGGACCGGGATGGTGCTGGAGCCCGGCATGTGCTTCACCATCGAACCCATGGTCAACGCCGGCAAGCGCCACACGAAAGTCCTGGCCGACGGCTGGACCGCGGTCACCAAGGACCGCAGTCCCTCGGCCCAGTGGGAACACACCCTGCTGGTGACCGACGACGGCTACGAGATCCTGACCCTGCGCAAGGATGAGACCCCGCCGCAGGAAGTGGCCGCCTGACATCCATCCCGACACCGCCCCGGAGGCGCGCATGGCCAACACGGAACCCGCCCTGACCGACAGCAGCGCGGACTACCGGGAGCTCAGCCGCCACCCCGGTGACATCGCGCGGTTCCGCGAATATCGCCGCGGGATCGTGGAACAGCAGTACCGGGGCTTCCATGAAGGGGTGGCGATCGAGGATCTGATCTTCGGCCACGCCCGCCGGATCGACGACCTCCTGCGCCTGATCTGGGCCCAGTTCGGCCTCGCCGCCGACCCGAACCTGTGTCTGGTGGCGGTCGGCGGCTACGGCCGGGGCGAACTGCACCCGGCCTCCGACATCGACATCCAGATCCTGGTGACGGGCGAACATGACGCCACGCGCTCCGAACGCATCGGCGAGTTCGTCACCTTCCTCTGGGACATCGGCATCGAGGTCGGCCACAGCGTACGCAGCATCGAGGACTGCACCCGCGAGGCCCGCGACGACATCACGGTGGTCACCAACCTGATCGAATCGCGCTATTTGAGCGGAAGCCTGACCCTTTTCAACGATTTTCGCGCCGCGATCGAAGCCGATCGCGTATGGGATTCGCGCAGCTTCTACGCCGCCAAGCTGGCCGAACAGCAGGCCCGCCATCGCCGCTTCGGCGAAACCGCCTATCGTCTGGAACCCAACGTCAAGGAAGGCCCCGGCGGACTGCGCGACATCCAGATGATCGGCTGGGTAACCAAGCGCCACTTCGGCGCGGAACGGATCGAGGAGCTGGTCTCGCTCGGCTTTCTGCGCGAGGGCGAGTTCCGGGAAATGGTGGAGGGACAGAACTTCCTCTGGCGGGTGCGGTTTGCCCTGCACATGCTCACCGGCCGGCGCGAGGACCGCCTGCTGTTCGACCTGCAGCGTCAGCTCGCCAGCACCTTCGGCTTCGTCGACCAGAACCACAACCGGGCGGTCGAGCAGTTCATGCAGCGCTACTTCCGCACGATCAACGACCTGGAGCGCCTGAACGAACTGCTGCTGCAGCATTTCAACGAGGCGATCCTGGATGACCCGAAGCAGCTCCAGCAGCCCGAACGCATCCATCCCCGCTTTCAGGTCCGTGGCGGCTACCTGGAAGTCGCCCACGACCAGGTCTTCATGATCTACCCGCCGGCCCTGCTGGAAGTCTTCCGTATCCTCCAGCAGCACCCGGAGATCCAGGGCATCCGCGCCTCCACGGTGCGCCTGATCCGCGCCCACCGGCACCTGATCGACGGCCACTTCCGCCGCAACCGCCTCAACCGCGAGCTGTTCATGGCGATCCTGCGCGCCCCGCGCGGCATCACCAGCCAGCTGCGGCGGATGAACCGCTACGGCGTGCTGGGCAACTACCTGCCCGCCTTCGGCCGCATTATCGGGCGCATGCAGTACGACCTGTTCCACGTCTACACGGTCGACGAACACACCCTGCACGTGGTGCGCAACGCCCGCCGCCTGGCGCTGCCCGAGTTCGCCCACGAACACCCGCTGGCCAGCGAGATCCACGCCGGCCTGGAACGCCCCGAACGCCTGGTCCTGGCCGCGCTGTTCCACGACATCGCCAAGGGCCGCGGCGGCGATCACTCGGAGCTGGGCGCACAGGACGCGCTGCACTTCTGCCAGCAGCACGGGCTGTCGGAGGAGGACGCCGCGCTGGTCGCCTGGCTGGTGCGTTCGCACCTTCTGATGTCGCTGACCGCCCAGCGCCGCGACATCTCCGACCCCGACGTGGTGATGGAATTCGCGCGCGAGGTGCGCTCGCCGGAGCGCCTCGATTTCCTCTATCTGCTGACCATCGCCGACATCCGCGGCACCAATCCCGAGATGTGGAACAGCTGGAAGGACTCCCTGCTGCAGACGCTGTACCACGCCACGCGCAACGTCCTTGACCGCGGGCTCGACCGACCGCCCGACATGGAGGAACAGATCCGCCAGACCCGCCGCGAAGCCCTGGAACTGCTGGCGCCGCAGGGCATCGGCGGGGAAGATGCCGCCGTGCTGTGGGGCCGCCTGGATGACGAATACTTCCTGCGCCATTCGCCCGACGAGATCGCCTGGCACACCCAGGCCCTGCTGAACAACGACCTCGAGGATCTGCCCCTGGTGCTGGTCCGCCCGCGCACCTCGCGCGGCAGCACCGAGGTCTTCGTCTATGCCGAGGACCACCCGCGCCTGTTCGCGCGGACCACCGCCGCCCTCGCCCAGCTCGGTCTGGACATCGTCGACGCCCGCATCATCAGTACCGCCGACGGTCACAGCCTGGACACCTTTCTGGTGCTGGAGAACGCCGGCCAGACCGTCGAATCCGGCTACCGCACCCAGGAAATCTGCGCGACCCTTAACCGGGCGCTGCGCGATGGCGCCGTCGGTGCGGCCCCGGTGCAGCGCCAGCTCCCGCGGCGGCTGAAGCATTTCGACGTCGACACCCGGGTGGAATTCGAGGAAGGTTCGCCGGGCGGTGCCACGCGCATGCGCATCCGCGCGCTGGACCGCCCGGGCCTGCTGTCCACTGTCGGCCATGTGCTCGCCGAGCACGACACCGACATCCGCACCGCGCGCATCGCCACCGCCGGGGAACAGGTCGAGGACAGCTTCACCCTCACCGGCAGCGACCGCCGGCCGCTCACCGCGGCCGAACGCGAGCGCCTGCGCACGGCCCTGCTGGAGGGTATCCGGGAGTCGGAGCCCCCGAGTTCGAATGCGGGCCCGAATGCAGCGGACGCGGGACCGGCATGACCTCCGCCTCCGCGGCGCCCGGCTCGCCCGCCTCGCCCAGCAGGCGCGACTCGAAATCCGTCAGCACGCTGAACTCCACCCGCCGCGAGGCCTCGCGGTCCTCGCGTCCGCGCTCATCCAGCACCCGGCGCGAGGACGACATGCCGACCGCCGCGACGCGCTCGCGGAACCAGTCCTCGCCGCGCACGCGCTCCAGACCCCAGGCGTATTCCAGCACCGAACGCGTACGCCGCTGACTCAGGTCCATGTTGGCGAAATAGGCCTCGCGCGCGTCTTCCGCCCCGGCCCATTCGCTGGACGTATGGCCCTCGATGCGCACCTCGCGGATGACCCCGGCGAACGGCCGCAGGCGCTCGGCGTAGCGCGGCATGAAATCCTCCAGGATGGCCTCGAAGCGCGGCCGGATCGCCGCCGAACTCTGCTCGAACAGCACTTCCGGCTCGCGAAAGCTGAGCGTCAGATCCTCGCGGTCCAGCTCCGCGTTCCAGCGCTCCAGGTCCCCCTCGAATTCGTCGAGCAACGCGGCGTGGATCGCATCGCGCAGTGCCAGCGCCTCGCTGCGGGTCTCTTCGTGGGCCGCATGCGAGCGTTCCACCTGCACCATGTGCAGCACCGCGATGAACAGGAAGATCATCATCAGCGCGGCCATCAGGTCGGCCACCGCCAGCCATTGCGAACCCTGCTCGGAAGGCGTTTCCCCCGCAGCCCGCACCCGCCGGGCAAACAGCCGCCGCAGGATCACGAGCGCCCCCCGGCAGCCGCCATGCTGCGCCCTTCGGTCGCGGACCAGCGCGCCTGCGCGGCCTGTCCCGCCTCGATCGCGTTCTCCAGGCTCTCCAGCATGCCCTCCAGACGCGCGTCCATCGCCGGGAAGGCCTCCGTCGCACGATCCCGCAGCGCCGCGATGGATCCCAGCAGGGCCTCCAGCTCCACCGTCTCGCGGCGCAGGCTGGACAGCGTCGCATCCTGGTCCTCCACGTGCCGGGTGATGCGGAAGGCCTGATCGGTCAGCTTCTCCAGACTGGCACCGGAGTGCTCCATGCCCTCGCGCGCCTGGTCGAACGCCCGCCGCAGTTCCTCCATCTGGTCGCGGTACTGCCCCTGCCATTCCAGCAGGCGACCCACCGAGGCATCCAGGCGGCGGAAATTCTCGCCGAACTGTTCGCCCAGGCGCGTGTTGAAGTCGCGGATTACCTGCTCCAGCGCCGCCACCAGATGGCCGCTGCTCATCTCGCTCATGCGCTCCGCCAGCCCGTCCAGTGCCTCCAGGGTCTCGCGATGCTGGCGCTGCTGACGCTCCTCCAGGCCGCGGTCCATGGCCTCCAGCCGCTGCGCCACCGCCTGCATCGCATCGCGCTGTTCGCGCAGCAGATCCGGCACCAGGGCCGGGTCCTGCGGCAACCCGTTGCCGCCCGCGGCCCCCGTGCCCCCGGCCGCGTCCGGATCATCCGCGGCGGCGGGCTCGGGCCGCAGCACCTGTAGCAGGCGCAACAGGGCCGCCAGCGCAATGCCGACGATACTGGTGACGAAGGCCAGCTTCAGCCCTTCCAGCAGCGCCGGCACCGAGGCCTCGACCCGCGCCGCATCGAAGTCCAGCAACCCGATCGCCACCCCGAGGAAGGTCCCGAGGATCCCCAGCGTGGTCAGCAGTGCCGGGGCCGCCGCCTGCAGCCGCGTCATCCAGCCCAGCGCCATGCCCGCCAGCGCCAGGCCGGCGAGGACCAGCAGGCCGAGGGAAAACGCTCCGATCACGGTCATCGGCGTCAGCGCCTCCAGCGTCCCCAGCAGGGCGCTCGCCAGTCCGTTCAACCACTGTGTCATGCTTGCTCCTGTCCGGGTGTCGGCGCCCGGGAAACGCCCGCGGCGCCATGGCCATGCCGACTCCCCGGATCAGGAAGCAATATCAGGGCCACCCGTCGCAGGCCCCGCGCGCACGGACGTCGTCCCGACAAACGTCGACCTTCCGACACCGTCGGAGGCGCCCGCGGCTCCATCCCGAGCCCGCACCGTCAACAATCCGTCATGCCGTGGGGCGCCGATCGCCGGTGGACGGCAAAGCGCCGCCAGAAACGCTACCCTGAGGGACTGATTTGCCCCGGGAGGGCCCGATGCCAGGCCGCACCAACCTGCCCCTGATCCTGACCCTGGTCCTGCTGCTCGGGAGCATGGCCGCCGCACTCCCCGCAACCGCGCAGACGGCGGAGGGCCCCGCGGCGGATGCCGAACCCGTGACCCTGGGCATCCTTCCGTTCGCCAGTCCCAAGAGCCTGTTTCAGCGCTATGCACCGTTGCGGGACTGGCTGTCGCAGACCCTCGACCGCGAAGTGCGCATCGAGACCGCACGCAATTTCGAAACCTTCCTCGGGCGAACCGATGCGGGCCGTTACGATCTGGTGCTCACCGGGTCCCACCTGGCCCGGCGCGCCCGCACGCACGGCGACTACCGCCCGCTGGTCGCGGCCACCCACCGCCTCTCCGCGCGGATCGTGACGCCGGTCGATTCCCCGATCGGCTCGGTGCAGGACCTGGCCGGGCACACCATCGCCGCCCCGCCGCGCCTGAGCATGGGCACCGTGGCCGTGCGTTATCTGCTGGATCTGCCACTGGCGGACAATCCGCCGGAGTACCTCTATTATTCCCATCACGAGACCGCCCTGGATGCGCTGCAGCGCGGGCTTGCGGATGCTGCGATCATGGTGGTGGATGACGAGGCGGGTTCCACACGTCCTGAAACGCGTGACCCGGACCGGGAACGCCTGATCTCCCTGCGGGACGGTCAGCTGGTGCGCATGCTGATGCGCACGCCGCGTTTCCCGGGTGCGGTCATCCTGGCGCGCGAGGACCGCCTGCCGGCCACCGTTGACCTGGCCGGACAGCTGACCGCGCTGAGCGACACGCCGGAGGGGCGCGAGCGCCTGGGGCGCATCGGCCATCGGGGCTTTGAAGCCTTCGACACGGACGCCATCCCGGAAATGATGCCGCTGCCGGATCCGGGCTTTGTCCTTCCCGACAGCGACGACCCGGCGGTTACGGACCACTGAATCCGCCACCACTCGAACCACAACGGGGGACACCATGGACAGCATGCTCGACGACACCGGAAAACTGGTCCTGCGCCTCGCGCTGGGGATCCTCATCCTGCTGCACGGGATCGACAAGATCCTCGGCGGGATCGGCGGCATCGAATCCATGGTCGTGGACGCCGGCCTGCCCGCGTTCGTGGCCTGGGGCGTCTACATCGGCGAAGTCCTGGCCCCGGTGCTGGTGATCCTCGGGCTGTATTCGCGCATCGGCGCGGTGCTGATCGCGATCAACATGGTGGTCGCCATCGCCCTGGCCCATGCCCACGAACTGACCGACCTGACCGCCCACGGCGGCTGGGCCCTGGAACTGCAGGGCATGTTCCTGTTCGCGGCGGTCGCCCTGGCGCTGACCGGCCCCGGGCGCTACTCGGTCAACCGGAGCTGAGACCTCTTGGCGGGCGGCCTGCTCTGCACGCGTGATCGGGCATGATGCCATGCGCCTGAATTTCGCCGCGCAGATCGCCATCGGCACGGTCGCCATCCAGGCCGTGATGGTCATCGTGCTGATGGCCAGCGGAACCTCGCTTATCCGCGACAACCAGGCCGAGGTGCTGGAACGCTTCGCCGACCAGCAGGGCCGTCTGCTGAGTTCGGCCGTCGGGCCCGGTCTGGCCTACGCCGACCCCGGCATGCTGCAGGAGCTGCTGGACGACCTGGAGCAGGACACGACCCTGCGTTACGCGGTGGTCGAAGACGCGGACGGCCGACGCATGGCCGATGTGGGTTCGGTGCCCGCCAGCCTTCCCGAACACGACGGCCTGCGCCAGCAACCCGGCACCCTGGAAATGGGCATCCCGGTGGATCTGGCCGGGCAACACCTCGGGACGATCCACGTCGAGTACTCCACCGACGATATCGACGCCCTCGCCACCGACCTGCTGCACCGCAACATCGCCCTGGCCCTGGGCGTGCTGGCCCTGTCCATGGCCGCGGGGACCCTCTTCGCGCTGATCGTGACCCGCCGGCTGCGGCTGCTCAACCTGGGCGGCCAGGCCCTGCAGCGCGGCAATCTCGAATATCGCCTGAAGGTCACCTCCAACGACGAATTCGGCGATCTCGCCCGCACGTTCAACAACGTCGCCGCCCACCTGGAAAACACCCAGAGCGAGATCCAGCAGCAGAACCTCCGGCTCAACCGTTCGGTGGCGCGCCTGGAGTCCATGCTGGGCGGCGCCGACGCCATCCTGTGGGAATCGCACCCGGATACCGGATACTGGGAGTTCGTCGCCGGCGACACCCGCGAACTGCTGGGCTACCCGGTCGAGCGCCTGGCCCGGCCGGGGCTGCGGGTCCGCCGCATCCATCCGGAGGACCTGCCCCGCGTCCGGGAGGCCACGCGCGACCCCGCGGAACGGCCGCGGCCGGTGGACTACCGCTTCCGCCACCGCAACGGCCACTGGATGTGGCTGCGCGACATCCTGTCCTGGGCGGCCGACGACCGCGGCGAGCCGGTACTGCGCGGCCTGACCCTCAACATCACCGCCCATCGCCAGGCCGCCGACGCCCTGCACGAGACCGAGTCGCGCTACGAGGAGGTCGTCAACAACATCTCGGAGGTGATCTTCCGCACCGACGCCGAGGGCCGCTGGACCCTGCTCAACCCCGCCTGGGAGAAGCTGACCGGCTTCAGCGTGGACGAGAGCCTCGGCCGCAGCCTGTGCGAATTCGTGGCCACCGAGCACCAAGCGGAGGCCGACCAGGTCTGCCGCACCCTGATGCAGGGCGAGCAGGACCGCGACTTTGCCGAAGAGATCCGCCTGCGCACCCGCGCAGGCAATGCCCGCTGGGTCAGCGTGTTCGCCAGCACCCGGCGCGACGAACGTGGCCGCGTGATCGCGCTGTTCGGCACCATCATGGACATCAGCGACCGCAAGCGGGCGGAAGAAGAAGTGCGGCGCCTCGCCTTCTTCGACAACCTCACGCACCTGCCGAACCGCACGCTGCTGCACGACCGTCTGTGTCAGTCACTGGCGCATGCGCACCGGACCGGCCTGCACGGTGCGGCGCTGTTCCTCGACCTCGACAACTTCAAGGACATCAACGACACCCTCGGCCACGCGGTGGGCGACGAACTGCTGCAGCAGGTCGCCGCCCGCCTGAGCACCACCACCCGCGAGGCCGACACGCTGGCACGCCTGGGCGGCGACGAATTCGTCCTCGTGCTCAACGACCTCAACGCCGACCAGGATCGCGCCGCCACCCAGGCCGAGGCGGTGGGGCGCAAGCTGATCGAGCTGATGCGCGAGCCGTTCCCGATCGGCGGCCAGGACCGCCACGTGAGCCCCAGCATCGGCGCGACCCTGTTCAGCGGCGACCACCTCGGCGTGCAGGAAGTGCTCAAGCAGGCGGACCTGGCGATGTACCGGGCCAAGAACGCCGGGCGCAACACCGTGCGCTTCTACGACCCCGAGCTGCACCGCGCGGTGGAAGCCCGTTTCCAGCTCGAGACCGAGCTGCGGGAAGCCCTGCGCAGAGACGAGTTCGAGGTCCACTGCCAGCTGCAGGTCAACAGCGACGACCGCCCGGTCGGGGCCGAACTCCTGCTGCGCTGGGCGCACCCGGAACGCGGCTGGGTCTCGCCGGGCGAATTCATCCCGGTCGCGGAGCAGACCGGGCTGATCGTACCCATCGGCCAGCGCGTCCTGGAGGAGGCCTGCCGGCGGCTGGCGCAGTGGAAACACGACCCCGCCCTGCGCGACCTGACCCTGTCGGTGAACGTGAGCGCGCGCCAGTTCCGCCACGGTACGTTCGTCGCCGAACTCGCCGGCCTGCTGGAGGCCACCGGCGCGCCGGGCCACCGGCTGAAGCTCGAGATCACCGAGAGCATGCTGCTGGAAGACATCGATCACGCGATCGACAACATGCAGCGGCTGCGCGAACTGGGCATCGGCTTCGCCCTGGACGACTTCGGCACCGGCTACTCGTCGCTGGCCTATCTCAAGCAACTGCCGCTGTCCCAGCTCAAGATCGACCAGTCCTTCGTGCGCGACGTCCTCGACGACCCCAATGACGCCGCCATCGCCGAGATGGTGGTCAACCTCGCCCACACCCTCCGCCTGGACGTGATCGCCGAAGGCGTGGAGACCGAAGACCAGCGCGCGTTCCTGATGCACCTGGGCTGCTGGCACTTCCAGGGCTTTCTGTACGGCCGTCCCGCAACCATCGAAACCGTCGAGGCCCTCGCCGGCACCGGCGAGCCGCTGGCCCCGGCCTCCGGCGAAAACGATTCGTAAAAATCGAACAATCAATCGCCAAACTGGCGATTTTCATTCGGCTGGTCAGGATCTAACCTTGGGGAAATATCCCGCAAGAAAGGACCCGCCATGACCACCCGAGTACTCGTGCTGTACTACTCCACCTGGGGCCACATCGAGCAGATGGCCGAAGCCGAGGCGCGTGGCGCCCGCGAGGTGGCCGACACCGAGGTCACGATCAAGCGCGTGCCCGAACTGATGCCCGAGGATGTCGCCCGCAATGCCGGCGCCCGGCTCGACCAGCCGGCCGGGATCGCCCGCCCCGAGGAGCTGGCCGACTACGACGCCATCATCATCGGCACACCCACCCGCTACGGGCGCATGGCCGCACAGATGGCGAACTTCCTGGATCAGACCGGCTCGCTGTGGTTCAACGACCGCCTGGTGGGCAAGATCGGCAGCGTGTTCGGCTCCACCGCCAGCCAGCACGGCGGCCAGGAGACCACCCTGATCTCCACCATCGTGAACCTGATGCACTTCGGCATGACCATCGTCGGCCTGCCGTACACCGAAAAGCGCCTGCTGGAAATGGGCCAGATCAGCGGCGGCACCCCCTACGGCGCCACCACCCTGGCCGACGGCGACGGCAGCCGCCAGCCCACCGAGGCCGAACTCGGCATGGCCGAATCCCAGGGCCGCCACGTCGCCGAAGTCGCCCGCGCCCAGAAGCTGGGCCAGTCCGCCGGCTGACCCCCTGGCCGACCCGGCACCAGAACCCGGCCCCCATCGGCCGGAGGGCCGGCCTCCTACCGGGGCCGGGGTCGACCTGCAGGAGGCCAGCCCCTTGGCCGACCCGGCACCAGACCCGGCACCAGACCCGGCCCGACCCGCAGGAGGCCAGCCCCCTGGCCGACCCGGCACCAGACCGGGCCCGGCCTGTAGGAGGCCAGCCCCCTGGCCGATCAAGCCCCGACCACCCACCGCGCCAAATCGGCCGGAGGCCCGGCCTCCTACCGGGCAGGGCCCGACCCGCAGGAGGCCAGCCCCCTGGCCGACCCGGCACCAGACCCGGCACCAGACCGGGCCCGCCCCGTAGGAGGCCAGCCCCCTGGCCGACCCGGCACCAGACCCGGCCCGCCCCGTAGGAGGCCAGCCCCCTGGCCGATCAAGCCCCGACAACCCACCAGGCCCGAATCGGCCGGAGGGCCGGCCTCCTACACCACGCGACTGTATTTCACCGGGGCGGCCTCCGGCCGGTCCAGCCAGGCATCGAAGGCCATGGCCACGTTGCGCAGCAGCATGCGCCCGCGTGGCAGCACGTCGAGCTCGCGCTCGCCCACGCGCACCAGTTCGTCCCGTTCCATCTCGTCCAGCCGTTCCAGCTCCGCACCAAAATACTCACGGAAATCGATGCCGTGGCGGGCCTCCACCCGGCCGAAATCCAGATGCGAATGACACATGATGTCAGTGATCACCTCGCGTCGCAGACGGTCGTCATCCGACAGCACGATGCCGCGGAACACCGGCAGGCGCCCGGCATCCAGGCGCGCGTAGTACTGCTCCAGCTCGCGCACGTTCTGACTGTAGGTATCGCCGATACGCCCGATCGCGGTCGGCCCCATCGCCACCAGGTCGCAGTCGGCACGCGTGGAGTAGCCCTGGAAATTACGCTGCAGCGTGCCGGCGCGCTGGGCGCGGGCCAGCTCGTCGTCCGGCAGGGCAAAATGATCCATGCCGATGTACACATAACCGGCATCGGTCAGCATGCCGATGGTCGTCTCCAGGATCGCCAGCTTCTCCGCCGCCGAGGGCAGCTCGTCTTCGTTGATCTGGCGCTGCACCTTGAACCGCTCCGGCAGATGCGCGTAGTTGTAGATCGCCAGCCGCTCCGGCCGCAGCTCGAGGGTTTGCTCCAGGGTCCGCCGCGTGGTCTCCACCGTCTGCTTCGGCAGCCCGTAGATCAGGTCCACATTGGTGGAGCCGAAGCCGCAGGCCCGCGCCTGTTCGATCGCCCCGGCGGTCACCTCGAATGGCTGGACGCGGTTGACCGCCTGCTGCACGTCCGGATCGAAGTCCTGCACCCCCAGGCTGATGCGGTTGAAACCGCGCTCGGCCAGCAGCGGCAGCGTGCCTTCGCGCAGCGCCCGCGGGTCGATCTCGATGGAGAACTCGCGCTCCGGCCCGTCCGAGAGGTTGAAGTTGCGACCCAGCGAATCCATCACCCGGTCCAGATCGGCATCGCTCAGATAGGTGGGCGTGCCACCACCGAAATGCAGCTGTTCCACCGGGCGCGCCGAATGGAACAGCCGCCCCTGCAGCGCGATTTCCTGATCCAGATAGTCCAGATAGCTGCGCGCCCGCTCGTAATTGCCGGTCACCACCTTGTTGCAGGCGCAGTAGAAACAGACCGTGTCGCAGAACGGCACGTGCACATACAGCGACAGCGGGCGCGTGACACCATCGGCCTGCGAACGCTCGGCCTGCACCGCATAGGTGGTATCGTCGAAACCCTCGTGGAACTGCGGCGCGGTGGGATAGGACGTGTAGCGCGGGCCACTGACGTCGTAGCGTTGCAGCATCTCGCGGTCGAAGATCAGGCTCTGTTCCATCGGGGACTCCTGTGGGCGGACCAGCCCATGATACCCCCGGGCCGCACCCCGGGGCTTGAGGCAGGTCACCCAACCCGCCTTATGCTAGCCTCTGCGCGCACATCCGGCCCGGCCCCGAGAAACCATGTCACCCGACGAATACTGCGAAGAAAAGGCCGCAAAGAGCGGCTCCTCGTTCTACTACGCCTTCCGCTTCCTCGAAGACGACCGCCGTCGCGCGATCACCGCGCTGTACGCCTTCTGCCGCGAGGTGGACGACGTGGTCGACGAGACCAGCGAGGAGGCCGTGGCCCGCGCCAAGCTGGACTGGTGGCGCGGCGAGATCGAACGGCTGTACGACGGCGACCCGCAGCACCCCATCACCCGCGCGCTGCAGCCGCATCTGGCCCCGTTCGATCTGGGTCGCGAGTACTTCGACGAGATCATCGACGGCATGCAGATGGATCTCGACTACGACAGCTACCCCGATTTCACCACGCTGTCGCTGTACTGCTACCGCGTGGCCAGCGTGGTCGGCATCCTCTCCGCGCACATCTTCGGCTTCACCGAGCGCGGCACGCTCAAGTACGCCCACGATCTCGGCATGGCCCTGCAGCTGACCAACATCCTGCGTGACGTGCACGAGGACGCGATGCGCGGGCGGGTGTACATCCCGATGGACGAACTGCAGAAACACGGCGTACGCCCGGAGGAGTTCCAGCGCAACCTCACCGACGACCGCCACCGCGCGCTGTTCGCGGAGCAGGCCGAACGCGCCCGGCGCTACTACGACAAGGCCGAGGCCGAACTGCCGGCAGCGGACCGCTACGCCCAGCGCCCGGGCCTGATCATGGCCGCGATCTACCGCCGCCTGCTGGACGAAATCGCCGATGACGGCTACCGCGTGCTGGAGCACCGGGTGCACCTGACCCCGCTGCGCAAGCTGTGGATCGCCTGGCGCACCTACCGCCGCCTGCGCCGCGAACGCCGGCGCGGCTGAGCCCGCGTGTCCGTCGCGTCCGACGCCCGTCCGGTGGCGGTGGTCGGGGCCGGCTGGGCCGGCCTCACCGCCGCGCTCGCGCTGGCGCGCGCCGGCCACCCGGTGCACCTGCTGGACAGCGCAGCGGTGGTCGGCGGCCGCGCCCGCAGCCTGACCCTGGACGGGACCACACTGGACAACGGCCAGCACATCCTGGTGGGCGCCTGCGAAGCGGCGCTGGCACAGATCCGCTCGGTGGGCGTCGACCCGGAGCAGGCCTTCCACGCCCTGCCCTTCGGTCTGGAACTGCGTGCCGCCGACGGCACCGAGGCCCTGCGCCTGAATCCCGCCTCACCGCGCCTGCCGGCGCTGGGCCGCGCGCTGTACGCCGCCCTGAAAACCGAACCGCTGGGCGTACGGCTGCGCGCCACCCTGGGTGCGGTCGGCCTGCTGCACGGCCCGCTGCATCAGGACCGACCGGTGCGCGCCTGGCTGCAGTACCACCACCAGCCGCCCGCGCTGATCGAACGCCTGTGGGAGCCGCTGTGCCTGGCGGTCATGAACACCCCGCTGCGCAGCGCCTCGGCGCGGGTGTTCCGCGAGGTGCTGCGTGAGGCCCTGACCCACGGCCCGGAGGCGGCTCGCCTGCTGCTGCCGGCGCAGCCGCTGGGGGCGATCTACCCGGAACCGGCGGTCGCCGAACTGCGCCAGCACGGCGCCACGATCGACCTCGGGCGACGCGTCCGGCGGATCACGGCACGCGGGGCACCCGGGGCACCCGACCCGACCGGTTCGGGGGCATCGCCGGTCACGCTGGAGGATCGCGGGGGCCAACGCATCGAGGCACGTGCCGTGATCCTGGCCACCACCCCGGCGGCGGCCGCCGGGCTGCTCCCGCCCGACGAGGATCTGGACGACACCCGCGACCGCATCAACGAACTGGGTGCGCGCAGCATCTGCACCGTATACCTGCGTTATCCGCACCCGCTCCCGGCGGAACTGCCGCCGCTGCTCGGCCTGCTGGGGCAGTATGGCCAGTGGGCGGTGCCGCGCCGGGTCGCCGGGCATCCGGAATGGGTGGCCGTGGTTACCTCGGCCGCCGACGATGCCGCACCGATGGACGCCGACACCCGCTGCGCGACGGTGGCCGACGAACTCGCACGCTGCGTGCCCGGACTGGACACCCCGGTCGCGCAGCACGCGGTCTGCGAACGCCGCGCGACCTTTGATGCCCGCACCGGCATCGACACCCGCCGTCCCGAACCGCGTACCGCGCGCCGGGATCTGCTGCTCGCCGGGGACTATCTGATCCCCGGCCTGCCATCCACCCTCGAAGCCGCGGTGCGCTCCGGTTTAGAATCGGCGCATCTGCTCATGGAGGACCTCTCTTGACCGACACCCCGCTCGACATCCCGAAGCTGATCGACTATCGGCCCGAACCCGGCGCCTTTGCCGACCGCGTGATCCTGGTGACCGGCGCGGCCGACGGCATCGGGCGCCAGATCGCCGAGGCCTGCGCCGCCGCCGGTGCCGTGGTGGTCCTGCTGGACAAGGACATCAAGGGCCTGGAGCGCGTGTACGATGCCATCGAGGCCGCCGGGCACCCGCAGCCGGCGATCTACCCGCTCAACCACGAGGGGGCCACGGTCAAGGATTACGGCGAGATGGCCGAGAGCATCCGCGACTCGCTCGGCCGGCTCGACGGCGTGGTCCTCAATGCCGGGTGGGCCGGCACCCTCACCCCGCTGAAGCAGTACGACCCGGAACTGTGGTTCAAGGTCGTCAACACCAACCTGAACGGGCCGTTCTTCCTGGTGCAGGCGGTCATTCCGCTGCTGGAAGCCAGCCCGACCGGCAGTCTGGTGATCTCCACCCAGGACGCCAGCCGCGCCTACTGGGGCGCCTTCGGCATGGCCAAGGCGGCGCAGGACAGCCTGCTGGAGATCCTGCACCGCGAACACCGTCACGAAGGCGGCTTCATCCACGTCAACGGCGTGGACACCGGCCCGGTGCGCACCCGCTTCCGCCGCGCGCACTACCCCGGCGAAGACCCGGCCAGCCTGCCCGCGCCCGAGGACACCGTGGGCCCGTATCTCTACTTCCTCGACCCCGGCGACCCGGCCATCACCGGCCACAACCTGCGCCTGGAAGGCCACCTCCCGATCCGCCCCCTGCCCCCGGATTACGACGGCTGATTCCGGCCCCGATCGGCCGGGGGGCCGGCCTCCTACCGCTCCCCGAACCGTCCGTAGGAGGCCAGCCCCTGGCCGATCCGGCACCGGACCTGCCCCCGATCGGCCGGAGGGCCGGCCCCCTACCGTTTGCCCGGCCCCTTCTTCGGGCCGCCCTTGCGGCCCGGCTTGCGGCCGGTCGGGGCCGGCCGTGCGGCCTTCTCCACGCCCAGGTGCTGGGTACGCACCTCGCCGCCGCGCTGCCGAAGCGCCTTGCCGCCGCGGGTCACGCGCCCGCCGGCGGCCGGTCGCGCCCCGCCGCCCTTGCTGCCCCCCTTGCCCCCGGTACCCGCCGGCTGCCAGGTGGGGATCAGGTGGTGCTTGCCGTTGCCGATCAGGTCGCGCCGACCCATGCGCTTTAGCGCATCACGCAGCAGCGGCCAGTTATCCGGGTCGTGATAGCGCAAAAACGCCTTGTGCAGCCGCCGCGCCCGCGCCCCGCGGGCCACGGAAAGCCGTGAATCCGCCCGGCGCCGCACACCCCGCAGCGGGTTGCGCCCGGTGTGCCACATCGCGGTGGCCAGGGCCATGGGGCTGGGCAGGAAGGCCTGCACCTGGTCGGCACGGAAGCCATTGCGCTTGAGCCACAGCGCGAGGTTGAGCATGTCCTCGTCAGTGGTGCCCGGATGCGCGGCGATGAAGTACGGGATCAGGTACTGCTCCTTGCCCGCCGCCTTCGAATACTTGTCGAACATCGCCTTGAAGCGGTCATAGGTACCCATCCCCGGCTTCATCATGTGACCGAGCGGGCCCTCCTCGGTGTGCTCCGGGGCGATCTTCAGATACCCGCCGACATGGTGCGTCACCAGCTCCTTCACGTACTCCGGCGACTCGATCGCCAGGTCGTAGCGCAGACCCGAGGCGATCAGCACCTTCTTCACCCCCGGCAGCTCGCGCGCCTTGCGATACAGGCGGATCAGCGGGGCATGGTCGGTATTCAGATTGGAGCAGATCCCGGGATACACGCAGGACAGGCGCCGGCAGTTCTTCTCGATCTCGGGATCCTTGCAGGCCAGGCGGTACATGTTCGCGGTGGGCCCGCCCAGATCCGAGACCACGCCGGTAAAGCCCTCCACGCGATCGCGCATCTCCTCGATCTCGCGCAGGATGCTGTCCTCCGAGCGGCTCTGGATGATGCGCCCCTCGTGCTCGGTGATGGAACAGAAGGTGCAGCCGCCAAAGCAGCCGCGCATGATGTTCACCGAGAAGCGGATCATCTCCCAGGCCGGGATGCGCGCATCGCCGTAGGACGGATGCGGGGCGCGCGCATAGGGCAGATCGAACACCGCGTCCATCTCCGGGGTCGACAGCGGCACCGGCGGCGGGTTGAGCCACAGCTCCTTGTCGCCGTGGCGCTGCACCAGCGCCCGCGCGTTGCCCGGGTTGGTCTCCAGGTGCATCACCCGCGAGGCATGGGCGTACAGCACCGCGTCGCCCTTCACCTGCTCGAAGGCCGGCAGGCGGATCACCGTGCGGCTGCGCGGCGTGCCCTTCGGGATCTCGCGGTGGAAGCGCACGACCTGCGCTTCGGCATCGCCCCCGGATCCGGGTTGCGTGCCGGATTCCTGCCCGCTCGCGCAGGCCTGCGCCGAGGTCTCCGCATAGGGATCCGGGTTCGCATCCACCGGCCCCGGGGTATCCACTTCGGAGGAATCCAGCACCACGTGATCGCCCGGCACCCGGTCACGCAGGAACGCGGTGCCGCGCAGATCGTTGATCTCGCGCGGATGCTCGCCCCCGGCCACGCGATGCGCCAGCTCCACCAGCGCGCGCTCGGCGTTGCCGAACAGCAGGATGTCCGCGCGCGAATCCAGCAGCACCGAGCGGCGCACCTTGTCCTGCCAGTAGTCGTAATGGGCGATGCGCCGCAGGCTCGCCTCGATCCCGCCGATCACCACCGGCACGTCGCGGAAGGCCTCGCGCACCCGCTGGCTGTACACGATCACCGCGCGGTCGGGGCGCTTGCCATGCACGTCGCCGGGGGTATAGGCGTCGTTGGAGCGCTTCTTCCGTTCCGCGGTGTAGTGGTTGACCATCGAGTCCATGTTCCCGGCGGTCACGCCGAAGAACAGATTCGGCCGCCCCAGCGCGCGGAACGGCTCGGCCGAGGTCCAGTCGGGCTGGGCGATGATGCCGACGCGAAAGCCCTGCGCCTCCAGCAGCCGGCCGATGATGGCCATGCCGAAGCTGGGATGGTCGACATAGGCATCCCCGGTGACCAGCACGATGTCGCAGGAATCCCAGCCGAGCTGGTCCATCTCCTCGCGCGTGGTCGGCAGGAACGGCGCCGTGCCGAAGCGTTTGGCCCAGTACGGACGGCGGTCGAACAGACCGGGCACGGTCTCGTCGGCGATAACGGGTACGGAAGCGGACATGCGGCCTCGTTCCGGGGATTCCGGAGCACTGCGATCGGGTAATTACCCATTACACGCGCGCGCGGCCCGGGCTTCAACCCGACCCGCGCGCGGCAGGGGCTTCAGACGTGCTGCGCGTCGCGCACGCCGGCGTACTGCACCCCGGCCAGACGGGCCAGATCGCGATCGAAGGTCGACAGATCGTTGGGGCCGAAATCCTCCAGCCGCGCATGACCGCAGGCCCGCGCCAGCACCCGCGCCAGTTCGGTGCCATCGGTCAGGAACCGGCCCAGACGCGCCGCCCCGGTCTCCACATCCAGGCGCGCACGCAGCCGCGGATCCTGGGTGGCCACGCCGGTCGGGCACTGGTTGGTGTGGCAGATGCGCGCCCCCACACAGCCGATCGCCTGCAGCGCGGCGTTGCCCAGGGCCACGCCGTCGGCGCCCAGCGCCAGGGCCTTGACCCAGTCCGCCGGGGTGCGCAGCCCGCCGGTCACCAGCAGCGTCACGCGGCCCGAGGCCCCGGTGGCATCCATGTGCCGGCGTGCACGCGCCACCGCCGGGATGGTTGGCACCCCCATGTGGTCGCGCAGCAGCGCCGGCGCGGCGCCGGTGCCCCCGCCGCGACCATCGAGGATGATGTAGTCGGCACCGGCCTCCAGGGCAAAATCGATGTCCGCCTCGATGTGGTGCGCGGCCAGCTTGAACCCGACCGGGATGCCGCCGGAGCGCTGGCGCACGTCGTCCGCGAAGCGGCGGAAATCTTCCGGCGTGCGCAGCCCCGGATCGGCGGGTGGCGACACCGCGTCCCGTCCGGCCTCGATCCCGCGCGCGGCCGCGATCTCGTCGGTCACCTTGGAACCGGGGAGCACGCCGCCCACGCCGGTCTTGGCCGCCTGCCCGGCCTTGAAATGGAAGGCCTGCACGCGTTCGGGCACGGAATCGTCGTAACCGAAATGCGCCGGCCCCAGCTCGAACAGGTAGCGCGAGGCGGCCTCCGCCTCCTCCGGCAGCATGCCGCCCTCGCCGGAACACACCCCGGTGCCGGCGAGCTCCGCGCCGCGTGCCAGCGCCAGACGCGCCTCGCGCGACAGCGAGCCGTAGCTCATGTCGGTCACCAGCCAGGGCATGGACAGCCGCAGCGGCCGCTGCGCCTGCGGCCCGATCACCAGCTCGGTGGCCACCTCCGCCCCGGCCTCCAGCGGCCGGCTCGCCAGCTGGGCCGCCAGCAGCTGCAGCGCATCCCAGCCCGGCAGGTCGTCGCGCGGCACGCCCATCGCCACCGTCGGTCCGTGGGCACCCAGCCCGTCCAGGCCGTCGCGCGCCAGCGCATGGATGAACTCGACATGCGGCTCGGTCGCGGTCGCGCGCGGATCGGGCGGCGCGTCGGATCCGCCGTTCCCGGCGTTCCCGCCCGGCTCCGACGCCGGTTCCGGCGCCTCCCCGACCTGCGCGTCCAGCCCGGCGTGCGTACCGTCACAATAGGGCAGATTGCCCGACTGCTTGCACTGGCACAGAAACGCCTCGCCATCCTCCTGCGCGGTAAACGCCAGCGGGCCCAGGCCCGTCCCCGCGTGGGAACCGTCGCAGAACGGCTGGTTCGCCGAACGTCCGCAGCGGCAGAAGTAGTACTCCTTCCCCTTCTCCAGCTCCACGCCACGCGGTTCCAGTGCCGCAATCACGGGTCGGCTCATCGTGTCCTCCTGTCGGGTTGTCCGGCTCACCCGACATGAACCCACAAACCCGCACCCCGGCGCAAACCGCCCGACCCGGCCGCCCCGTCTGGGCGCGATGACGCCCGGGGGCGTATCATGAGGAATCGTGCCACTGCCCCCGGGAGCCCCGCATGAACCAGGTCGACCACCGCAACACCCGCCGCGACTACACCCGCGCCGAGCTGCGCCGCAGCGACCTGACCCCGGAGCCCGCACAGCTGCTGGCCCGCTGGCTGGAAGAAGCGCGCGAGGCCGGCAACCCCGATCCCACCGCCATGACCCTGGCCACCGCCGACGCCGACGGCCAGCCCTCGGCGCGCATCGTCCTCTTCAAGCATTTCGAGGGCGAAGGCCTTTGCTGGTACACCGACTCGCGCAGCCACAAGGGCCGCGACCTCGCCGAGAACCCCCGCGCCGCGCTGCTGTTCTACTGGCCCGAGACCGAACGCCAGATCCGCGTCGAGGGCAGCGTCAGCGCCCTGCCCGCCGAACTCGCGGACGACTACTTCAGCCAGCGGCCGGGCGGCAGCCGGCTGGCCGCCGCCGCCTCCCTGCAGAGCCAGCCGGTGGAGGACCGCGCCACCCTGGAGCAGCGCGTGAAGGACCTGGAACAGCAGTACCCCGACGGCAACGTCCCCCGCGACCCGGCCTGGATCGGCTACCGCCTCGCGCCCGAGCTCTTCGAATTCTGGCAGGGCCGCGCCAGTCGCCTGCACGACCGCTTCACCTACCATCACAACGGCGAACACTGGGAAATCACCCGCCTGATGCCCTGAACCGCCGATCCTGAAGCGCGCCATGCGGGCGGCCCGCATGCGGGAGCCGGGTTCCCTCGCCGATTATCCACGGCAACCCTACCGCCCCCGCCTCCGAATCTGCTAGGATGCGCAGCGCTACTGGCGACGGTCGCAACAACCGACCGGGCCGGAGCACGGAGAGGTGCCGGAGTGGTCGAACGGGGCGGTCTCGAAAACCGTTGTACGCGCGAGCGTACCGAGGGTTCGAATCCCTCCCTCTCCGCCAGAATTCCGCAGGAGCGTGCTTGCACGCGAAAAAAGGGGCCCACGCGGCCCCTTTTCTATGCATGCCCCCCATAGCCGGAGGGATTCGAACATCGCCGCAGGCGCCCGTGAACATGCCCGTAGACATGATGGATTGACCTGCCCGACCTCGAGAGCGTGGGTTATGTTCTCGGGGTTGGGACAACCACCTTCAACACAGAGCCAATATCGAGGGGGCAGGTCATGAACCAGTTTAGCGCGGAAGGGATGAAGGATGCAGGGCCGG